>NZ_JBHWUO010000096.1:0-16250 GCF_042736975.1 Streptomyces sp. NPDC059989
AAGTGGGGCCTGGACTACATGAACGAGCGCTACGGCAGCCCCGTCGGCGCCTGGAACTTCTGGTCCGCCAACCACTGGTACTAAGCCACCAGCGGCAGCAGAGCAGCGCAGCAACAGAGCAGTAGAGCAGTAGAGCAGTAGACATACGAAAGCCCCGGTGGCCGGCCTCCCCAGGTCCGGCCGCCGGGGCCTTCTGCATCCCATCCCACGGGTCTGTGTGCAGCGCCTACAGGCGCTGGATGATCGTCCCGGTCGCCAGCGCGCCGCCCGCGCACATGGTGATCAGCGCGAATTCCTTGTCGCGCCGCTCCAGCTCGTGCAGCGCGGTGGTGATCAGGCGGGCGCCGGTGGCGCCGACGGGGTGGCCCAGCGCGATGGCGCCGCCGTTGACGTTGACCTTCTCCAGGTCCTGGTCGAAGACCTGGGCCCAGCTGAGGACGACGGAGGCGAAGGCCTCGTTGATCTCGACGAGGTCGATGTCCTTGAGGGACATGCCGGCCTTGCCCAGCACGGCCCGCGTCGCGTCGATCGGCCCGTCGAGGTGGTAGTGCGGGTCGGCGCCGACGAGGGTCTGGGCGACGATCCGGGCGCGCGGCCGCAGCTTGAGGGCACGGGCCATCTTGCGCGAGGCCCACATCACGGCGGCGGCCCCGTCGGATATCTGCGAGGAGTTCCCGGCGGTGTGCACGGCGGTCGGCATGACCGGCTTGAGCCGCGCCAGCGCCTCCATCGAGGTGTCGCGCAGGCCCTCGTCGCGGTCGACCAGCCGCCACATGCCCTGGCCGGCGGCCTGCTCCTCCTCCGTCGTCGGCACCTGGACGGCGAAGGTCTCGCGCTTGAAGCGCTCCTCGGCCCAGGCGGCAGCGGCCCGCTCCTGGGAGAGCACGCCCAGCCGGTCGACGTCCTCGCGGGTCAGGCCGCGGTGGCGGGCGATCCGCTCGGCGGCCTCGAACTGGTTGGGGAGGTCGACGTTCCACTCGTCCGGGAAGGGCTTGCCCGGGCCGTGCTTGGATCCGGAGCCGAGCGGAACGCGGCTCATGGCCTCGACCCCGCAGGCGATGCCGATGTCCATGACCCCACCGGAGATCATGTTGGCGACCATGTGGTTGGCCTGCTGGGAGCTGCCGCACTGACAGTCCACCGTGGTCGCGGCGGTCTCGTACGGGAGGCCCATGGCGAGCCAGGCGTTGCGGGCGGGGTTCATCGACTGCTCGCCGGCGTGGGTGACGGTGCCGCCGACGATCTGCTCGACGCAGTCGGGCTGGATTCCGGTACGGGCGAGGAGCTCGCGGTAGGTCTCGCCGAGGAGGTAGGCGGGATGGAGGTTGGCGAGCGCGCCCCCGCGCTTGCCGATGGGGGTGCGTACGGCTTCGACGATGACGGGTTCCGCGGCCATGAGCTCGTCCTCTCCTGCACTGCGCCAGCGCGGCGGGCCGTCCCGGCGCCCCGCCCTGAACTAGTACGCGTTCTAGTTCTCCCCGCAGTCTTATGACCTCAAGCCCCGCCACGCAAGGGTCTTGCACGCGGCCTGCACGGATTCCACACGCAACAGTTGGCGCCGCGACCCTTGTCACTTCTAGAACTCGTTACTACCTTCAAGCCAACTTCTGATGGGCCGTCAGACTTTGGAGTTGCCCCGATGTCCTGTCCCGCGCTGCCCGAAGGCTTCGACGCCACCGACCCCGACCTGCTGCAAAGCCGGGTCCCGCTACCGGAATTCGCACAGCTGCGGCAGACCGCACCCGTGTGGTGGTGCCCGCAGCGGCGGGGCATCACCGGCTTCGACGACGAGGGCTACTGGGTCGTGACCCGGCACGCGGACGTCAAGTACGTGTCCACGCACCCCGAGCTGTTCTCCTCCACCACCAACACGGCGATCATCCGCTTCAACGAACACATCCAGCGTGAGCAGATAGATGCCCAGCGGCTGATCATGCTGAACATGGATCCGCCGGAACACACGCGCGTACGCCAGATCGTGCAGCGCGGTTTCACCCCGCGGGCGATCCGCGGACTGGAGGAGGCCCTGCGGGACCGGGCCCGGAAGATCGTCGAGGAGGCCGTGGCTGCCTCGGGCGACGGCAGCTTCGACTTCGTGACGCAGGTGGCGTGCGAGCTGCCGCTCCAGGCCATCGCGGAGCTGATCGGCGTACCGCAGAAGGACCGCGCCAAGATCTTCGACTGGTCGAACAAGATGATCGCCTACGACGACCCGGAGTACGCGATCACCGAGGAGGTCGGCGCCAACGCGGCGATGGAGCTCATCGGCTACGCGATGAACCTGTCCGCCGAGCGCAAGGAGTGCCCGGCCAAGGACATCGTGACGCAGCTGGTGGCGGCGGAGGGCCAGGGCAACCTGGGCTCGGACGAGTTCGGCTTCTTCGTCCTCCTCCTGGCGGTCGCGGGCAACGAGACCACGCGCAACGCCATCAGCCACGGCATGCACGCCTTCCTGACCCACCCCGAGCAGTGGGAGCTGTACAAGGCGACCCGCCCGTCCACGGCCGCGGAGGAGATCGTGCGCTGGGCCACCCCGGTGGTGTCCTTCCAGCGCACCGCCACCCAGGACACCGAGCTGGGCGGCCAGAAGATCAAGGCGGGCGACCGGGTCGGCCTCTTCTACTCCTCGGCCAACCACGACCCGGAGGTCTTCGAGGACCCGGGCGCCTTCGACATCACCCGCGACCCGAACCCGCACCTCGGCTTCGGCGGCGGCGGCCCGCACTTCTGCCTCGGCAAGTCCCTGGCCATCATGGAGATCGACCTGATCTTCAACGCGCTGGCCGATGCCCTGCCCGACCTGCGGCTGACCGGCAAGGACCCGCGCCGGCTGCGCGCGGCCTGGCTCAACGGCATCAAGGAGCTCCGGGTCAGCCACGGCTGACGACGGATCCAGGGCGGCAGGGGCCGCTCCTCCCACGCCCCGGCCCCTGCCGTCCGCTGGCACCATTCAGCCGGCCCGCACCCGTTCGAGTGGCGGCCCCGCCCGGACCGGGCGATCCTGACTGACAGCGGCGATCCAGCCGAAGGGGCGCCGGGGCACAGCTGCCCCGGCGCCCCTTCGGCCTGCTCCCCCGGCTCCAGCCGTCACTGCAGGATGCCCACCGCCCGCGCGACCACCAGCAGCACGGTGATCAGCGACACCGCCGTCTGGATCATCATCAGCAGCTTGGCCCACATCGTCAGCGGCATGGTGTCGGTCGGGCTGAAGGCGGTGGCGTTGGTGAAGGCCACGTACAGGTAGTCCCCGAAGTAGGGCTTCCACTCGGGCGGGGCGATCCCCGCCTGCCCCATCTGCGGGAAGAGGAAGTCGGGGTGGTCCCTGGTCCCCTGGGCCCTGGCCACCGGGCCGCCCCGGTCCCACTCCCAGTACCAGAGCGCGAAGGCGATCACGTTGGTCACCCAGACGGCACCGGCCGTGGTGAGCAGCCCGAGCGCGCCTTCCGGCCCGATGCCGAGGAGCAGCTCGCGTACGAGCTTCACGGCCGACCACGCGTTGGCCAGGCTGACCGAGGCCGCCAGGCTCAGGCTGAGCCCGCGCAGCAGGTACGAGGTGCGGTCGAAGCGGCGGTGCGGGTTGAGGGCGGCCAGTGCCAGCAGCAGGGTCAGCTCCAGCGCGGGCAGCAGCCAGTACGGGTCGAGGGTCAGCCGGTTCGGCAGGGCGAGCTGGAGGCCCACGGCGACCAGGATCGCCACGGTGACCGCCCAGCGTTCCTCGCCGTCGGTGGGCTGCCGCCAGGCCGGTCTCTCCCCGCCCGGTTGGGCGGGGGGTTCGAGCAGGGCCTCGATCCGGTCCAGCCTGCGATGCAGCAGGTCCACCGCGTCGTTCTCGCTCATGCCGGACATTCTGGGGCGAATGCGCGGCCGACACGCCGTCCGCGGCGGCTAGTGCTGTGGCCGGAAAGGTTTGCCGGGTCGCGGTGTCCGGTGCGGTGCATCGCAAGGCGGAGGACCGCGGCTCGTACTGGACGTACTTGCGTGGTCCGACAACGCGGCGAGGTGCCGTGCCTGGGGGTACCTCCCAGCGGTAGCTGGGGGAGCGCCGCGACCCGGTGAACCTTTCCGGTCACAGCACTAGGAGGAGCGAGCCCCCGCCGGAGTCCTGAGCTCCAGCTCGTCGTCACTCGCCGTGCGCTGCCCGGGCAGGTTCGCCCGCAGCCGCCGCGGCCCGGAGAGCACGTACACGAGCCCGAAGCCGGCGGCGACCACGGCCGCCCCGCCCACCGCGTCGAGCACCCAGTGGTTGGCGGTGGCGACGATCGCGCAGACCGTGATCAGCGGGTGCAGTACGCCGAGCAGCTTCTGCCAGCCCTTGGGCGCCAGCACCACGATCACGATCCCGCACCACAGCGACCAGCCGAAGTGCAGCGAGGGCATCGCCGCGTACTGGTTGGAGATCGCGGTCATGGCCCCGTACGAGGGGTTGGCCAGGTCCTGCGGCCCGTGGACGGTGTCGATGAAGCCGAGGGCGGGCATCAGGCGGGGCGGGGCGAGCGGGTAGAGCCAGAAGCCTATGAGGGCGAGCACGGTGGCCAGGCCGAGGGAGGCCCGGGCCCAGCGGTAGTCGCCGGGGCGGCGCCAGTACAGGACCGCCAGGATCGTCAGCGGGACCACGAAGTGGAAGGAGGTGTAGTAGAAGTTGAAGAACGCCTCCAGCCAGGGCGTGTTCACCACGGCGTGGTTCACGGCGTGCTCGATGTCGATGCCGAGCGCCCGTTCGATGGCGTGGATCTGGCTGCCGTTGCCCTCGGCGAGGGAGCGGCTGGTGGGCGCGGCGGCCCGGATGTGCGAGTAGAGCGAGTACCCGACCCGTATCAGCAGGAGTTCCAGCAGCAGGTTGGGGCGGGACAGCACGCGCCGCCAGAACGGCAGCAGCGGCACCCGCGCCCAGCGGGCGGCGGCCGGGCGCCCGTAGGCGGTCGGAACGGGTTCGCGCCAGTACGGGGACGAGCGCGGCAGGAACGGCACGGCGCAGGCCGCGGCCAGCGCGGCGAGCAGCAGCACGTTGTCGCGTACGGGGGCCAGCGCGGCCAGGTTCGGCAGCAGCACGTCGCTGGGCAGGGTCATGGCGAGGACCACGGCCACCGGCCACACGGGCCGGTCGGCGGCCCGCCGGCCCACCTTCCCGGCGACGGCGAGCAGCACCCACAGCAGCTGGTGGCGCCAGCCCGCCGGGGACACGGCGACGGCCGCGCAGCCGGTGATGGCGACGGCGAGCAGCAGCTGCCCGTCGCGGGCGTAACGGGCGGCGCGGCGCAGCCCGAACCAGGTGATCCCGGCCGCGAGGGCGACGTAGAGGACGATCTCGCCGGGGCCGCTGAGCCCGAGCCGCAGGAGCGCGCCGTGCACGGACTGGTTGGCGAGGCCGTTGGGGGCGCTGCCGAGGCCGGTGCCGGCCAGGTGCTGGATCCAGTAAGTCCAGGAGTCGCGGGGCAGTGCCGCCCAGGACAGGGCGGTGGCTCCGGCGAAGGTCAGGGCGGCGGCCCGCGCGGTGGGGCGGCGGCCGGTCAGCCACAGCAGCGGGGCGAAGAGCAGCAGCGCGGGCTGGAGGGCGGCGGCGAGGCCGATGAGGAAGCCGGCCGGGCGTTCGCCGGGGACGCGGAAGACGGCCAGGAGCACCAGCAGCACGGGCAGGACGGCGGTCTGGCCGGGTGAGGCGGCCTCGCGGACGGGCAGCGAGACCATCATCAGGGCGGTCAGCACGGGCGCGGCGAGCAGCGCGGTGCGGCGCGGCACGGGGTCGGGCAGGCCGCGCGCGGCGACCAGCCCGATCGCGGCGACGAACAGCAGCGTCACGCAGGTCCAGGCGACCTCCAGCGACGGTGCGGCGAGGCCGAGGAGGGGCTTGAGGACCAGCCCGGCGAAGGGGGTGCCGGTGAACTGGCCGGCGTCGTAAAGCGAGCCGGGGAGGCTGCCGGGGAGGTGGAAGCCGCTCAGCCACTCGCCCGGGGGGACGCGCAGCACGGCGGCCGCCTGTCTGACGGCGAGGGCGCCTGCCAGCGCCCACAGCAGGAGGCGTGCCGCCCCGAGCCTGCCGCCATCGCCTATGACTCCGGCATGTCCGTTCGCACCACTGTGCTCCGCGTTAGCCACGCCTCGCCGGCCTCCCGCCCTGTTGACCGCAACCCTGACTTTGCCTGGCTGCCGCGTTTCGTGCCCCGTTCCATTACCTGGACGACGATATCTCCCGCGGGATACCTAGGATGGCCCGCATGAGCATCGTGAAGATCAACGCACTGACCGTTCCCGCCGAGCAGCGGGAGGTGCTGGAGCAGCGCTTCGCCTCGCGGGCGGGGGCCGTGGAGTCCTCGGACGGCTTCGAGTGGTTCGAGCTGCTGCGTCCGGTGGAGGGAACCGACCAGTACCTGGTCTACACCCGGTGGCGTTCGGAGGAGGACTTCCAGGCGTGGATGGAGGGGCCGATGAAGGCCGCTCACCAGGGCGGCGCGGGTGGCGGCGCGGGCGGCGGCGAGCGGCCGAAGCCGGCCGCGTCCGGGTCGACGGTGTGGTCCTTCGAGGTCGTGCAGCAGGCGGCGCCGAAGAAGGCCTGAGACGTCGGACACGTGTGGGGCCGCCCGGGGCACCTGGCGGCCCCGGGCCCCACACGCCGACCCCTGGCTCTTGGCTCTTGGCTCGCGGCGCGCGCCTCGTGCCTCTCGGCCCTCGGCTCTCGGCTCTCGCCCGGGGCCGCTCGGCTCCCGGCTCTCGTTTCCGGGGCGCCTCAGGCCCAGAAGGTGTCTTCCTCGTCGATGTCAGCGGTGCACTGGTCGATGTCGGTGATCTTCCCGCCGACGATGGTGAAGAAGACGCCCTGGTGGATCTCGATCCCCCGGTCCCCGCGGTCACCGCGCGCGGTGTGGAAGCTCATGACGTGCCCCCGCCCGTCGGCCAGCACCGATTCCAGGTGGACCTGGAAGGTGCCGCCGGTCTCCTCGCCGAGGCGGCGGTAGAGGTCCATGACGTCCGCCCGCCCCTTGTGGTGACCGGACAGCGGGTTGCTGCCGGGCACGTGATGGATGACGTCGGCCGTCATCAGTGAGCCCAGCGTCTCCATGTCGCCCTTGCCGAAGGCCTCGTAGCCGCGGCGGACCAGGGCACAGTCGGGATGTTCGGCCATGTCTTTCACACCCTCCACGCGCGCGAATTGTCGTCTTTTCTCATCATCGGCCCGTCCCTGTGGATATTCCACGCGGGAGATCCGCGGCGGACTCCACAATGACGCCATGAGCACTTACACCACCTCGTGGACCGTGGTCCCCGAGCCGTTCACCACCCCCGACGCCACCGCCCTGCGCCGCGCGTACTACGCCGAGGTCGCCGGGCGGTACTGGAAGCGGACCGCCACCGAGGCCGAGATCGACCAGGGGATGCTGGACGACCCGGCGGACGACCTGGTCCCGCCGACGGGCCGGTTCGTGGTGGGCCGGCTCCACGGCGAGCCGCTCTCCTGCGGTGGGATACGCCTGCTCGACCCCGTCACCGCCGAGCTCACACGGGTGTACGTCGACCCGCGCGCCCGCGGCACCGGCGGCGGGGCGGCCCTGCTCGATGTCCTGGAGGCGGAGGGCCGCGCGCTGGGCGCCGAGCGGGTCCGGCTGGACACGCGGTCGGACCTCGTGGAGGCCCGGGCGTCGTACGCGCGTCAGGGGTACCGGGAGATACCCGCGTACAAGTCGGGCCCGTATGCGGAGCACTGGTTCGAGAAGCGCCTCGTCTGAGCGGTCGGTGTCCGCGTCAGCGGGCGGCGTGGTCCCGGCGCGCCGCGGCGTCGTAGGGCTCCTCGGCGTCGGATCCGCAGAGCTCGGCATTGAGCTCGCCGACCAGCTTGACCAGGTCGGTCGGCCGGTCCGGGCCCCACCAGTCGCCGAGCAGTTCGGCGAGGGACTCCTGCCGGGCGGCGGCGAGCTTGGCGGCGGCCTCGCGTCCCTTGTCGGTCAGGATCAGCGGCAGTCCGTCGCGAACGGCGAGCCCGCGCTCCTCGATCTGCCGGGCGGCGTCCGTGATGGCCTTCAGCGGCACGATGGTGCGCTCGGCCAGCATGGCGGGTTCGGCGGAGCCGTACTTGTTGATCCGCAGCAGCATCCAGCTCGATGCGGGCAGCAGGTCGTAGCCCGCCTTCTCGGTGATCTTCTCGTAGACGTGCCGGCGGCCCTCCCGGGTGCCGAGGACCGACAGCGCGCGGGCGACCTCGTCGTGGGAGGAGCGCTCCACGGGGTTGGAGGCGAGGGTCTCCGTCACGTCCGGGGCGGTGACCGAGCCGCGGAGCTTGTCCTCCTTCAGGAACCAGGCGACGACGAAGGCCAGCAGGACGATGGGCACGGCGTAGAGGAAGACGTCGGTGATGGAGGTGGCGTAGGCGTCGAGCACGCGGGGGCGCAGCTCGGCGGGGAGTGCGCCGATGGCCCGCGGGTCGGCCTCCAGCTGCGCGGCGCTCGCGCCGGGCGGCAGCGGGACGCCGGCGAGGGCGGCGGCGAGTTTGTCGTCGAGGCGGTTGGTGAAGACCGTGCCGAAGATCGCGACGCCGAAGGAGGCGCCGATGGAGCGGAAGAAGGTGGCACCTGAGGTGGCGACACCGAGGTCGGCGTAGCTGACGGAGTTCTGCACGACCAGGACCAGTACCTGCATGACGAGGCCGAGTCCGACGCCGAAGACGAAGAAGTAGGCGCTCATCTCCCAGGTCGAGCTGGTGCGGTGCAGCTGGTGCAGGAGGAGCAGGCCGACGGCGGTGACGGCGGTGCCCGCGATGGGGAAGACCTTCCACCGGCCGGTGCGGCTGACGATCTGGCCGGAGCCGGTGGAGGAGATCAGCATGCCGAGCACCATCGGCAGCATGTGGACGCCGGACATGGTCGGGGAGACGCCCTGGACCACCTGGAGGAAGGTCGGGAGGTAGACCATCGCGCCGAACATCGCGAAGCCGACGACGAAGCTGATCACCGAGCAGAGGGTGAAGGTGCGGACGCGGAAGAGGCCGAGCGGCAGGACGGGTTCGGCGGCCCTGCGCTCCGCGAGGAGGAAGGCGACGAGCAGGACGGCGCCGAGGACGGCGAGCCCGATGATGCGGGCCGAGCCCCAGCCCCAGGTGCCGCCGAGGGAGGCGACGAGCACGAGGCAGGTGGCGACGCAGGCGACGAGGAAGGTGCCGAGGTAGTCGATGGTGTGCTTCGAGGAGCGCACGGGGATGTGCAGGGCCGCTGCGATCACGACGAGGGCGACGAGACCGATGGGGAGGTTGATGTAGAAGACCCAGCGCCAGGACAGGTGGTCGACGAAGAGACCGCCCAGGAGCGGGCCCAGGACGCTGGTCGCGCCGAAGACGGCGCCGAAGAGGCCCTGGTACTTGCCGCGCTCGCGGGGCGGGACGATGTCGCCGACGATCGCCATGGACAGCACGATCAGTCCGCCGCCGCCCAGACCCTGGAGGGCGCGGAAGCCGATGAGCTGGGGCATGTCCTGGGCGATGCCGCAGAGGGCGGAGCCGATGAGGAAGAGGACGATGGCGTACTGGAAGAGCTTCTTGCGCCCGTACTGGTCGCCGAGCTTGCCCCACAGGGGGGTGGCCGCGGTGGAGGCGAGCATGTAGGCGGTGACCACCCAGGAGAGGTGTGCCATGCCGCCGAGGTCGCTGACGATGGTGGGCAGGGCGGTGGAGACGATGGTCTGGTCGAGTGCGGCGATGAGCAGGCCCAGGAGCAGGGCGCCGATGGAGACGAGGACCTCGCGGGAGGCGTGTTCGCCGGCCGGACCGGACTTCTTCGGGCCGGGCCCCGGGTCCACGGCGTCGGTGGTCACATCCTGAGCCATCGATTCCTCCTCAGGCCGGATCAACATCTCCATCCTGCGTGGTGTGTCCGGTTATGGCCTCTCGGACGGGGTTGGGCGACGCCCGGCGGGTCTGCATAATCGCTGGCAATAGCCAGGGAGGGAATCCAGTGAGCGGTGAGCACTGTCCAGATTGCGGCGCTGTTGGCGCCGGCTGCCGGTGTGCGCCGGGTGCGGGTTTCGACCCCTTGCGCATCCGTCCGTACGTGACGTTGCCCGATCCGGGCGAGCCCGACGACCCGGCCCCCGCGCCGACGCCGCCGCTGCCGCGCGTGGTGGCCCCGGAGCAGGGCGGCACGCCGGCGTACGGGATACCCGTGGCGCCGGCGCAGCAGCCGTGGCCGGAATTGGATGCCACGGTCCGCATACCGGCGGTCCCGACCGCCCCGGTTGACGCGACCGTCCCGGGCGGCTCAACCGTCCCGGGCGGCGCGGCGTACGGAGCGATGCCGTTCGACGGCTCGGGGGGCGGGGGCCCGGAGGAGCGGGCCGGCGGCCGGGCTTCCCGGCGGCTGCTGCCGCTGCTGCTCGGTGCCGCCGCGGTGCTGGGCCTGGGTGGGACGGCGGCGGCGCTGTGGGTGCTCCCGAGCTCCTCCGGGAGTGACACCGCCCTGCTCGACGCGAAGGCCTCGGCGCCCGTGCCGACCATGGCCCCGGCCGAGTCGTCCCCGGCTCCGACCGCCACGCCGACGGGGAGCCCGTCGCCCTCGGCCTCGCGTTCCCCGTCGCCGAGCGCCTCCAAGTCCGCCTCGCCCTCGCCGAGTGCGTCGCGCTCGGCGTCGGCCTCCCCGAGCCCGTCGCCGAGCGCGAGCCGCTCCGCGAGCCCTTCCCCCAAGCCGCCCGCCCAGGGGCCGACCCTGCGGTACGGGGACTCGGGCCCGGAGGTGGAGAAGCTCCAGCAGTTGCTGGCGGCGCGGGGCCTGTACACGGGAAAGATCAACGGCAAGTTCGACTGGCGGGTCGAGAACGCGGTGTCGACCTTCCAGTACGAGAACGACATCGACGACGAGTGGGGCGTCTACGGTCCGGCGACCCGCAGGGCGCTGGAGGGATAGGCGGGGACAGGCCCCGGGCACGGGCCGCGATCGGCGGGCATCGGCAAGGTCACACCTCCTGCGGTGGCGCGGACCGCCTCTTGTTTTGTATCGTGAAGAAACAAAGTGGTTCCGTCCTCACTCCCTGACCGGTGGACGGAACCACTTGTTCTCTTTTCCCGCCCCGTCTGGAGCCCCGCACATGCCGGCCAGCACCACCACCGCAACCGCACCCGTCGTCCTTACCGCCAAGGCGCTGCTCCTGGACATGGACGGCACGATCGTCAACTCCGACGCGGTGGTCGAGCGCTGCTGGCGCGAGTGGGCGGTGTCGCACGGGCTGGACCCGGAGGAAGCCCTCAAGGTGGTCCACGGCCGCCAGGGCTACGCCACGATGGCCGTCCTCCTGCCGGACCGCTCGATGGAGGTCAACCACGCGGAGAACGCGGTGATGCTCGCCCGCGAGACCGCCGACACCGACGGGGTGGTCCCGGTCGGGGGCGCCCCGGAGTTCATGGCGTCGATCGACGGACTGCCGCACGCCCTGGTCACCTCCGCCGACGCGGCCCTGGCCACGGCCCGGATGACCGCGGCCGCCCTGCCGATGCCCGAGGTCCGCGTCACCGCCGAGTCCGTCGAGGCCAGCAAGCCCGACCCCGAGGGCTTCCTGAAGGGCGCGGCCGCGCTGGGCGTGGATCCGGCCGACTGCATCGTGTTCGAGGACTCCGCCGCCGGCATCGCCGCCGGACGGGCCGCGGGCATGCGCGTGATCGGCGTCGGCCCCCGCGCCGCCGCCCACGCCCCGACGGCCCACGTCGCCGACCTGACGGCCCTCGACGTGACGACCGCCGCCGACGGCTCGATCCGGGTCACGGTCCGGGCGGCGGCCTAGATCAGTCCCACTGCTGGTCCGCGAGGGAGCTGACCGGCTGGGGCTTGCCGATGACGGCCAGGGCGATGAAGAAGTTGATCTGGCCGATCGCGATGGTGAGGGTGGCCAGCGCCTTCTCGTCGTAGTGCTTGGCGACCTCGGCGTACAGCTCGTCGGAGACGCGCTCCTTGCCGTGCGGGGCGGGCTGGAGGGTGGCCTCCACCAGGGCGAGCGCGGCGCGCTCGGCGTCGGTGAAGTAGGGGGCGTCCATCCACGAGGAGACCGCGGTGATGCGCTCCTCGGACTCCCCGGCCTTGCGCAGGAAACCGGTGTTCAGGATGGTCAGGTAGGTGTTGCCGACGATCTGCCCGGCGCGCAGGTGGACCAGGCTCATCGTGGTGCGCGGCACCGAGCGGTTGCCCGTGGCCCGGAAGAGGGCGGCGCTGATGTCGCTCAGCTCGGGCACGAACTCGCCCGGGTTGGGCATCCGGGAGATCGAGGTGGGCGCGGTGTTCGTCATGGCTGCTCTCCTGTACGTCGGCTGTACGTCGGCCCGGTTGGCGTCTTCACAGCACTGACGGACGGGCTCACGAAGATGTGACAGGAAACCGAAAAGAATTTCTCCGCCGCGCCCGGGGCCGACGTTCGCGGCCGGGCAGGGCTGTCACGAGGCGGAGTTGCCTTGGTGGGCGCGCGTGCCGCGGAGGAAGAGGGCGGTCGTGACGGTGCCGACGAGCACGACGGCGGTGTTGACGATGATCGCGGTCGTGATGCCGGCATGGATGTCGGTGTTGGCCGCCGCGATCGCGGACATGATCGGCGTGCCCATGGTGATGCCGATCTGCTGGGTCATCGTGGCCAGACCCGTCGCCATGCCCTGTTCGTGGTCCGGCAGACCGGTCGTCGCGGTCACCATGAACCCGACGATCACCAGCATGTTGCCGATGCCGCCCGCGAACGTGGCGGCCAGCAGCAGCCACATGCTCGCCGAGGTCTCACCCAGAGCGATCAGGCTCAGGGTCGCCACGGCCTGGAGCAGTCCACCGACGATGAGGGTCGTGCGCGTGGACGTGGCGCCGATGACCCGCGGAGCGATCGAACCACCGATCACAGTGCCGATGCCCAGGACACCGAAGGACAGACCGGCCGTCAGCGGCGAGAAGTCCAGCACCTCCTGCAGGTAGAGCGTCATCAGGAAGACGAGACTCGTCTCCGTCAGGAAGGCGATCAGACCCGCGATGTTGCCCCACGCCACCGTCTTCTTCTTCAGCACGCTGACCGGCACCAGCGGGCTCGCCGTCTTCGACTCGATCGCGTAGAAGGCGATCAGCAGCACGACACCCGCGGCCAGCCAGCCCAGCGCGGCGCCCGAGCCCCAGCCGTGCTCGCCCGCCTGCGTCAGACCGTAGATCAGCGCGAGCAGACCGAGGGTGACGGCGGTCGCGCCGGGCAGGTCCAGCTTCGGACGCGTGGACGGGCGCGACTCCTTGATCACCGCGGGGGCGATGAACAGCACGGCGAGGGCGACGGGGACGTTGATGAAGAACGCCCACCGCCAGGAGAGGAGGTCGGTCAGGACGCCGCCGAGGATGGCGCCGGTGGTGAACCCGGCTGACATCAGCGCTCCGTTGAGACCCAGCGCCTTCTGACGCAGTGGACCTTCGGGGAACGAAGTCGTCAGCAGGGACAGGCCCGCGGGGGTGACCGCGGCGGTGGCAAGGCCCTGGAAGACGCGGGCCACGATCAGCATCTCCGGGCTGTTCGCCAGACCACCCGCAAGGGAGGACAGGCCCAGGACCGCCAGGCCGACCAGGAACAGACGCCGACGGCCGAAGAGATCCGCGACCCGGCCGAACAGCAGGGTGAAGCCGGCCGCGCACAGCGCGAACGACGTCGCGATCCACTGCAGATTCGACAACGAGAACCCGAGCCCGTCACCGATCACCGGCAACGCCACGTTCAGGATCGAAAAGTCCACCGCCAACATGAACTGCGCCACCAGCAGGACCACCAGGACCAGCTTCAAGCGCCCGTCCAAACGGGCAGGGCCCTCCCCCTCCCCCACAACCGCGCCAACCCGCGCGCCCTCGACAACCGACATCGCCACACACTTCCTTTCACACCTGAAACGGAGGCCGCCACGTTCGTCGGCGCCAGGGAAGAAATTACGTAACTACTGTTCGGTAACTACGTGTGGAGCCGAACCCCGGTGAGATTTCGGCAACTTGGCCAAGTGGCGGTGCGGGGGGGGCGACCGGGGAAGGTCCGCGGTCGCCCGACTGGCGGCCGGATCAGACCTCGACCAGCTCCTGCGGCGCCGCAATGCCGCGGCAGACGATCCGCCACAGCTCGCGTAGTTCCACGACGGCCGCGCCCGGGCGGCGGCTCCGGCCCTGGCGCACGCGCGCGACGGTGCCGCCCATCAGGTGCGCCGCCAGCAGGGCGACCGGGCGCGGGTCGACGTCGGGGCGCACCTGGCCCTGTTCGACCGCCTGGCCGAGCAGGGCCCTGACCTCCGGCAGCCAGCAGCCGCACCACTCGGGGCCGGCGCCGGCGCGCTCCTGGCCCAGTCGCGCGGCGGCGCGTACGACCGCGTCCGCCTCGATCAGGCGGCCCAGGCCGAGGATCAGGGCGGAGACGGTGTCCAGCGCCGTACCGGCGCCGCGCGCCGTGATGTCCTCGACCACCGCGCGGGTGGCGGACCGCCCCGACTCCTCCACGGCCGAAGCCAGTTCCGCCTTGGCCGAGAAGTGAAAGGTGAGCGCACCGATGGAAACTCCGGCGGATCTGCTCAGCCGGGAGAACGATGTCCCGTCGTATCCATTGCGGTCGAATTCGACGCCGGCCACCGCGATCAGATGACTTCGGGTGAGCGCTCCGCGCTCTTGCTTCACCAATGCACTCTCACTGCCGTCCAGGTCGTTCCCGACTCGCCGAGCATCCGGGCCGACGAGGCGACACCAGCCTCGTCCGGGTGCCGCGGGCGCACAACGCCGACTTGGCGAAGAAGCGCCCGCGCTCCCCGCCGTACCGCCCCGTGGGGGGGTGTCGACCGCCTCGGGCACCAACGTGCCCAAGTCGTCGGGCGGGTGCCGGCCCTGAGCAAGAAAAAAACGAACGTTCTGTATTCTGAAAAGGTCCACCAGCGCCGCCGCTCGTCGGCGTCCGTAGTGAAGGGGGAGAGATGACGGCACACACACGGCCCAGAGCCCTGGCTGCCATGGACACCACGCTGGACGACTTCACCGAACGCCTCTTCGGCCACTTACCGCGCGCCGACCAGCGGCGCTGGGCCCGGGTCTACCTCCAGGGGCTGCTGACGACCCCGGGGAAGAAATCGGTACGCCGGCTCGCCGCGTCCGTCACCGCGTCGCCCACCGCCTCCCAGTCCCTGCAGCAGTTCATCAACGCGAGCCCCTGGGACTGGGATCCGGCCCGCCGCGAGCTGCTCCGCTGGGTCGAGGAACGGCATCCGGTGCACGCCTGGACGATCGGGCAGGCGGTCTTCCCCAAGCGGGGTGAGCACTCGGTCGGCGTCCACCGCCGCTTCGACCCGGCCGCCGGACGTGCCGTCAACTGCCAGTTCGGCTTCGGGCTCTTCCTGTCCCTGGGCGGCATGAGCGTGCCCGTCGACTGGCGGCTACTGCTCCCCGAGCCATGGGCGGCCGACCCCGTCCTGCGCGGTCGGGCGCGCATCTCGCCGGACGTGGCGCACCGGACGCCGGAGGCGCTCGTCCTCGAACTCGTCGACGCGATGGCCGTGCACACCTCGTCGGCCCACGCCCCGGTGGTCGCCGACCTGAGCCGCCTGAGCGGCGCCGGCCCGCTCATCGGCCTGCTCGGCCGGCGGGGCCACGACTTCCTGGTGTCCATCCCGCCGGCCCTCGCGGTCAGTGCCGCCGGAGCCGCTCCCGGGCGCGGCGAACCGGCCGGGGCGCCGGGGCGGGAGATCACCGCGGGCGATCTCGCCCGCTCGGGGAACACCCGCCATCCGTACACGGCACTGCTCGCCGGGCCCGCCGCGCGACCGCAGCGGCTGCGCATCGACTCGGGGTTGGTCCGGGTGCCGGGGGCCGAGTCGGGCGCTCCCGGGACGCGTCGGACGTACCGCCTGTTCGGCGAACGGCACCCCGGCGCCGGTCACGGGGGCGGCCCGGTCTGGATCACCAACATGACCGGGCACCGGATGGACGACCTGCTCCATCTGGTCCGGCAGTCGGCCGAGTCCGCCAGGGCCCTGGGCTCGCTGACGGAGGACTTCGGCCTCCTCGACTTCGAGGGCCGGTCCTTCCCCGGCTGGCACCACCACATGACCCTGATGTCCGCCGCGTACGCCTACAGGGCCCTGCCGGCCCTGCGGGATCGGCAGGGCCGGCAGGGCTACCCGGTGCTTGAGGTCCGGCAGTCCGCCTGAAGGGGCCGGGGGGTGTCAGGCGCGGATGAGGGCCAGGGCCTCGTCGCGGACCTTGGACAGCGTCGCCTCGTCACGGGCCTCGACGTTCAGACGCAGCAACGGCTCGGTG
>NZ_JBHWUO010000097.1:0-16090 GCF_042736975.1 Streptomyces sp. NPDC059989
CAAGGGTCGCCGAAGGCGATCACGTAGTGACGCGACCGTAGGGAGCGCCCTTGACAGGCCGGCACGAACCGGAAGGACGATGGGACTGACGGGAAACCCCCAAACCCTCTCTGATCCGGGCCAGGGGGCTACGGCTCCCCGGTCCCCGGACCCGCAGACGGGGGCGGGTGGGCAGCCGCCGACCGGCCCCGGGGGGTCGAGGGGGAGATAGCGGGCCCGCGCCGCAAGCCGCGTACGCCCCCGCCCCCCTGCCCACGTCACAGCTGCGCTGCAAGCCGACCCGCCCGGACCGGGTGGGCGCGGGGCGCCAATAGAATCGCCGGGTGGATACGACCCTGGATGACCCGCTCGTCGGGCAGACGCTCGACGGCCGCTACCGCATCGACGCCCGCATCGCGGCCGGCGGCATGGCCACGGTCTACCGGGCCGTCGACACACGCCTCGACCGCGTCCTCGCCCTGAAGGTGATGCACCCGGCCCTCGCCGCCGATGGTGCCTTCGTCGACCGGTTCATCCGCGAGGCGAAGTCCGTGGCCCGTCTCGCGCACCCCAATGTCGTCGCCGTCTTCGACCAGGGCACCGACGGCCCGTACACGTACCTCGCCATGGAGTACGTCTCCGGCTGCACCCTGCGCGACGTGCTCCGCGAGCGCGGCGCGCTCCAGCCCCGGGCCGCCCTCGACATCCTGGAGCCCGTCCTCGCCGCCCTCGGCGCCGCGCACCGCGCCGGGTTCGTGCACCGGGACATGAAGCCCGAGAACGTCCTGATCGGCGACGACGGCCGGGTCAAGGTGGCGGACTTCGGGCTGGTCCGGTCCGTCGACTCCGTCACCAACACCACCGGCTCGGTCCTCGGCACGGTCTCCTACCTGGCCCCCGAGCAGATCGAGAACGGCGTCGCCGACACCCGCGTGGACGTCTACGCCTGCGGTGTCGTCCTGTACGAGATGCTCACCGGCGCCAAGCCGCACACCGGCGGCACCCCCGCCCAGGTGCTCTACCAGCACCTCAACGAGGACGTCCCGCCCCCGTCGGCGGCCGTTCCCGGTCTCCCCGTCGGCCTCGACGAGCTCGTCGCGCTGGCCACGGCCCGCAACGCCGACCTGCGCCCCTACGACGCCGCCGCCCTGCTCGGCCACACCCGCGAGGCCCGGCTCCGGCTCAGCGACGCCGAGCTGGACGCCCTGCCGCCGCAGGCCCGCGCCGAGGAGCGTTCGTCCGCCGAGGACCGCACCGGCGTGATCCCGCGCCCGGTGGCCGCGCAGCCCGTGAACCACACCTCCCGGCTGGAGACGCTGCCGCCGCCGCCCGCTCCGCCCGCGCACCGGCAGGCCCCGGCCCGGCGGCCCCGCCGCGGCACCCTCCTGGTCATCGCCGGCGTCCTGCTGGCCCTCGGCCTCGGCACCGGGGTCTGGTACATCAACTCCGGCCAGTTCACCAAGGTCCCCAACCTCCTCGGCAAGACCGAGGCGCAGGCCCGCGACCAGCTGTCCGCGGCCGGTCTCGGCGTGAAGGCCGTCGACCGGAAGTTCAGCGACTCCTTCGACCGCGGGACGGTGATGAACACCGACCCGCCCGGCGGCAAGCGCATCCGCGGCAACGGCGCGGTGACCATCACGCTCTCCCGCGGCCCCCAGGTCGTGGCCGTGCCCAACCTCAAGGGCCGCCCGCTGGAGGAGGCCAAGGCCGAGCTGGCGGCCGCCGGGCTGGCCCCCGGCATGGTCACGACGGCCTTCAGCCAGGACGTCGCCCAGGGCTCGGTGATCGCCTCGGACCCGGCGGGCGGCGAGAAGCGGGCTCCCGACACGGCCGTCGCGCTGGTGGTCAGCAAGGGCCGCCCGGTGCAGGTCCCGAGCGTGGCCGGGATCCCCTTCGAGCAGGCCCGCGCCGCCCTGGAGGGCCTCGGCCTGAAGGTGGCCACGGCCCCCGAGCAGGTCAATTCCCCCTCCCCGGCCGGTACGGTCGCCAACCAGTCGGTCGGCGCCGGCACCCAGGCCGCGACCGGGGACACGGTCACGCTGACCCTCTCCAAGGGCCCGCGCCAGCTCCCGGTCCCGAACGTGACGGGCCAGGACGTGGAAGCGGCCCGCAAGGCCCTGGAGGTCGCGGGCTTCAAGGTGAAGGTGGACCGGCCCTTCCTCTCCTTCAGCAACACCGTGGACGCCCAGTCGGTGCCGGCCGGGCAGAACGCCCCCGAGGGCAGCACGATCACCATCCGGACCAAGGGGCTGTAGGCAGCAGTGATACGCAATCCAGTGGGCGGGCACGTCCCCGTCGCGGGCGGGCTCGCCTCGGTCGGGCTGACGTACGCCCGGGAGATGGGCGCCGAGGCCGTCCAGGTGTTCGTCGCCAACCCGCGCGGCTGGGCCACGCCGACCGGCAACCCGAAGCAGGACGAGCTCTTCCGGGAGCAGTGCGCGGCCGGGTCCATCCCGGCCTACGTGCACGCCCCGTACCTGATCAACTTCGGCTCGCACACCGAGGCGACCGTGGAGAAGTCGGTGGAGTCCCTGCGCCACTCGCTGCGCCGGGGCCGGGAGATCGGCGCGCTCGGGGTGGTCGTGCACACCGGCTCGGCCACCGGAGGCCGCCCGCGCGAGGCGGCGTACGCGCAGGTCAGGGAGCACATGCTGCCGCTGCTGGACGAGCTGACGCACGACGACGACCCCTTCCTGCTGCTGGAGTCCACGGCCGGCCAGGGCTCTTCGCTGTGCTCGCGGACCTGGGACTTCGGGCCGTACTTCGACGCGCTCGACCACCACCCGAAGCTGGGGATCTGCCTCGACACCTGCCACATCTTCGCCGCCGGCCACGACCTGGCGGAGCCGGGCGGCACGAAGCTGACCCTCGACCTGCTCGTGGACACGGTCGGCGAGGGCCGGCTGAAGCTCGTCCACGCGAACGACTCGAAGGAGGGCGTCGGCGCCCACAAGGACCGGCACGCCAACATCGGCCAGGGCCACATCGGCCGGGAGGCCTTCGCGGCGCTGTTCACGCACCCGGCGATGGAGGGCGTACCGCTGATCACCGAGACGCCCGGCGGCAAGGAAGGGCATGCCGCGGACGTGGCCCTGCTGAAGGAGCTGCGCGGCCCGGAGTGATCCACTCGATCTCTTGAGGAATACCCCAGGGGGGTATACGGTTCTGCTTATCCGCAGGACCGTAATCCGGCGTTTCCCAGGGGGTTTCGATGGACCACGCACACGCGCACCACGAAGAGCAGCACGCACCCGACGGACAGCAGCACGAGCACCACGAACACGGGCACGGCCACGAACACGAGCACGGCCACGGCCACGGCCACGGCCACGGCCACGGCAAGGTCAGCTGGGCCATGGCCGCCAAGGCCACCCTCCACTGCCTCACCGGATGCGCCATCGGCGAGGTGCTCGGCATGATCATCGGAACCGCGCTGGGCTGGGGGAACGTCGCCACGATGGTCCTGGCGATCGTGCTCGCGTTCTTCTTCGGCTACGCGCTCACCCTGCGGGGGATCCTCGCGGCCGGCGTTGACCTCCGTACGGCCGTCCGGGTGGCGCTCGCCGCCGACACCCTGTCGATCGCCGTCATGGAACTGATCGACAACGGCGTGATCGCCCTGTGGCCGGGCGCGATGGACGCGCACCTGTCGGAGCCGCTGTTCTGGATCGTCCTGGCGATCGCCCTGGCGGCCGCCTTCGTCATCACGACCCCGGTGAACAAGTGGATGATCGGCCGCGGCAAGGGCCACGCGGTGGTCCACCAGTACCACCATTGAGCACGGCGACGGAGGGCCGGACAGCCCCTACAGCTCGGGGCCGTCCCCCGGCTCCTCCTGGTACGAGTAGCGCTGCTCGCGCCAGGGGTCGCCGATGTTGTGGTAGCCCCGCTCCTCCCAGAAGCCCCGGCGGTCCGCGGTCATGTACTCGACGCCGCGGACCCACTTGGGACCCTTCCAGGCGTACAGGTGCGGGACCACGAGGCGCAGCGGGAAACCGTGCTCGGCGGTGAGCAGTTCACCGCCCTGGTGGGTGGCGAAGACGGTCCGCTCGGAGGAGAAGTCGGCCAGCCGCATGTTGGAGCTGAAGCCGTACTCCGCCCACACCATCACGTGCGTGACCTGCGGCGCCGGCGGCGCCAGGGCGAGGATCGTACGGGCGAGCACACCGCCCCATTCGGCGCCCGGCATGCTGAATTTCGTGACGCAGTGCAGGTCCGCCACGACGGATTCGAACGGCAGGGCCGTGAACTCCTCGTGGTTCCAGCAGTGCTTGTCGCCGTCGGCCGTCGCGCCGAAGACGCGGAACTCCCAGCGGTCCGGCTTGAACTTGGGCACGGGACCGTAGTGGGTGACCGGCCAGCCCCGCTGCAACCGCTGCCCCGGTGGAAGCTCCAGCTGCTCTGCTCCCGGAGATTCCCGGCTTTCCGGCTGACCCATGACTCCATGGTGACAGACTTGGCGGGGTGGTCATGACCAGGTCTGGGCCGATTCGGGCAAGTCACGGTAACTCGCACTAAGGAGGCACTTACTGGACGGCCCCCGACGGCGGTGCAAGGATGCGCCCACCTACCCCGTCACGTGGCTGACAATGCCTGGAAGGAGCCTCTGCGATGCAGGGCGACCCCGAGGTCCTTGAGTTTCTGAACGAGCAGCTGACCGGCGAGCTGACGGCCATCAACCAGTACTGGCTGCACTACCGCATCCAGGACAACAAGGGCTGGACCAAGCTCGCCAAGTACACGCGTGAAGAGTCCATCGACGAGATGAAGCACGCGGACAAGATCACCGAGCGCATCCTGATGCTCGACGGTCTGCCGAACTACCAGCGCCTCTTCCACGTACGCGTCGGGCAGACGATCACGGAGATGTTCCAGGCCGACCGGCAGGTCGAGGTCGAGGCGATCGACCGGCTCAAGCGCGGGATCGAGGTCATGCGCGGCAAGGGCGACATCACCTCCGCCCGCCTCTTCGAGGAGATCCTCGAAGACGAGGAGCACCACATCGACTACCTCGACACCCAGCTGGAGCTCATCGAGTCCCTGGGCGAGCCGCTGTACATCGCGCAGCTGATCGAGCAGCCGAGCTAGCAGCGGTCAGGCGGCATCCGCCAGCACGGGCGAGGGAACGGGCGTCAGCTCGGGGTCGACGGCGAGCACGGCCGCCGCGTTGCCCTTCTCCAGCAGCTCCCGGCGCGGGCAGGCGCCACGGCCGAGGATGCCCTGGATGGTGCGAACGCAGGAGCCGCAGTCGGTGCCGGCCTTCGTCGCCGAGGCGATCTGGCGCGGCGTGCAGGCACCGGCGGCCGCGTGGTCCTTGACCTGCTTGTCGGTGATGCCGAAGCAAGAGCAGACGTACACGCGGTTCACCTCCCTGGGCGGAATGGTTCGGCGAGCCATCCCCTATTCGGTGAGGCTTACCTAACCGTACCCAAACTTAGGGTCCCCTAAAAGACCCGGGTACGACAGTGGGGCGCGGATCACATCGATCCGCGCCCCATCGTCATAGGAAGCTACCTACTGATCGCGATCGCGATCCCTACTGGTCGCGGTACATCTCGGCGACCAGGAACGCCAGGTCCAGGGACTGGCTGCGGTTGAGCCGCGGGTCGCAGGCCGTCTCGTAGCGCTGGTGCAGGTCGTCGACGAAGATCTCGTCGCCGCCGCCCACGCACTCTGTGACGTCGTCACCGGTGAGCTCGACGTGGATGCCGCCCGGGTGGGTGCCCAGGCCCTTGTGGACCTCGAAGAAGCCCTTGACCTCGTCGAGCACGTCGTCGAAACGGCGCGTCTTGTGGCCGGAGGCCGCCTCGAAGGTGTTGCCGTGCATCGGGTCGGTGACCCAGGCGACGGTCGCACCGGACGCGGTGACCTTCTCGACCAGCTCGGGGAGCTTGTCGCGGACCTTGTCGGCGCCCATGCGGACGACGAAGGTCAGCCGGCCCGGCTCGCGATCGGGGTCCAGGCGGTCGATGTACGTCAGCGCCTCGTCCACCGTGGTGGTCGGGCCGAGCTTGACGCCGATCGGGTTGGCGATCTGCGAGCAGAACTCGATGTGCGCGTGGTCCAGCTGGCGGGTGCGCTCGCCGACCCAGACCATGTGGCCCGAGGTGTCGTAGAGCTTGCCGGTCCGCGAGTCGGTGCGGGTCAGCGCGCCCTCGTAGTCGAGCAGTAGCGCCTCGTGGGAAGCGTAGAACTCGACGGCCTTGAACTCGGCCGGGTCGGTGCCACAGGCCTTCATGAAGTTCAGCGCGTTGTCGATCTCCCGCGCGAGCTGCTCGTAGCGCTGCCCGGACGGGGAGGACTTCACGAAGTCCTGGTTCCAGGCGTGCACCTGGCGCAGGTCGGCGTAACCACCGGTGGTGAAGGCGCGCACCAGGTTCAGCGTCGAGGCCGACGCGTTGTACATGCGCTTCAGCCGCTCGGGGTCCGGGATCCGGGCCTCTTCGGTGAAGGCGAAGCCGTTGACGGAGTCGCCGCGGTAGGTCGGCAGGGTGACGCCGTCGCGGGTCTCGGTGTCCTTGGAGCGCGGCTTGGAGTACTGGCCCGCGATGCGGCCGACCTTGACGACGGGCACGGAGGCCGCGTACGTCAGGACGGCGCTCATCTGGAGCAGCGTCTTCAGCTTGGCGCGGATGTGGTCGGCGGAGACACCGTCGAAGGCCTCGGCACAGTCGCCGCCCTGCAGCAGGAACGCCTCGCCCTTGGCGACGGCTCCCAGGCGGGCGCGCAGCTGGTCACACTCACCCGCGAAAACGAGCGGGGGATACGACTCGAGGTCCGCGACGACAGCGCGCAGGGCCTCGGCATCGGGGTACGAAGGCTGCTGCGCCGCGGGAAGGTCTCGCCAGGTCGCCTTGGCGGCGGGGGCTTGGGTTTCAGCGTTCACGGTCACCTCGTACACATTACGGCGTTGTGCGCCCCGTCCAGCCAGGCGCCCACTACGTGAGACGAAACTCCCCCGAAGGCTGCGGGGCCCCCAGATGAACGGAATCCATGGTTCAGCCCACGCCGTGAGACGGATCCTGCGCCGGCGGGCCCTCCTGGGCTAAGGTGCCCCGCATGTACGCGCACTCGAACCAGAACTGGTGGTGGCCCGCTCCCGGCGGCCCACTCCTCGCGCGTACCCACTGACACACGACCGACGCGAAGGCCGCCCCGAGGGGCGGCCTTCCGCGTTCCGTCGGGAACCGGGGCCGCTCCTCCCACCGGAAGGACGCCCCGCCCCATGCCACTGGACATCAGCCGACTGCTCGACGACTCCTGCCCGCCCTTCGCCCTGCTGCGGCGGCGGACCCCCGGCCGCGACCACGACACCGTCGAGGTCCTCCTCGGCCCGGTCCACGAGGCCGAACGCCTCGCCGACCTGCCCGTCGGGCAGCTGCCCACCCTCGCCCTCGTCCCCTTCCGGCAGATCCGGGAGCGCGGATTCGACGTGCGCGACGACGGCACGCCGCTGAGCGTGCTGGTCACCGAGGAGGCGTACGAGATCCCGCTCGCGCAGGCCCTGGAGGGGCTGCCCGCGCACGGGGTCCGGGTGGAAAACGGCGGCTTCGACGTGCCCGACGAGGCGTACGCGGCCACCGTCGCGCGGGTCATCGAGGACGAGATCGGCCGGGGCGAGGGCGCGAACTTCGTCATCCGGCGCACCTACGAGGGCCGGATCGAGGGCTTCGGCCGGGCCGACGCGCTCGCGCTGTTCCGGCGGCTGCTGGAGGGCGAGCGGGGCGCGTACTGGACGTACGTGGTCCACACCGGCGAGCGGACGCTGGTGGGGGCCAGCCCCGAGGTGCACGTGCGGATGTCCGGGGGGACGGTCGTGATGAACCCGATCAGCGGCACGTACCGCTATCCGGCCGGAGGCCCGACCGCCGAGTCCCTGCTCGCTTTCCTCGGCGACCGCAAGGAGACCGAGGAGCTGTCGATGGTCGTCGACGAGGAACTGAAGATGATGTGCACGGTCGGGGACCGCGGCGGGGTCGTCGTCGGGCCGCGGCTGAAGGAGATGGCGCACCTCGCCCACACCGAGTACGAGCTGCGCGGACGCTCCTCGCTGGACGTGCGGGAGGTGCTGCGGGAGACCATGTTCGCGGCGACGGTGACGGGGTCGCCGGTGCAGAACGCCTGCCGGGTGATCGAACGGCACGAGGCCGGGGGCCGCGGCTACTACGCGGGCGCGCTGGCGCTGCTGGGGCTGGACGCGGCCGGGGGCCAGACCCTCGACTCCCCCATCCTGATCCGCACCGCCGACATCGCCGCGGACGGCGTGCTGCGGGTGCCGGTCGGGGCCACGCTGGTGCGGCACTCAGACCCGGCGGGCGAGGTGGCCGAGACCCACGCCAAGGCGGCGGGGGTCCTGGCGGCGCTCGGCGTCCGGCCGGCCGCGCCGCGGCCCGCCTTCGCCGGATCCCGGCTGGTGGACGACCCCCGGGTGCAGGCGGCGCTGGCGGCCCGCCGGCACGACCTGGCGCCCTTCTGGCTCCGGATGCAGGAGCAGCCTTCCTCGCCGACCGGCCACGCCCTGGTGGTGGACGGGGAGGACACCTTCACGGCGATGCTCTCGCACGTGCTGAGGGTGGCCGGGCTGGAGGTGACCGTACGCCGCTACGACGATCCGGGGCTGCGGACGGCGGCCCTGTCGTGGGAGGGCCCGGTGGTCCTGGGCCCGGGCCCGGGGAACCCGGCGGACGCGGGGGACCCCAAGATGCGGATGCTGCGCGGGCTGGCGGCCGATCTCCTGGCGGGGCACCGGCACGGGCTGGTCGGGGTCTGCCTGGGGCACGAGCTGCTGGCGGCGGAGCTGGGGCTGCCGCTGGTGCGCAAGGCGGAGCCGGCGCAGGGGGCGCAGACGCGGATCGATCTGTTCGGGGCGGAGGAGGTGGTCGGCTTCTACAACACGTACGCGGCGCGGTGCGACGCGGAGACGGCCGCCCGGCTGGCCGTTTCCGGGGTGGAGGTCTCCCGGGATGCGGCCACGGGCGAGGTCCACGCCGTCCGCTCCGCGGTGGGTGGCTTCGCGGGGGCCGGCTTCGCGGGGGTCCAGTTCCACCCGGAGTCCGTCCTCACCCTCCGCGGTGCGGACCTCCTCCGCGACCTCCTGACGGGCGTCACGACCCCGACCCCGGCGTAGCCGCTGCCGCTGCGCGGGGCCTTCCCCCACCCCGCCCCTTCCCGAAACTGGGGCTCCGCCCCAGACCCCGCGCCTCAAACGCCGGCGAGGCTGTCTTCAGCCCCTCCGGCGTTTGAGGAGCGGGGTCCGGGGCGGAGCCCCGGGGAGCGGTGGAAGGGCGGGTAGGGGACCGCTCCGCGCAGCGGCAACCCGCGCCCCGCCCGGCAGGGGGACGTCAGGACGGGTCGGGAACCAGGGTGTTCTCGGAGCGGCGGCCCGCCAGGTAGTCCGCCACGTTGGCGACGGTCGTGTCGATGATCTGGCCCACCGCGTCACTCGTGTAATACGCCTGGTGCGAGGTCACCACCACATGCGGGAACGTCACCAGCCGCGCCAGCGTGTCGTCCTCCACCGCCTCCAGGGACTTGTCCAGGAAGAAGACCCCGGCCTCGGCCTCGTACACGTCCAGGCCCACCCCCGCGAAACGGCCCGCCCGCAGCTCGCCGACCAGCGCGTCCGTGTCGACCAGCCCGCCCCGGCTGGAGTTCACGAGGATCGCGTCGTCCCGCATCAGCTTCAGCGCCGCCGAGTCGACGATGTGGTGCGTGGACTCCAGCAGCGGCACGTGCAGGCTGATCAGGTCCGAGGACGCGAACAGCGTCTCCTTGTCCACGTACTTCATGCCGAGCTCCACGCACGCCGGATTCTGCGCCACGTCCCAGCCCAGCAGGTTCATGCCGAAGCCGTGCGCGATCCGGGTGAACGCCTCGCCGATCTTGCCGGTGCCGAGGACGCCCGCGGTGCGGCCCCGCATGTCGCGGCCCATCAGCCCGTTCAGCCGGAAGTCGAAGTCCCGGGTCCGGTTCGAGGCCCGGACGATCCGCCGGTTGACCGCCATCGCCAGGGCCCAGGCGAACTCCGCCACCGAGTACGGCGAGTAGTAGGAGACCCGGCTGACCGTCATGCCCAGCTGCCGGGCCACGTCCAGGTCGATGTTGTTGAAGCCGGTCGACCGCTGGGCGATCATCTTCGTCCCGCCCGCCGCGAGGGTCCGCAGCACCCGCCCGTTCAGGTCGGCGTTCACGCTGGAGGAGACGATCTCGTACCCGGCCGCGATGGGCGCGGTGTCCTCGGTCATGAAGACTTCGAGGCAGCGGACCTCGTGCTGTCCCGCGAAGGCCTGCTCCAGGAGCGGCTTCTCGTCGGCGGTCACACCGAATGCCAGGATCTCCACGCTTGCTCCCGATCCGTCGAATCCGTCGATCCATGGGTCGTTTGTCACCATACGACCCATGGATCACCCGTGCCCGACAGCCCGACAGCCCGACAGCCCGGCAGCGCGCCGACCCGCGGCTCAGCCGAAGAAGACGCCGACCTCCTGGTACAGCGCCGGGTCCACCGTCTTCAGCTTCGACGTCGCCTCGGCGATCGGCACCCGGACGATGTCCGTCCCCTTGAGGGCGACCATCTTCCCGAAGTCCCCTTCGCGCACCGCGTCGATCGCGTGCAGCCCGAACCGGGTCGCCAGCCACCGGTCGAAGGCGCTCGGCGTACCGCCCCGCTGGATGTGCCCGAGCACCGTCGTACGGGCCTCCTTCCCGGTCCGCGCCTCGATCTCCTTGGCCAGCCACTCGCCCACGCCCGACAGCCGGACGTGCCCGAAGGAGTCCTTGGTGGCGTCCTTCAGGACCAGGTCCCCGTCCTTGGGCATCGCGCCCTCCGCGACCACCACGATCGGCGCGTAGCTCGCCTTGAAGCGCGAGGTCACCCACGCGCACACCTGGTCCATGTCGAAGCGCTGCTCCGGGATGAGGATGACGTTGGCGCCGCCCGCGAGGCCCGAGTGCAGGGCGATCCAGCCGGCGTGGCGGCCCATGACCTCGACGACCAGGACCCGCATGTGCGACTCGGCCGTGGTGTGCAGCCGGTCGATGGCCTCGGTCGCGATGCCGACCGCGGTGTCGAAGCCGAAGGTGTAGTCCGTCGCGGACAGGTCGTTGTCGATGGTCTTCGGCACGCCGACGCACGGGATGCCGTACTCCTCGTACAGCCTGGCGGCGACCCCGAGGGTGTCCTCGCCGCCGATCGCGATGAGCGCGTCCACCTCGTACTTGGCGAGGTTCTCCTTGATGCCGCGCACGCCGTTGTCCGTCTTGAACGGGTTGGTGCGCGAGGAGCCGAGGATCGTGCCGCCCCGGGGCAGGATCCCGCGGACGGCGGGGATGTCCAGCGGGACGGTGGCGCCTTCGACCGCGCCCCGCCAGCCGTCCTTGAACCCGATGAACCCGTATCCGTACTCCTGCTCGCCCTTGCGGACGACGGCCCTGATGACCGCGTTGAGCCCGGGGCAGTCGCCGCCGCCGGTCAGCACTCCGACCTTCATGGAATCTCCCTTCGCCATGACGGCCACGCTAGTGGTGACGCAGGTCACAGCAAGGGCCCCGGAGAGGGCAATTCCGGTGGAATCGCGAGGCGTTGTGTACGTCCGTTCACTCGTACGAGGAAGTAAGTACGACGTACGACCGCGCCTACGCGTCGTCGAGGCCCCGCTCTATCGCGTACCGGACGAGCTCCACGCGGTTGTGCAACTGGAGTTTGCCCAGGGTGTTCTGGACGTGGTTCTGCACCGTGCGGTGCGAGATGACCAGCCGTTCCGCGATCTGCTTGTACGAGAGCCCCTTGGCCACCAGCCGCAGCACCTCGGTCTCCCGGTCGGTCAGCTGCGGCGCCTTCGGCTCGTCGGAGGCGGTCGGCGCCGGGTCGGTGGCCAGGCGCCGGTACTCGCCGAGCACCAGTCCGGCCAGGCCCGGGGTGAAGACGGGGTCGCCGGCCGCCGTGCGGCGGACCGCGTCGATCAGCTCCTGGGCGCCCGCGGACTTCAGCAGGTAGCCGGTCGCGCCGGACTTCACCGCCTCCAGGACGTCGGCGTGCTCGCCGCTCGCCGACAGGACCAGGACGCGGAGCGCGGGGTTGGCGCCGACGAGCTCCTTGCAGACCTGCACGCCGGGCATCCCGGGCAGGTTGAGGTCGAGGACCAGCACGTCGGGGGTGACGGCGTGGGCCCGGCGCACCGCCTCGGGGCCGTCGCCTGCGGTGGCCACCACGTCGAAGCCGGCGGCGGCCAGGTCGCGGGCGACCGCGTCCCGCCACATCGGGTGGTCGTCGACGACCATCACCCTGATCTCGTGCGGTTCGTATGTGCTCACTGGGTCCTCCCCCTGGGTACTTTCAGTTCCACTTCGGTGCCCTGCCCGGGGACGGACACCAGCTCGGCGGTGCCGCCGAGATCACGCAGCCGCCCGCGGATGGACAGCGCCACGCCCATCCGGCCCTCGCCCTCCGCCTGGTCGAGCCGGCCCGCCGGGATGCCCGGGCCGTCGTCCCGGACGGTCACGATCACCTCGTCGCCCCAGTCCTCCACCAGGATCCACGCGCTGGCCCCCTCCCCCGCGTGCTTGCGCACGTTGTCGAGGGCGGCGCCGACCGCCGCGGCCAGCTCCTTCGCGGCCGGCACCGGCAGCGGCACCGGGGTGCCCGGCTCGGCGAAGCTCACCCGGGAGCCGGCGTGCGGGGCGAGGAGCGTCCGCAGGTCCAGCTCGCCCCCGTCCGCGCCCTCGTCCTCCACCTCGTACGAGTCCACCAGCGCGCCCCGCGATTCGTCGCGGGAGACCCGGGAGGGGTTCACCAGCCCGGTGGAGACCAGGGTGCGCAGCGCCACCTCCTGCTCCCCTGCCATCCGGCCGAGCTCGGCGGCCTCGCCGCCCAGGTCGGTGCCACGCCGCTGGACCATGGCGAGGACCTGGAGGACGCCGTCGTGGATGTCGCGGGCGAGGCGCTCGCGCTCGCGGGTGGCGGCCTCGATCTCCAGGGCGCGGGCGAGGGTGGCCTCGCTGGCCCGGGCGACCTCGACGACGTAGCCGATCGCTATGGAGGCGACCCAGACCAGCAGGACGTTGTGCAGGGTGTCCCGGGTGGGCTCGCCGCCGTGGATGAGGATGTTGGCCGCGGCGACGAAGGTGGAGGCGAAGCCTGCCCAGCGCCAGCCGCCCTTGATGGCGAAGGCGAGGACCGAGCCCGCGGTCCAGATGCTGGGGAGGGTGGGGTGGCCGCCGGCGATCCGCTCGGCGGTGTCGGCGAGCGGGGTGAGCAGGATCCCGACGAGGGCGACCGTGAGGTCGGCGCCGAGGAAGCGCTTGGTGCAGCTGGTGGCGTTCGCCACCTTGCGGTGGGTGGCGAGGGTCCACAGCGCCAGGACGGCGAGGTAGCCGACCGCGATCTCCGGGCGGGCGAAGCTCTTGTGGGCGGCGGCGAACAGCCCCACCGCGTAGAGCATGGTCAGCAGCCGATAGCCCGTCAGGGCCCGCCACAGCGGCTGCTCGACCGACATGCGTACGACGCGCTCGCGTTTCGCCATCTCCCCCACCCCCCGCGGGCGGTGTCGCCCTGCTACTCGCCCTTGTCCGCCTTCGCGGCCTTCTCCGCCTCCGCCTTGGCGGCCTTTTCCGCCTTCTCGGCGTCGGCGATCTGGCGTTTGGCCGCCGTCGCGTAGATGTCGACGTACTCCTGGCCGGACAGCTTCATGATCTCGTACATGACCTCGTCGGTCACCGAGCGGAGGATGAAGCGGTCGCCGTCCATGCCGTGGTAGCGGCTGAAGTCGAGCGGCTTGCCGATCCGGATCCCCGGGCGCATCAGCTTGGGGACCACCTTGCCGGGCGGCTGGATCTTCTCGGTGTCGATCATCGCCACGGGGATCACGGGGGCGCCGGTGGCCAGTGCCACGCGGGCCAGGCCGCCGGGCTTGCCGCGGTAGAGGCGGCCGTCGGGTGAACGCGTCCCCTCGGGGTAAATACCGAACAGCTCCCCGCGCTCGATGACGTCGATGCCGCTCTTGATCGCGGCCTCGCCGGCCCCGCGCGCACCGGAGCGGTCCACGGGGAGCTGGCCGACGCCCTTGAAGAAGGCGGCCGTCAGCTTGCCCTTGACGCCCGGGGAGGTGAAGTACTCCGCCTTCGCGATGAAGGTGACCTTGCGGTCCAGCACGGCCGGCAGGAAGAAGGAGTCGGAGAAGGACAGGTGGTTGCTCGCGAGGATCGCCGGCCCCTCGGCGGGAATGTTCTCGAGGCCCTCCACCCACGGCCTGAAGGCGAGCTTCAGGGAACCGCCGATGGAGAACTTCATTGCGCCGTAGATCAACTCGAAAGCCTTCCTGTGTCTGTCGAACAGACCATATCCCCTGGCTCCCGTGGGAGCGGCCCAACGGCCCTGGTCGGTGTCACCCCGGTCGCGTACGGTGAAGTCACACAGAGCAACGCCCCCACCCGACGTACATCGTGATCAAGGAGACTCTGGTGCCCGTCCTCCCTGGAGCCGAGCCGTTCCGCCACGAGGGCGGAGAGGTCGGTGTCCTTCTCTGCCACGGCTTCACCGGTTCCCCGCAGTCGCTGCGCCCCTGGGCCGAGTATCTGGCCGGGCGCGGGCTCACGGTGTCGCTGCCGCTGCTGCCCGGACACGGGACCCGCTGGCAGGACATGCAGCTCACGGGCTGGCAGGACTGGTACGCCGAGGTGGACCGCGCGCTGCGCGAACTGCTGGACCGGTGCGAGCAGGTGTTCGTCTTCGGTCTGTCCATGGGCGGCGCGCTGACCCTGCGGCTGGCGGCCAAGCACGGGGACGCCATCAGCGGCCTCGTCCTGGTCAACCCGGCCAACAAGGTCCACGACCCGCTGGCCTTCGCCCTCCCGGTGGCCAAGCACTTCGTCCGGTCCACGCCGGGCATCGCCAGCGACATCGCGAAGCCGGGCTCGGAGGAGGTGGGCTACGACCGGGTCCCGACCCGGGCCGCGCACTCGCTGCGGAAGTTCTTCCAGCTGGTGGACGTCGAGCTGCCGCAGGTGACGCAGCCGGTGCTGCTGCTGCACAGCCCGCAGGACCACGTCGTCCCGCCGGTGGACTCGGCGCGGATCCTGGCCCGGATCTCCTCGACGGACGTCACCGAGACCCTGCTGGAACAGAGCTACCACGTCGCGACGTTGGACCACGATGCGGAGCGGATCTTCGCGGACAGCTTTGCGTTCGTCGGCCGACTGGCGGAGAGCGTGGGCAGGGAGGGGGCGGAGGCTGGTGGCTGAGCACGAGGAGCAGTCGGGCGGAGTTCCGCCGCTTGACGAGGAAGCGGCGTGGGCGGCGATCGTCGCCGGGTACGGGCAGGAGCCGCCGGACCCGCCGGGGGCAAGACCGTTCAGACCGATCGAGAACCTGATGCTGCCGGAGGAGGACGTCAAGCCGGCACCGTCCGGGCCGGAGCCGAAGCCGGACCCGGGGGCGCAGCCCGAGCCGCCGGCTCCGCCGGGCCCGCTGGGCAGCTCGGTGGTCTTCGCCCCGGGCGTCGGTGTGGGCCCGGGGCCGCGGGACCACTCCCTCGCGGAGTCGAAGGACGACGACCTGACCCCGGCCGACCGGGCGGACGAGGGCCACTTCGTCCCCCCGGAGCCGGAGCTGCCGGAGGCGGACACGACGTCCAAGTTCGCGTGGCTGGCGGTGGTCGGGGGGCCGGTGCTGCTGCTGGTGGCGGTGCTGCTGCAGTGGGACATGACGTGGTGGCTGACGACGCTGGGCATCGGCGGCTTCCTGGGCGGCTTCGCGACGCTGGTCGCACGCATGCAGCACGGCGACGACGAGGACGACGACCCGGGCCGCGGCGCGGTGGTGTAACCCCCGCCCCTCTGGGGCTCCGCCCCCGGCCCCCCGCGCCTCAATCGCCGGCGGGGCTGGATGTGACCCGGCCTCGGGGTCCCGCGCGCCTCAAGGATCCGGGGCTCCGCCCCGCACCCCGCGCCTCAAACGCCGGCGGGGCTGAATATGGCGCGGCTCAAAGATCCGGGGCTCCGCCCCGGACCCCGCGCCTCAAACGCCGGCGGGGCTGGAATTGCCCTCCGGGCAACCCAGCCCAGCCAGGCAGGCGGCATCAGTCAAATCCAGCCCCGCCGGAGGCACATCCAGCCC
>NZ_JBHWUO010000098.1:0-13522 GCF_042736975.1 Streptomyces sp. NPDC059989
CGGGCGCGGCGCCCGCGGGGCCCCGGGCGGGGGTGTGCCCGGGCCGTCAGGGGGTACCCTTTCAGTCCGATGGGGGGCCGCGCGGATCCACTGGACCGCGCGGCCGCCCCCGTGTTTCGTCAGGAATCCAGGGGGATCAGGGGGGTAGGGGATGGGCTTCTTCGACGGCATCAGGGGCAGCCGTGCCGTGCAGTTCCAGTCGGGCAGCGCCTCGTCGAACGCGATCGAGCTGACCAAGCGACATCCGACGGTGTCGCTCACCAAGCAGGGGGCGGTCCACGGCAATCTGCGCGTCAACCTGTCCTGGCGCATGCGGACCTCGGACATCGGGGGCAGCGCAGGGCAGAGCGGCCGGCTCTTCCGGCATCCGTTCAAGCTGTTCAAGCCGGACATGGTGCAGGCGCACACCCAGGGCATGGTCAACGTCGACCTCGACATCGGCTGTCTCTACGAGCTGACCGACGGCACCCGGGGCGTCGTCCAGCCGCTGGGCAACCTGCTCGGCGACCTCAACGATCCGCCGTTCATCAAGCTCAGCGGCGACGACCGGTTCGGGTCGCCGTCGGGCGAGACCGTCTACATCAACCTCGACCACGCCGACGAGATCAAGCGGCTGCTCGTCTTCGTCTACATCTACGACCAGACCCCGGCCTTCGACCGGACGCACGCCCAGGTCACCCTCTACCCGGTCACCGGGCCGCGGATCGAGATCCCCCTGGACGAGCGGGCCCCGCAGGCCCGCTCCTGCGCGGTCGTCTCCCTGGAGAAGGTCAAGGGGGAGCTGATCGTGCGGCGCGAGGTGAAGTTCGTGTACGGGTTCCAGGCCGAGCTGGACCGGCTGTACGGCTGGGGGCTCCAGTGGGGGCGGGGCTACAAGAACACCAAGGCCTGACCGGAGCCCGGTGCGGGGCTCCGGCCGGGCCGGTGCGGGTCAGCGGCGGATGAACTGCGGGCCCTGCACCGGAAGCCGGAAGGACGGGTCGCCGCCCGGGGCGGGCACCGGGACCGGGGAGACCGGCTGCGGGTACCCGTAGGCGGGCTGGGCGGCCGGTGGTGCCTGCGTGGGCGGCGCCGGCGGGGCCATGGCGGTGGTCCGCTCGTCGGCGGGCGTCTGCGGCGTGCTCGCCTGGGGCTCGGGGGCGCTCTCGTCGACCGAGATCCCGTGGTCGGTCGCCAGTCCCACGAGCCCGTTGGAGTACCCCTCGCCGAGCGCGCGGAACTTCCACCCCTCGCCCCGGCGGTACAGCTCCCCGCAGATCAGCGCCGTCTCGGCGCCGGTCTCGGGCCGCACGTCGAAGTGGGCCAGCGGTTCGGAGCCGCCGGCCGCGGTGGCGTCGTAGAGGAGGATCCGCAGGTCGCGGACGCGCTGGAAGGGGACGTCCTCGGCGGAGGCGACCACCAGGATGCGGTCCACGGCCGGGGTCACCGTGCGCAGGTCCGCCTGGACCGCGTCGGTGATCGAATCGCCGAGCTGCTTCTTGCCGAGCCGCCATACGGCCCCCGAGGGGTGGCGCGGCTGGTTGTAGAAGACGAAGTCCTCGTCCGACCGCACGCGGCCGTCCGGGCCCACGAGCAGGGCGGAGGCGTCCACGTCCGGGACCTCGGGGCCGTCGGTCCAGCGCAGCACCGCCCGGACCGCCACGGCGGCCACCGGGATGTTGGAGCCCTTCTGCATCGCGTGCGTCATGCACGTCATCCTGCCCTCCCGGGGTGGAGCGGGACAATGCGGCCCCCCGTAGGGCCTTGTCTCGAACGGGAGACCTGGGCAAGGTGCAAGAGGGTTACCTGAACTTCATGTGCTTGAGGAACTCTTGACTCACGTTCGTACGTACTATTACCGGCCACGCCAGTTGGGCCGCCGAGGCAGTACGGGGGAAGCACATGCGTCACTTTGGGCACATATCGCCCACCGTCCGTAAGGACCTCTTCCACCAGGAACCGGCAGAATTCACCGGTGCCTCACCGGCCCGCACCCTCGCCGCGGCGCTGGGCGCCACGCTCTACAGCCCGGCCACCCGCCCCCAGCTCGCCGGGGACATCCGCAAGCAGGCCGGCCGCGGGGTCGTCTCCATGGTCCTCTGCCTGGAGGATTCGATCAGCGACGGCGATGTCGTCGGAGCCGAGGAGAACCTCGTCCGGCAGTTCGCCGAGCTCGACGCCGAGGGTCCGGACGCCGCGGAGCTCCCGCTGCTGTTCATCCGCGTGCGGACCCCCGAGCAGATACCGGACCTGGTGCGCCGCCTCGGCGGCTCCGTACGGCGTCTGGCCGGATTTGTACTTCCCAAGTTCAACGAGAGCAGTGGCATCGCCTTCCTCGACGCCGTGGCGCAGACGGAGGCAGCCGCCGGGCTGGCCCGCCTGTATGCCATGCCCGTCCTGGAAACCCCGGACCTCCTCCACCTCGAAACCCGCGCCGAGGCCCTCGCCGGCATCTACCGGACGGTCGACAGCCACCGCGAGCGGGTACTGGCCCTGAGGCTCGGCGTCACCGACTTCTGCTCCGCCTACGGGCTGCGCCGCACCCCCGACATGACCGCCTACGACGTCAAGATCGTGGCCGGCGTGATCGCGGACGTCGTCAACGTCCTGAGCCGCGCCGACGGCACCGGCTTCACGGTCACCGGCCCGGTGTGGGAGTACTTCCGCAGCCAGCAGCGCCTCTTCAAGCCCCAGCTGCGCCGCAGCCCCTTCCTGGCGGAGGGCGTGGAGGAACTGCGCACCGCGCTGATCGAGCACGACCTGGACGGGCTGCTGCGCGAGATCGAACTCGACCGGGCCAACGGGCTCCTCGGCAAGACCTGCATCCACCCCGCGCACGTGACGCCCGTGCACGCGCTGTCCGTGGTCTCCCACGAGGAGTTCTGCGACGCCCAGGACATCCTGCGCCCGGAGCGGGGCGGCGGCGGAGTGATGCGTTCCGCCTACACGAACAAGATGAACGAGGTGAAGCCCCACCGGGCCTGGGCGGAGCGCACCATGCTGCGCGCCGAGGTCTTCGGCGTGGCGAAGGAGGAGGTCGGCTTCGTCGACCTCCTCACGGCCGGGCTCCAGGTGTGAAACCCCTGGTGACGGCGGAGACGACGAGGAAAGGCAAGACGATCGAAGCGGTGTGGTCGGGAACCTGGGTCGCGGACCGGCTGGGCGTCAGCCTGGAGGAGGCCGGTACGCCGGGCTCGCCGAGGCTCGCGGAGCTGCTCGGACTCGCGCTGCGGCGCAACCCCAAGCGGGCGCACCTGCTGGTCTCGCAGGTGCTGGGCAAGCACGTCCCGCAGTCCCCGGCGGCCGTGTACGACGCCGGATACGGGCTCGGCGTGCGGGTCCGCGAGCTGCTGGGCGAGGAGGGCGCCGCCTCGGCGGTCGTCCTCGGCTACGCCGAGACCGCCACCGGGCTGGGCCACTGCGTCGCCGACGGCCTGGGCCCGGCCCCCTACCTGCACTCCACCCGCCGCCCGGTCGAGGGGCTCGCACCGGCGGGCGGCTTCGAGGAGGCCCACTCGCACGCCACCTCGCACCTGCTGCTGCCGGAGGACCCCCGGCTGCTGGCGGGCACCGGCCCGCTGGTCCTCGTCGACGACGAGTTCTCCACCGGCAACACGGTCCTGAACACCATCCGCGACCTGCACGCCCGCCACCCCCGCGCGCACTACGTGGTCGTCGCCCTCGTCGACATGCGCTCCCCGGCCGACCGCGCCCGCCTCACGGCCTTCGCCGCCGAACTGGGAGCCCGCGTCGACCTCATAGCCCTGGCCTCGGGCACGGTGACCCTCCCGGAGGGGGTCCTGGAAAAGGGCCAGGCGCTGGTGGAGGAGTACGAGGGCATCCAGCCTCGCCGGCGTTTGAGGCGCGGGGTCTGGGGCGGAGCCCCAGCAGACGGCCCGCAGCCGATCACGCGCATCCGGCTCGACTGGCCCACCGGCCTCCCCGACGGCGGCCGCCACGGCTTCACCCCCGCCCACCGCGAAACGCTGAACGCGCGGCTCCCCACCCTGACCCGGCGGCTGGCCGATGCGCTGGGCGACGAGCCAGGACGGGTCCTCGTACTCGGCAACGAAGAGCTGATGTACACCCCGCTGCGCCTCGCGAAGGCCCTGGAGGAGTCGGGCACGGCCCGCGAGGTCCGCTTCTCCACCACCACCCGCTCACCGGTGCTCGCCGTCGACGACCCCGGCTACGCCATCCGCACCCGCCTCGTCTTCCCCGCCCACGACGCCCCGGCGGACGGCCCCGGAGACCGCTACGCGTACAACGTCGCGGGCGCCGGCTTCGACGCCGTCGTCGCCGTAGTCGACTCGGCCGGGGACACCCGCGAGCTCCGCGACGGGCTGCTCGCGGCCCTGGCCCCGCACACCGGCCGCGTCCTGCTGGCCGTCGTCCCGTCGTACACGCCCGACGTACCCGACCGGCAGGAGCCGATCATGCCCGAGCCGCTGCGCGGCCCCGCGTTCTCCTCCTACGCCGCGGAAGACGTCGGCTGGCTGCTCCAGGACTTCTCCGAGGTCGAGCTGGAGGCCCCGACCGAGGAGCGCGAGGAGGCCATCCAGGCGGGCGGCGCGCACTACGCCGAGTCCCTGCCCGTCGAGTACCAGCCGTCCCCCCAGTACCAGGAGCTCTACCAGAGCGCCCTGGACGCCTCGGCCGCCCGGATGGCCCGCGCGGTCGGCACGGTCACCGAGACCGTCCTCGCCGAGCGCTCCCCGTCCCCGGTCCTGGTCTCCCTGGCCCGCGCCGGCACCCCCGTCGGCGTGCTGATGCGCCGCTGGGCCGCCGCCCGGCACGGCCTGGACCTGCCGCACTACGCCGTCTCCATCGTGCGCGGCCGAGGCATCGACGCCAACGCCCTGCGCTGGCTGGCCGCCCACCACGACCCGGCCGACATCGTCTTCGTCGACGGCTGGACGGGCAAGGGCGCCATCACCCGCGAGCTGCGCGACGCCCTCGCGGAGTTCGAGGGCTTCAACCCGGAGATCGTGGTCCTGGCCGACCCGGGCTCCTGCGTGGAGACCTACGGCACCCGCGAGGACTTCCTGATCCCCTCCGCCTGCCTCAATTCCACCGTCTCCGGTCTCGTCTCGCGTACGGTTCTGAGGGCCGACCTGGTCGGCCCCACCGACTTCCACGGCGCGAAGTTCTACCGCGAGCTGGCCGGGGCGGACGTCTCCGTCGCCTTCGTCGACACGGTCGCCGCCCACTTCGGCGAGGTGGCCGACGCCGTCGACCAGGAGGTCAAGGAGCTGCTCGCGGCCGACCGCACGCCGACCTGGGAGGGCTGGGCGGCGGTCGAGCGGATCAGCGAGGAGTACGGCATCCACGACGTGAACCTCGTCAAGCCCGGGGTCGGCGAGACCACCCGGGTGCTGCTGCGCCGGGTGCCGTGGAAGATCCTCGCGCAGCGCGGCGCAGGGGCCGATCTGGACCACGTACGGCTGCTCGCCGAGCAGCGCGGGGTCCCGGTGGAGGAGGTCGACGGACTGCCGTACACGTGCGTCGGACTCATCCACCCCCGATTCACACGCGGCGCCACCGGCGCCGACGGAAAGGCTGTGGCCTCGAAGTGACTGTCCTGGTAGCCAGTGATCTCGACCGTACGCTCATCTACTCGTCGGCGGCCCTCGGCCTGACCATGCCCGACCCGGTGGCCCCGCGGCTGCTGTGCGTCGAGGTCCACGAGAGCAAGCCGCTGTCCTACATGACGGAGACGGCGGCGGGACTGCTGGCGGAGCTGACGGCGGACCCGTCGGTCGTCTTCGTTCCGACGACGACGCGGACCCGCAAGCAGTACCAGCGGATCCGCTTCCCCGGCCGCCCGGCCCCGTACGCGATCTGCGCCAACGGCGGCCAGCTGCTCGTCGACGGGGTGCCGGACCGGGACTGGCGGCGGCAGGTCGCGGCGCGCCTGGCGAAGGAGTGCGCCCCGCTGGAGGAGGTCCACGGGCACCTGCTGGCGGTGGCCGACCCGGCGTGGCTGCGCAAGACGCGGGTGGCCGAGGAGCTGTTCGCGTACCTCGTCGTCGAGCGGGCCCTGGTGCCCGACGAGTGGCTCAAGTCCCTGACGGAATGGGCCGAGAGCCGCGGCTGGACCGTCTCCCTCCAGGGCCGGAAGATCTACGCCGTCCCGCGCCCGCTGACCAAGAGCGCGGCGATGCGCGAGGTGGCCCGTCGTACGGGAGCGTCCGAGACCCTCGCCGCCGGCGACTCCCTCCTCGACGCGGACCTGCTGCTGGCGGCGGACGCGGGATGGCGCCCGGGCCACGGCGAACTGGCGGACGCGGGCTGGACGGCGCCGTCGGTCACGGCCCTGGCCACGGCGGGCGTCCTGGCCGGAGAGGAAATACTCCGCGCGTTCACCCGCGAGGCGGAGCGGCTCGGCAGACTGGACGCATGACCAAGGGCAACAGCACCAAGATCACCGATGAGCTCTACCGCTACATGCTCGACCACAACCCCCCGCTGGACGCGGTCCAGCGGGGGCTGGTCGAGACGACGTACGCCAAGTTCCCGGACGTCGCCGGGATGCAGTCGGCCGAGGAGCAGGGGCCGCTGCTGGCCTTCCTGGTCCGGCTGACGGGCGCGCGCCACATCGTGGAGATCGGCACCTTCACCGGCTTCTCGACCCTGTCCATGGCCCAGGCGCTCCCGGACGGCGGCCGCCTGATCGCGTGCGACGTCTCGGAGGAGTGGACGGCGTACGGCCGGGAGGCCTGGGAGACGGCGGGGGTCGCGGACCGCATCGAGCTGCGCATCGCGCCGGCCCTGGAGACCCTGCGGGCGATGCCGGCCGAACCGCATGTCGACATGGCCTACATCGACGCGGACAAGGAGAGCCAGATCGCGTACTGGGAGGAGCTCGTGCCGCGGCTGCGTCCGGGCGGTCTGATCGTCACGGACAACACGCTGTACCACGGCACGGTCCTCGACGAGTCGGCCACCGGCTCGGCGGCGGGCGTCCGCGCCTTCAACGACCACGTCTCGGCGGATCCCCGCATGGACTCGGTCCTGCTGGCGATCTCGGACGGGCTGACGCTCTCGCGCAAGCGGTAGCGCCGGTGCGGGCCCTGGCCCTGGCCTTTGGCCCTTGCGGGTTCAGCCGCAGCCGCCGCCACCGCAGCAGCCGCCACCGCCCCCGCCGCCCATGGCCCGAGCGGGCGCGGGGGCACTGCTGGTCCCGCCGACGGCGACGGCGGAGAGCAGCTTGACGGTGTCGGCGTGCCCGGCGGGGCAGTCGGCGGGCGCGGACGACTCGGCCATGGGCCGGCTGACCTCAAAGGTGTCGTCGCAGGTCCGGCAGCGGTATTCGTATCGAGGCATGCGGCCAAGGCTAAGCCGCCGGGGCGCTTACGGGTATCCCCCGCTCCGGCGGCGTGGCCGCGGTCGGCTCGGGTGTCAGCGTCCGGCGATGCCCGCCCGCTGCTCCCGGGCCGCCTGCTCGGGGTGGCGGGCGCGCCAGTACGGATTGTCGTGCGGCAGGGCGCTGCCCACCCGCCCGTACATCCCGAACCACATCAGCATCACGCCGACGACGAAGCTGAACAGCACGTTCTGGATCCGGAAGGCCAGGAAGTTGAAACTGCTGTCCAGCAGGGCGAGATTGACGAACCCGCTCAGGATGAACGCCACCCCGAGCACGATGTTCAGGGTGGAGGCGAAGGTCCCGCCGATCACCATCCCGACGATCAACAGCCCTCCGATGCAGATCGACAGGACGCTCAGCGCGCCGTTGGTGTTCAGGGCGAGCACCGTGTCCCCACCGGTGTCGAAGAAGCCGATCTGGTTGGTGAGCCCGAGGACGCCGAAGACGACCAGCAGCAGCCCCGTCAGGCCGGCGCCGACGCGGTAGATCTTGCTGAGCTTGTGATCGGAGGGCAGATGCTCGTCGAGCCGGGCGTTGACGGGATGCAGGACGCGCTGCAGCCTCCCGGAGGGGACGTGCGGCGCCTGCGGTCCATAGGGTTCGTGGGCCACATAGGGCGCGTAGTTGTCGTGGGGCTCGTGGCACCCGTACAGCGCATGGGGCGCGTAGGACTCCTGCGGCTCCGGTGCCTCGGCTGCGCGGGGCGCACGAGGCCTGTGGAAAGTGTGGGCAGCCATACCGCCCTCCTCTGCTCCGTTCCCGGCACCTCCAGCATCCGCCGCCGCGCGCCACGGGACAACTCTGCGGGTGTCAGCCGTGGCCGCGCTCGGCCCGGATCTCGTTGACCACCCGGTTCACGGCCGCCCGTACGTCCTGCATCTCCAGCAGGAACGCCCAGTAGTCCGGATGCCGGCCCTCCAGCCCCGCGAGCGCCCGGCCCACCCGGGCCACCGACTCGTCCAGCGGCCGCGCGTGCCGCGGATCGGGCACGCTGCGCCCGGCCATCGCCAGCCGCTGGGCGTCCCGGATCGCGAACCGGGTCCGGTCCACCTCCGCCTGCGGGTTCCGCGCCACCGCCTCCAGGAGCGTCAGCCGGTCCTGCGCCGCCGACACCGCCTCGTCGGTCGCCTCCAGGGAGGCCCGTACGGCATCGATCAGCACCCCTACGTCGGCCCAGCGCTGCTCGTCCCGCGCATGGGAGGCCTCGTGGAGCCGGTCCTCGGCGTGCGCGATGTCCCGTACGGCCTGGTCGGGGACGTGCTGGAGGTCCTGCCAGCACGCCGCGCTGAACCGCCGGCGCAGCTCGCTGAGCACCGGATCCACCCGGTCCGCCCGGTTGCGCAGCGCCTGCGCCCGGGTCCGCAGGCTCACCAGCCGCCGGTCCACCTCCGCGGCCCGCTCCGGAAGCCGCGCCACCTCGGCCCGTACGGCCTCGGCGTCGCGCAGGATCCGGTCGGCGCGCTGCACCGTCTCCTGGACCCCGTGCCGGCCCGCGCCCTCGTTCAGCTTGGTCAGCTCCGGCCCCAGCGCGGCCAGCCGCGCCGCCAGGTCGTCGGCCCGTATCCCCTTGGCCCGTACGGCATCCAGCGCGTCACTGGCCGCCAGCAGCGCCGCCTTCGCCCGCTCCCGGGCCGGCGCGACCCGCGCGAGCTGCGTCTCGGCCTTGTCCAGCAGCGGCTGGATCCCCTGCGCGAACCGGTCCAGCTCCCCCTTGACCCGCACCAGCTCGTCGCGCGCCCGCGTCAGCTGCTCCCGGGCCCGCGCCGCGACGGAACCCTCCAGCTCGGGCCGGTCCAGGTCGTGCGCGTCGACGGCCTCGATGTACACATGGCTGACCTGGTCGATCCGCTGCCCCAGCGCGGCGAACCCCTCGCCGGCCTGCCGCGCGGCGGGCGACCCGTCGGCGGCCGCGATGGTCTCGATCGAGATCCGCAGATCCCGCTGCGCACTGTCCAGCTCGTAGAACGCCGCGGCGGCGGCATCCTTCGCCGCCTGCGCATCCGCCCGCCGACTCTCGTCCCGCCCACCGAACCAACGCCGGGATGCCGTCGTCACAATCCCTCTCCCGTGCCGCGTCCGCCTTGCCCCGGACCATTCTCTCCCACTGGAACGGGTTTGCGTGGGGGGTGTGCCCGGCATGTAGGCTGTCCACTCATCCACGGGTGCGTAGCTCAGGGGTAGAGCGCTGCTCTTACAAAGCAGATGTCGGCGGTTCGAAACCGTCCGCGCCCACCAGTACAAAGGCCCCCAACCGATCTTGGTTGGGGGCCTTTGACGGCTCTATCCGACACCAACGGGGCGGTCGGGGGCGGGGCCGATGCGGGTGGTGTTCTTCCGAACCGGTGCGGCGCGGCAGCTACGATCGGCCCATGACGTCACATCAGGCGGATGCCTCGTAGAGCCCCGCGCGAGCTGAGGGCCATCGCGCCCGAAAGCCAAAGCCATACGGTCAGCACGCTGCTCATCAGCGCATGTCCTGGGCCGCCGGCATGTACTGCCGTGCACACCTACCTCTTCGTCGATGGCCTCGACGTGGTGGCGCGCAGCGACAGCAGGATGGCCGGTCTCGACCCCGGGCAACTCCTCCGCCCCGGCGGACCGCTCTATCCAGCGGACATGCCGCGCGAGGTGGACGTGGCAGCCGAGGAGCAGCCCGAGCCGGGGCCGGACAGGCTGACCGTCCGGATCAGGCTCCGCGGCGAGACGGTGATCTGGTCCGACCTGATGTACCCGGGCCCCGATGGCGGGGCCGTCGAGGAGGTTCGCTTCCGACTGCGGCAGTATCTGGGCGAGGTGGAGCGAGCGTATGCTGCTGCCGGCCGGCGACAGCTCGGCTAGAGGTTGTCGCGCTCGACGAGCAGGCCGGCGGGGCCCATTGAGTAGATCCGGGGTGGGCCCAGGGTTTTCATGGCCTCGCGCAGTGCCGCTTCCCTCGTGGCGGGGGTGGGACCGTGTGGGTCCGACACGTGGAAGCCGTGTAGTTCGATGCCGTCCGCGTCGACGTCCTCGGGCTCGGGCCGGCCCTCCTGGATGAAGCCGCAGAGCGCGCGTAGTGCGTCCTCGCCGAGTTCGAGAGGGTGGAACGGCAGGGCGTACGGCTCCTCTTCCTCACCCGGCCAGGGAATGACGTCCGCCGGACGGTCCCCGGCCCAGTAGGGAAGTTCGAAGGGGAGCGGGTCCCCGATGTTTTCGATGATCCCGTTGTCCGGGGACAGGCTCAGCGAGCGGATCAGGCGTCCGTCCTCCCACACGGCGAAGGCCAGCCAGTCGACCACGCTGTGCATGGCGTGCAGGACCAGCCGTCGGCCAGCGCTCGCCGCCACGAGGTGCTCGGGGAGCCGTGACGGGAAGTCGATCATCACGCGCCGATCGCAGACGACCTCCACGCCCGGCCAACTCGCCGCATAGGTCGTTCCGTCGGGGGGATATGCGCCCCCTCCCAGGTCCGAACCCCCGGTCTTTTCGATTTCACAGCCCGGATACAGGCGGCGCATCATGAGCGACGTCTGTTCCTGGTCCGCGACACCCACCTCTTGCAGGCGGCCCGGCACGTCGCCGTCGGCGTACACGAGCAGACCGGTCTTGGCTCCCAAGGTTCCTCCCCAAAGCGCAACGCTCCTCAATCGTGGCTGCACCGTATCCCCCGGCTCTGACAGCAACGGACCGCCCCTGGCTGGGCGATCCCCGCGCCGTCGTGCGCGGCGAGCGTGCCGCCCTCCGGTTTCGGGGAAACCCGGCAGGGCCGAACTGCCGTTCATATGATGTGCCTCCTTCAACTTCTTCGTGTGGGGGTACCTATGGGCAGATGGAGTGGGGGGCGCCTCAGACAGGCGCTGGTGGGGCTGGTCGTGGCGGGGGTCGCCGTGGCCTGTGGGCCCGCCGAAGGGGATCGGCCGGGTGTGTCCGCGCCGCCTACCGCGGTTTCGGTGGCTCCGACCACGGCATCGCCTTCGCCTTCGGTTTCGCCTTCCGGTTCGCCTTCGGCCTCGCCGTCGGTTTCGGTTTCCGCCCCTCCTACGCCCTCCCCTTCGGCTTCGGGGCCAGTGCCGGATCCGACCCCCACCGTCGACCGGAAGGCGCCCTCGCCCAAGGTCACGACCCGGGCTCCTGCGACGAAGGCGCCGAGCGCGCCGGTGGCCGGCGACTGCGAGATCGTTTCCAATGCCGGGAACTGCTACAACGCCGGGCAGTTCTGTCGGAAAGCCGATGTCGGGCGGTCCACCCATGCCGGTAACGGGCGGCTGATCTACTGCCGGCAGGACGGCAGCCAGCCGCGCTGGGGGTATTAGGCGGCCCTGAGCGGTTCGCGGTCCTGCTGGTCCGGGCGTTCCGGCACTATGCCGGACCGGCGGTGCGTGGGATCGTCGGGGGATGGGCGAGTGGCTCGCGTGGGGCGGGGTGGTCGTGGCGGTGGCCGCGGCCACGGCGGCACTGGTGGTGTTCCAACGCGCGGTGAGCAAGGGCTTCGAGCGCAAGCGGCGGGAGGACCGGGTCCGGCTGCTCGCGTACGTGGCGCGGCCTGACTCCAGCTCCGGCGCCGAGCCCGCGGTGCCGAAGTTCGACGATGTCGGGGGGATCCGGCATCCGCCCGAGTCCCCGCCGCAGCTCGGCGATCGGCGCGACGACTTCACGCCCCTGCTCGTCGAGTACTACGCCTACGGACTCACACAGGCGCGCAGCAGCTTCGTGACCAGCCAGTGCTTCGCGGGGGTCGGGACGACGATCCTGCTGTTCGGCGTCGGGCTGGCCGTGTGGAAGGCCGAAGCCGGCGGGGAGCTGTACCTCGGCATCGTGACGAGCTCGGTGGGGCTGGTCACGGCCCTGATCGGGCAGCTCTTCCATCGGCGGGCCGACATCGCGCTCAAGCACATGGCCGACCAGACCGCCTCGCTGCGCGACGACCGGCGGGCCGCCGAATCCACCCAGCAGGCCATCGGGCTGCTGGACGAGGTCGGGGACGGGGAGCTGAGGGGGCGGCTGCAGGCCGCGCTGATCCTCAGACTTTCCGGGGCCGAGCTGCCGCGCTAGCGCGATAGTGGAGGTATGTGCCGCTCCATTAAGACCCTGCGCCCGCCCGCCATCCCCGAGAAGGCCACCGAGGAGGAGATCCGCGCCGCCGCCCTCCAATACGTACGGAAGGTGTCCGGGTTCCGGGCGCCCGCCGCGCACAACCGCGAGGTGTTCGAGGAGGCCGTGGACGCCGTTGCCGAGGCCACCCGGCTGCTCCTCGACGGGATGGTCGTACGGGGGCAGCCCGCCACCGTGTGACGGCGGCGGGGCGCTACCCGGCCGCCGCCGCTACGGCGTCCTCCTCCAGCGGGGCCACCGCGACCGGGCAGCCCGTGCGCAGCAGGACCGCGTGGGCCACCGAGCCCGGGTGCGGGGAGAGCGGGCGCCGGGGTGCCGGGTCAGGCGGCCGCGCGGCGCCGGATCACCCACGCTCCGCCGCCGAGCGCGGCCGCGACGAGGGCGCCGCCGATGGCGATCTGACCCGGGCTCATCGAGTCGATGCTGCCGCCGGTGCCGCCGCGTGCGGCGCCCGGGGTGACCTGGAGCGAGAGGACGATGCGCTCACCGCCCGGGGCGCACTCGAAGGTGACGCGGTGGGCGCCGGCACTGGCGTTGGAGAGGACGGTGGCGCTGCCGAAGAGGTTGGTGGACGCCGGATTGCCGGGGGTGAGCCGTACGTCGCCGAAGGCGCTGGAGGTGACGCGGGCGACGTTGGTGCCGCAGCCGTCGATGTTGAGGCTGACCCGGCCGCCCGGGGCGACGGGGTTGGGGGAGACGGTGGCGGAGGGGCGGGCGTAGGCGAGCGTGGCGGGAGAGGCGGCCGCGACGACGAGGGTCGCGGCGGCGACGGCCAGCAGGCGGCGCGTGGTGGCGGACGGCTTGGCGAGGGTCGTGGCGGGAGGCTTGGCGAGCGGTTTGGCGGGCATGGAGAGAACTCCTCGGGCTCCTCGAAACGGCGCGGCCAGGGCACGGATGTGACGCGGATTCGGTTGCGCACCGTGCTGTGGACGCTAGGAGCCTGGGGCGGGGGCGGCGATCGGGGCCGGGTGAACGGGTGAGGCACTGCTCCGGCCGGCCGAGCCGATTCCCTCCCGGGGGGTGTGGGGGGTGTGGGGGGGTGGAGGGGCCGCGGCCGCCGCCGCCCGGGCCCCTGGGGCTCCGCCC
>NZ_JBHWUO010000099.1:0-13091 GCF_042736975.1 Streptomyces sp. NPDC059989
TTGCCTGCGGGGCGGTTGTGGGGGGCTCTTCCCCCGAACCCTCCCCCTTATTTCGTCGGGGGGGACCCCCAGCGCCTAATACGCCGGCGGGGCTGTAGATAGCCCCGCCGGCGTTTGAGGCGCGGGGTTCGGGGCGGAGCCCCAGGAAGCGGACGGGCGGCCTATCGGCCGTCGAACGCCCGTACTTTAGCCCCGGCTTGTCCGGATTTGCCGACGAGCGTGTAACAGGGGTTAGCAAGGCCATGGCCTGAGGGAATCACCGCGTCATGAACCAGAACGCACCCCTCCCCCTCGCCCACCTCACCGGCAGCCGCCCCCGCGTGCTGACCCTCGCCCAGCTGCGCGAGCACGGCGTCACCGCGTCCGACGCCGCCGAGCGGCCCTGGCAGCAGATCCTGCCCGGGGTGTTCCTGCTCCACTCCGGGCCCGCGACCAGTGAGGAGCGCCTGCACGCCGCCCTGCTCTACGCGGGCCGCCGCGGCGGAGGCGAGGCCATGATCACCGGGCTGGCGGCGCTCGCGCTGTACCGGTTCACCTCCGCGCCCGCGCTGCTCGCGCTCTCGCACATCGACGTCCTCGTCCCCGGCACCCGGCGGCTGCGGTCCACCGGGGACGTGCGGATCGTGCGCTCGCACACCCCGCCCCGGTCCCAGGAGGTGACCGGGCTGCCCGTCGCCCCCGTCGCGCGGGCCGTCGCAGACGCCGTCGCCCAGCTCGACGACGCCGGCACCGTACGCCGCCTGCTCAGCGAGGCCGTCCGCGCCGGCCACTGCGAACCGGCCGCCGTCGTACGGGAGCTGACGGTGGCCCGGCTGCTGAACCGGCCGCACGTGGTCGACGCCGTCGAGTCCCTCCTGGCGGAGGGCCGGGCCATCGCCGAGGACCGGCTGTACCACCTCGTACGGGGCTACGAGCTCCCCGAGCCGGTCTGGAACGTGGACCTGCGGCTGCCCGGCGGCCCCCACCTCGGCGGCGTCGACGCCTACTGGCCCGAGCACTCCGTGGCCGTGGAGATCGACACCCGCGCCCCGCGCCAGGGCGAGGACGAGCAGTGGTCCGAGTCCGTGCGCAAGCGCGAGACCCTGGAGCGGCTCGGCGTGACGGTCATCCACATCACCCCGCGCAAGCTCCGCGACTGGCCCGAGCAGCAGGCCGCGGTCATCCGGACCGCCCTGACGGCGTCCGGCGACCGCGAGCCCGCCGCCTACCTGGTGGTCCTGCCCGGGTGACCGCCGAGCGCCGGATTGGCCGGCGAGTACTCCGGGGTGCTCCAGCGCAGCCGCCCCGGATGCAGGCTCTCCACCACCGACTCCACCCGGAAGCGGATCCGCCGCTCCCCGTCCGCCCCGAACTCGGTCTCCGCCCGGCCGCTGAGCTGGAGCACCGCCCCGCTCTCCCAGTCCGGGAAGAGCAGCCCGGCCCGCGGATCGGCCGCCAGGTTCCCCAGGGTGAGGAACATGGAGTTGCCCGGGTAGTCCGGCCAGGCCAGCTCCGCCGGCGAGAGCACCTCCACGAAGCCCGGGAACCCGCCCCGGTGGCTGGCGTCGACCCCTTCCGCGTCCGCCGTGGTCGCGACGAAGAAGGTGTCGGCGGTGCGGACGGCCCGTTCCTGGCCGGGGGTGAGCGCGTCCCCCCGCCGCACGACACCGGCCCCTTCGGCGGCGAGGTCCACCGGCTGCCGCTGCTGCAGGTACTTCGGGCAGTTGGCGAACACCCGCTCGGCCTCGACGGCGAAGCCCCCCGGCGTCACCGCGAGGGTCCCGTTCAGCCGCATCCGGCGCCGGGTGCGCGGGTCGAGCGCGATGGTGCCGACCCGGGTGCCGGCCGTGGCCAGCGCCTCCGCGAGCGGGTCGCCGTCCGGGAGCCCGCCCGCGACCGCGATCCGGTCCGGCCCGGTGGCCCGTACGAAACCGGGCGCGCCGGTGAGCATGGAGGCCCACATCCGGCCCGCGCCGTCGGCCGCGCCGACGACGAGGTGGGGCTGGAGTCCCAGGAAGGCCGCGGCGACGTCCCGGATGCCGGTGCCGATCGAGCGGCCGACGTGCTCGGCGAGCTCCCGTACGCCCACCCGTTCCTGTACGGCCAGCGAGCCCGCGTGGTACGGCCCGGTCATTAGAAGAACCCGCAGGTCGGCGCCCCGGTGACGGGGGCGGGCGCACCCTCGGCGCCGGTCGGCACGGAGATCTCCAGCCGGATGCCGTCGGGGTCGTGGAAGAAGATGCCGCCGGAGGCCGCGCCCTCGCCGTGGGGGACGACCCCGTCGTACGCGAACTGCACGCCGAGCCCGCGCAGCCGTGCCTCGTACTCCCGTACCTCCTCGATCGCCCCGGCGGAGAACGCCAGGTGGTGCAGTCCGGCCGCGGCCGGGGCGAAGGCTCCTTCGGCCTGCTGCCAGAGGGTGAGCGCGAGCTCGCCGTCCTGGCCGAGGAAGGCGAAGCGGCGCCCCTCCTCCTTGCCCTCGCCGAGCACCTGGAAGCCGAGGGCGTCCCGGTAGAAGGCGAGCGAACGGTCCAAATCGGTGACGCTCAGGCCCACGTGGCCCGTGCGGAGCGTGCTGATGGCGGTCGTCATGGAGGTCCCTTCCCCGGAGGATGTCTCTTTCTAACCTTCTAATGTGAGATTAGAGGTTAGGGATGAGGTCGTCAACCATTCACGTACTCTTGAGGGGTTAGCGGCACCAGGAGGCGGACATGACGACGGCGGACCCACGACCCCTGACCGGGGAGCCCGTCGCCCTCGACCTGCTGAACACCCGCTGGATGCAGGAGGGCGAGCTCGCCGACCTCTTCGCCGGGGCCTTCGGGCTGACCCGGATCGAGGGGCTCGCGATCTGGCTGCACAGCGTCGGCCTGGCCGACCGCTTCCGCGCCGACGCCGCGACCCTCGTCCACCTGCTGACCGCCCGCGAGGCGCTGGCCCGCGCGGTCGCGGACCCGGCCGACGAGAGCGCCCGCGCGCTCGTCGACGCGGTGCTGGAGCACGGCCGCATCCGCGCCACCCTGACCGCCGAAGGCCCGGGCGAGCGCGCCGAGTTCGCCGACCCCACCTGGGGTCCGGCCTGGACGGCGGCGCGCGACTACCTCGATCTGCTCGGCACCGCACCCGACCGGATCCGCAAGTGCGCCTGCGAGACCTGCGTGCTGCACTTCCACGACGTCTCGCGCAACGGAACCCGGCGCTGGTGCTCGATGGCCGCCTGCGGAAACCGGGCGAAGGCCTCGCGCCACTACGCGCGCACGCGCGAGCGCTGAGCGCCCCGAATTTGTCACACCCGATCTGAGACCGTTCCTCACGGCAAGGCGGGTAAGTCTACAAATCCACTCTTCAGCACCCTCGGTTCGCACCGGTCTGCCCCGGTACGGGCGCGCTGGCGCATACCCCGCGCTGGCGAGTGTCCGCCATGACAGGTCTCGGTCAATGACAACACTCCCCAAAGAGTGGCCGCTTGCGCAAAGCTGACCGGTCATCCGGCACCGAAATCCGGACCGTTTCTTTCACTTACCAGGGATGCTGATGACCCTCGAATCCCCCAGCTCCATATCCGGGGCAAGACGCGTCGCGCGCGTCGCGGCCGCGGCCGGACTGGTCGCCGCCCTCGCGGCCACCGGCTCCGGGACCGTCTTCGCGGCGACCGGCGCCGACAACCCGGGCACCACCCCGGCCGTGAAGTCCGCCGACCAGAAGCTCGGTTCGGCCGACGCCGAGCTGCTGCAGGAGGCCAAGGCCAAGGGTGACGCGACCGTCACCGTCATGGTCGCCACCGCCCCCGGGCAGACCAAGCAGGTGGCCGACCAGCTCGACGCCGTCCAGGGCGCCTCGGTGGGCCAGACGTACGACAAGCTCGGCTACGTCCGCGCCACCCTGCCCACCGGCCAGGCGGAAGCCGCGCTGAAGGCGGCCGCCAAGCTGTCCTCCGTGCACGGCATCGACCTGCGGCACGAGATCCAGCTTCCGGACCCGCGCCCCGACGGCGGCAAGGACTCGGGCGCCAAGCCCCAGCCCGGCTCGTTCCCGGCGCCGGACAAGAACACCCCGGCGAAGAACCCGTACAACCCGTCCTTCGAGACCGGTGCGGTCGACTTCGTCAAGAAGAACCCGCAGGCCGACGGCCGCGGCGTGACCATCGGCGTCCTGGACTCGGGCGTCGACCTCGGCCACCCGGCCCTCCAGAAGACCACCACCGGCGAGCGCAAGATCGTCGACTGGGTCACCGCGACCGACCCGATCGCCGACGGCGACGCCACCTGGCGCGCCCAGATCACCCCGGTCACCTCCGCGGGCGGCACCTTCGCCGCGGGCGGCCAGAGCTGGAAGGCGCCCGAGGGCAGCTTCCAGTGGAGCCGCTTCACCGAGTCGATCACCGCCAACGGCGACATGAAGGGCGACGTCAACCGGGACGGGGACACCACCGACCGGTTCGGCCTGCTCTACGACGCCGCCGCCGGCACCGTCCGCGTCGACACCGACCAGGACGGCGACTTCACGAACAACGAGCCGATGAAGCCGTACAAGGACGGCTACCAGATCGGCTACTTCGGCACGGACAACCCGGCGACCGACGTCGCCGAGCGCATCCCGTTCGTGATCGAGATCCGCAAGGACGTCCCGATGGACCCGCTGGGCGGTGACTGGGTCGGCAAGAAGGCCGACTTCGTCAACGTCGGCATCATCGAGTCCGAGCACGGCACGCACGTCGCGGGCATCACCGCCGCCAACGGCCTCTTCGGCGGGGCGATGAACGGCGAGGCGCCCGGCGCGAAGGTCGTCTCCTCGCGCGCCTGCACCTGGTCCGGCGGCTGCACCAACATCGCGCTGACCGAGGGCATGATCGACCTCGTCGTCAACCGCGGCGTGGACATCGTCAACATGTCCATCGGCGGCCTGCCGGCGCTGAACGACGGCAACAACGCCCGTTCCGAGCTCTACAAGAACCTCATCGACACCTACGGTGTCCAGCTCGTCATCTCGGCGGGCAACGAGGGCCCCGGTGTCAACACCATCGGCGACCCCGGTCTCGCGGACAAGGTCATCTCCGTGGGCGCCGCGGTCTCCAAGGAGACCTGGGCCGCCAACTACGGCTCCGCCGTGGCGAAGAAGTACAACATGTTCCCCTTCTCCTCGCGCGGTCCGCGTGAGGACGGCGGGTTCACGCCGACCATCACCGCCCCCGGCGCGGCCATCAACACCATCCAGACCTGGCTGCCCGGCGCCCCGGTGAAGGAGGCCGGCTACACCCTGCCGGCCGGTTACGGCATGCTCCAGGGCACCTCGATGTCCTCGCCGCAGGCGGCGGGCGCCAGTGCCCTGCTGATCTCGGCCGCCAAGCAGAGCGGCATCAAGCTGGACCCGGCCTCCCTGCGGGTGGCGCTGACCAGCACCGCGAAGAAGATCGACGATGTCCCGGCCCACGCACAGGGTGCCGGTCTCATCAACGTGAACGGCGCGTGGGAGTCCATCCAGCGCGGCGCGAAGGCCAACGAGTTCACCGTCAAGGCGCCGGTCGACACCGCGATCGACCAGTTCCTGAAGACCCCGGGCTTCGGCACCGGCGTCTACGACCGCGAGGGCGGCCTCAAGGTCGGCCAGAAGAAGGTCTACGACGTCGTCGTCACCCGCACCACGGGCGTCAAGTACGGCACCCGGCACAACCTGAGCTGGCGCAACAACGACGGCACCTTCAAGGTCATCGGCGGCTACGACTACGTCACGCTGCCGCTGAACAAGCCCGTCACCATCAAGGTCGAGGCCAAGGCCACCTCGGGCGGCGTCCACAGCGGCATCCTGCAGCTGGACGACGAGACCACCGAGGGCATCGACAAGCAGATCCTGACCACGGTCGTCGCCGCCTCCCCGCTGGCGAAGCCGTCGTTCACGCTGTCGGACACCTCCTCCGTGCAGCGCAACAGCCACAAGTCGTACTTCGTCACCGTGCCGCAGGGCGCGAAGACGCTCGAGGTCGCCCTCGGCGGTCTCCAGCCGGGCAGCCAGACGCGCTTCATCTCGATCCACCCGTACGGTGTGGGCGTCGAGGACAGCGCGACGACCCAGTGCTACCCGAACTACGACAACCCGGCGAACACCTGCCGCCCCGACCTGCGCTCGTACGCCGACCCGCAGCCGGGCGTCTGGGAGATCGAGGTCGAGTCGCGCCGTACGTCGCCGCTCCTCGACAACCCCTTCAAGCTGGACGTCTCCGTGCTCGGCGCGGCCTTCGACCCCGCGGTCAAGGTCCTGCCCGAGGTGAAGCAGGGCACCCCGGCGCCGGTCCAGTGGACCGTCAAGAACGACGCCGCGGCCATCTCCGGCGGCAAGCTCAAGGGCGGCCCGCTCGGCTCCGCGAAGGTCGCCAAGCCGACCATCGCGAACGGTGAGACCCAGACCTCCGAGGTCACGATCGGCGAGGGCGTCTCCCGCCTCGACATCGCCATCGGCAAGGTCTCCGACACCGGTGCGGACCTCGACCTCGAGGTCTACAAGGACGGCGTCAAGGTCGGCTCCGCCGCCGACGGCGACTCCGAGGAGGCCGTGAGCCTGGTCAACCCGGCCGCGGGCACCTACACCGTCAAGGTCATCGGCTACGCGGTCCCGGCCGGCACCACCACGTACGACTACCGCGACGTGTACTTCTCGGCCGCCCTGGGCTCCGTCCAGGTCGACGAGGCCGCCGCGGTGAACCTCGCCAACGGCGCCTCGGCGTCCGTCTCGGCGAACGTCCTGGTCAACAGCGCGGCCCCCGAGGGCCGTCAGTTCTTCGGCCAGGTCCAGCTGCTCAACGCCCGCGGCACCGCCGCCGGCACCGGCAGCGTGCAGATCGAGAAGGTCCTCCCGTAACCCGGTAGGAACGGAACACCGGAGGGGCAGCGCTCGTGGTGACGAGCACTGCCCCTCCGGGCTTTTCCCCCGTGTCCCCGCAGGCGGTCAGCCCTTCAGGGAGCTCAGGTCCTGGGCGTAGGTGCCCACCGCGTGGGCGATGACGTCCAGGTTGGTGTCGAAGACCTTGAGGTCCAGGTTCTTCAGGGTGTCGCCCGCCCCGTGGTAGTTCGGGTCGTACGGGGCCCCCGCGGTGCCGCCGTAGCGCTTGGCCTGCTCGGCGGTCTTGACGCCCTCGGCGCCGGTGAAGGTGCCGCCGGCCGGGATGCCGTTCGCGATGAACGGGCCGTAGTCGGAGCGGCCGTCGAAGTCACTGCCCTCGTGCGGCTTGTGCTTCCGGTCGAGGAAGCCGTTGATCAGCGCCTCGATCTGCGCCGAGCCGGCCGGGCCCGCGCCCGCGCCGGTCTTGTCGGAGTCGTCGCCGTCGTAGACGAACTGCGCCGGGTTCGGCGAGGCGATCATGTCGAAGTTGAGGTAGAGCGCGATGTCCTTCTTCTGCTTCTCGGACAGCTGCGCCACGTAGTGCTCGGAGCCCAGCAGGCCCAGCTCCTCCGCCGACCACCAGGCGAAGCGGACCTTGTTGGCGGGCCCCTTGCCCTTCTTGTTCGCGCCCTCCTCGGCGAGCTTCAACGCCACCTCCAGCAGACCGGCCGAGCCCGAGCCGTTGTCGTTGATGCCGGGGCCGTCCGGGACCGAGTCCAGGTGGGAGCCGACGGCCACCACGCGGTCGGAGCGCCCGCCCCGGGTCTCGGCGATCACGTTGCGGGTGGTCTTCTTCACGTGCTCCTGGTCCAGGTCCAGGCGTACGGTCACCTCGCCCCCGGCGGCGGCCGCGGTCAGCGCCTCCCCGTCGGCCAGGGTGATGCCGGCGCTCGGGATGATCCCCTCGGCGGGCGAGGAGAAGCCGCCGCGCACCGGGGTGGTGCCGCTGTGGTTGTAGACGATGACGCCGAGGGCGCCGGCCGCGGCGGCCGCCTTCTGCTTCTCGACGAAGGTGCAGGACCCGCGCTTGACCAGGGCGATCTTCCCGGTGAAGGCGCCCGCCGGGTAGTCGTCGGCCGTGCAGCCCGGGGTCTCGTCGACCCGCGCCAGGGCGAGCGGGGCGGTCAGCCCGCCCGCCGGGGTGGACCGGGTGAAGGTGAAGGCGGCGGTGGCCAGCTCGCGGCCCTGCGCGCCCAGGACGGTGGTCTTCTCCGTCTTCGTGTGCGCCTCGTAGATGTCGAAGTCCTGGTACGAGACGTCGTACCCGGCCTTCTTCAGCGTGTCGTGGACGTAGGCGGCGGAGGCCGCGTGGCCGGGCGTGCCGGCGGCGCGGTTGCCGCCGTTGGCGTCGGCGATCTGCTGGAACTTCGCCAGGTGGCGGTAGGCCCCGCGGGCGGTGACCTCCTCCACGAGCTCCTTGGCGAGGCGGCCCTCGCGCGGGTGGGCGGCGGCCGGAGTGGCGGTGAGCAGGACGGGTGCGGCGACGGCGGCGGCCGCGAGGGCGGCGAGCGCCGGTATGGACCGGCGGCGGTGGCGGATGGCGCGCACGGTGGATCTCCCCGAGTCGGATGTGTCGGAATGCGGTCGACCCTGTCCGTATAACGGACCTGGCAGATCGGACGCTAACCAGCTCCGACCAGGCAAAACGGGCGTTCCGGGGCCTTGCAACACGCCTGCCACGGACTCGTCACACAGGTTCACACTCCGGACACCGTCCGCTCCTCGGACAATGGATTGGACAAGGCTCGTGGGGTCGAACGCATGATGGCTTCACGCGCGCCCGCGTCGTACGTAGCAAAAGGAGTCACCGTGAGGGTCGGAATCGTCGGAGCCACCGGACAGGTCGGCGGAGTCATGCGCGGCATCCTCGCCGAGCGGAAGTTCCCGGTGGACGAGCTGCGGCTGTTCGCCTCGGCCCGTTCCGCGGGCTCCACCCTCGAGTGGGAGGGCCAGGAGATCACCATCGAGGACGCCTCCGCGGCCGACTACTCCGGGCTGGACATCGTGCTCTTCTCCGCGGGCGGCGCCACCTCCCGCGCCCTGGCCGAGAAGGTCGCCTCCCAGGGCGCCGTGGTGATCGACAACTCCTCCGCCTGGCGCGGCGACCCGGAGGTCCCCCTCGTCGTCTCCGAGGTGAACCCGCACGCGATCAAGAACCGCCCCAAGGGCATCATCGCGAACCCGAACTGCACCACCATGGCCGCGATGCCGGTGCTGCGCCCGCTGCACGAAGAGGCCGGCCTGACCGCGATGGTCGCCACCACCTACCAGGCCGTGTCCGGCTCGGGCCTGGCCGGTGTGGCCGAGCTCAAGGGCCAGGCCTGTGCGGTCGCCGAGGCGGCCGACCAGCTGACCTTCGACGGCGGCGCCGTGGACTTCCCGGAACCGGCCGTCTACAAGCGCCCGATCGCCTACAACGTGGTCCCGCTCGCGGGCAACCTGGTCGACGACGGCTCCTTCGAGACCGACGAGGAGCAGAAGCTCCGCAACGAGTCCCGCAAGATCCTGGAGATCCCGGAGCTCAAGGTCTCGGGCACCTGCGTGCGCGTGCCGGTCTTCTCCGGCCACTCCCTCCAGGTCAACGCCCGCTTCGACCGCCCGATCAGCGTCGAGCGCGCGTACGAGCTGCTGAAGGACGCCCCGGGCGTCGAGCTGTCGGAGATCCCGACCCCCCTGCAGGCGGCCGGCAAGGACGCCTCGTACGTGGGCCGCATCCGCGCCGACGAGACCGCGGAGAACGGCCTCGCGCTGTTCCTCTCGAACGACAACCTGCGCAAGGGCGCGGCCCTGAACGCGGTCCAGATCGCGGAGCTGGTCGCCGAGGAGCTGCGCGGCTGATCCGCTCGCACGACCGAGGGGGGCGGCACCGTGACGGTGCCGCCCCCCTTTCGCGTCTTCGCGGGTCAGGGCCTGCGCACCTCGTAGAGGAAGCAGCCGAACTCCGCCGCGCGCAGGTGGACGAGGGCGACCTCGGGGTCGGCGAAGGCCTCGTCCAGCGCCTGCCCGATCACCGCGTCGGGATCCTCGCCGAGCGCGAGCACCCGCCCGCCGAGGATGTGCCCGCGGGCGCTGTACCGGCGGGCGATGCGCTGCAGGCCCGCCGGGGCGAAGGGGTACCCCGGGCCGTCCGCCGCCCCGCCGCAGTCCTCGGCGTGGATGAAGACCGGCCCCTGCTCGTCGTACGCCCCCGGCTCGGCGCCGGTCGCCGCCGCCCAGCGCCGTAGCGGTGCGTACGAGACGAGCGCGATCCGCTCGGCGACGGCGCTCGGCCGCAGGCAGCACCTCAGCGGCGCGCCGCCCTCGTCATCGGTGTACGGGGCGGGCTCCCGCCCGGCGTCGTCGCGCGTGCGGAGCTCCTTGAGCGCCGCCTCCCCGATGGGCATCGCCCGGTGTGTGATGGTCATGCCCTCCAGCCTCGCGCCGCCGGCCGCCGCTGTCCGGCAGGTTTCCGACCTCGCGTTCGCCCGTGGATTACTCCGACGCGGTGCCCCGGCCCCCATGGAAAGATGGCCGGGAACGTAACCATCGAAGGAGATGACCGCGTGCCAGGCACGAATCTCACCCGTGAAGAGGCTCAGCAGCGCGCAAAGCTGCTCACCGTCGACTCCTACGAGATCGAACTCGATCTCAGCGGCGCACAGGAGGGCGGCACCTACCCCTCCGTGACCACCGTGCGCTTCCAGTCGGCCGAGGCCGGGGCCGAGACCTTCATCGATCTGGTCGCACCGGCCGTGCACGAGGTCGTCCTCAACGGCAAGGCGCTGGACGTCGCCGCCGTCTTCCGGGACTCGCGCATCGCCCTGCAGCACCTGGCGGCCGGGGCGAACGAGCTCCGCGTCGTCGCGGACTGCGCCTACACCAACACCGGCGAGGGCCTGCACCGCTTCGTCGACCCGGTGGACCAGCAGGCCTACCTGTACACCCAGTTCGAGGTGCCGGACGCGCGCCGCGTGTTCGCCAGCTTCGAGCAGCCCGACCTGAAGGCGACCTTCCGGTTCACCGTGACGGCCCCCGAGGGCTGGACGGTCATCTCGAACTCCCCGACGCCCGAGCCCAAGGACCGGGTGTGGGCCTTCGAGCCGACCCCGCGCATCTCCTCGTACATCACGGCCCTGATCGTCGGCCCGTACCACGCGGTGCACAGCTCCTACGAGGGCCCGGACGGGCAGTCCGTGCCGCTCGGCATCTACTGCCGTCCCTCGCTCGCCGAGTTCCTCGACTCGGACGCGATCTTCGACGTGACGCGGCAGGGCTTCGACTGGTTCCAGGAGAAGTTCGCGTACGACTACCCGTTCGCCAAGTACGACCAGCTCTTCGTGCCGGAGTTCAACGCGGGCGCGATGGAGAACGCGGGCGCGGTCACCATCCGCGACCAGTACGTCTTCCGCTCGAAGGTGACGGACGCGGCCTACGAGGTGCGCGCCGAGACCATCCTGCACGAGCTCGCCCACATGTGGTTCGGCGACCTCGTCACCATGGAGTGGTGGAACGACCTGTGGCTGAACGAGTCCTTCGCCACCTACACCTCCATCGCCTGCCAGGCCTACGCGGAGGGCTCGAAGTGGCCGCACGCGTGGACCACCTTCGCCAACTCCATGAAGACCTGGGCGTACCGGCAGGACCAGCTGCCGTCCACGCACCCGATCATGGCGGACATCCGTGACCTGGACGACGTCCTGGTCAACTTCGACGGCATCACGTACGCCAAGGGCGCCTCGGTCCTCAAGCAGCTCGTCGCCTACGTCGGCATGGACGCCTTCTTCAAGGGCGTGCAGGCGTACTTCAAGGCGCACGCGTTCGGCAACACGCGCCTGTCCGACCTGCTGGGCGCCCTGGAGGAGACCTCTGGCCGCGACCTGACCGCCTGGTCGAAGGCGTGGCTGGAGACGGCCGGCATCAACATCCTGCGCCCGGAGATCGAGACCGACGAGAACGGCTCCATCACCTCCTTCGCGATCCGCCAGGAGGCCCCGGCCCTGCCGGCGGGCGCCAAGGGCGAGCCGGTGCTGCGCCCGCACCGCATCGCGGTCGGCCTGTACGAGCTCCAGGACGGCAAGCTGGTCCGCACGGACCGCATCGAGCTGGACATCGACGGCGATCTGACGGCGGTGCCGGAGCTGGCCGGCCGCACCCGCCCGACGGTCGTGCTGCTGAACGACGACGACCTGTCGTACGCGAAGGTCCGCCTGGACGAGGTCTCCCTCGCCAACGTGACCGCGCACCTGGGCGACTTCACCGAGTCCCTGCCGCGCGCGCTGTGCTGGGCCTCGGCCTGGGACATGACCCGCGACGGCGAGCTGGCCACCCGCGACTACCTCGCCCTCGTCCTGTCGGGCATCGGCAAGGAGTCCGACATCGGTGTGGTCCAGTCGCTGCACCGCCAGGTGAAGCTGGCCGTCGACCTGTACGCCGACCCGGCGTGGCGCGAGGAGGGCCTGACGGCCTGGACCGAGGCCACGCTGGAGCACCTGCGTGCGGCGGCGCCGGGCAGCGACCACCAGCTGGCGTGGGCCCGTGCCTTCGCGGCCACGGCCCGTACCGAGGGGCAGCTGACCTACCTGTCGGCGCTGCTGGACGGCTCGGCCGTGGTCGAGGGCCTGGCCGTCGACACCGAGCTGCGGTGGACGTTCCTGGAGCGGCTCGCCGCGACGGGTGTCGCCGACGAGCCGGCCATCGCGGCCGAGCTGGAGCGGGACGCCACGGCGGCGGGCGAGCGCCACGCGGCGACCGCGCGGGCCGCGCGCCCGACGGCGGAGGCCAAGGCCGAGGCGTGGGCGTCGGTGGTGGAGTCCGCGGACCTCCCCAACGCGGTGCAGGAGGCGGTGATCGGCGGCTTCGTCCAGACCGACCAGCGCGAGCTGCTGGCCCCGTACACCGCGAAGTACTTCGCGGCGGTCAAGGAGGTCTGGGACACCCGCAGCCACGAGATCGCCCAGCAGATCGCGGTGGGGCTGTACCCGTCCCTCCAGGTCTCGGAGGAGACCCTGGCCGCGACGGACGCGTGGCTGTCCTCCGCCGAGCCGAACGCTGCGCTGCGCCGGCTGGTGTCGGAATCCCGCGCGGGCGTGGAGCGTGCGCTGAAGGCCCAGGCGGCCGACGCCGCTGCCGCTCGCGCCTGACGGGCTCCCGGGCTCTGCCCGCACCCGCGGGAGCGAGGTCGTCCCGCGGGTGCGGCGCCACTGGCGGGGGCTCTGCCCCCGCACCCCCGCGCCTCAAACGCCGGCGGGGCTATAGATAGC
>NZ_JBHWUO010000100.1:0-12820 GCF_042736975.1 Streptomyces sp. NPDC059989
GCGCAACCAGGGCTTACGCCACGAAGGGGTGGCTTCGTGCGCGAGGACGAGGAGACACTCCGGAGGGGCACCGCCCCAACCCCCACTCCGGCCCCACCCGAGGGGCACAAACCCAGCCCCGCCGGCGATTGAGGCGCGAGGTCTGGGGCGGAGCCCCAGCAACGGCGCCGGCGATTCAGACGGAGCCGTACGCCGGCAACGGCGACTCCGCGGCAGCGAGCAGCTTCGAGGCGGCCTCCCCCGCCTCCGCCGGAGTCCACCGCGCCCCCCGATCGGCGGTGGGGCCGGGCCGCCAGCCCTCCATCACCGTGATCCGGCCCCCCTCCACCTCGAACACCCTCCCCGTCACCCCGGCGGAGCCATCCGCACCCAGCCACACCACCAGCGGGGACACGTTCTCCGGAGCCATCGCGTCGAACGCCCCGGCCGCCGGCGCGGCCATCGTCTCGGCGAAGGCCCGCTCCGTCATCCGGGTCCGCGCCGCCGGGGCGATCGCGTTCACCTGGACCCCGTACCGCCCCATCTCCGCGGCGGAGACCAGCGTCAGCCCCAGGATCCCCGCCTTGGCCGCGCTGTAGTTGCCCTGGCCGACCGAGCCCAACAGTCCCGCCCCCGACGAGGTGTTGACCACCCGCGCCGCGACCCGCCGCCCCGCCTTCGCCTCCGCGCGCCACCACACGGCCGCCGCCCGCAGCGGCAGGAAGTGCCCCTTCAGGTGCACCCGCATGACCGCGTCCCAGTCGTCCTCCTCCAGGTTCACCAGCATCCGGTCCCGCAGGAACCCCGCGTTGTTGACCAGCGTGTCCAGCCGCCCGAAGGAGTCCAGCGCGCACGACACCAGCGAGGCCGCCCCCTCCCCCGTCGCGATGTCCCCGCCGTGGGCCACCGCCTCCCCGCCCAGCGCCTGGATCTCCGAAACGACCTGGCCGGCCGGGGAGTCGGGCCCCTGCAGCCCGTCCAGCCCCACCCCCAGGTCGTTGACGACGACCTTCGCCCCCTCCGCCGCGAAGGCCAGCGCGTGGGCCCGCCCCAGCCCCCGCCCCGCGCCCGTCACCACGACCACTCGGCCTTCCGCAACGCCCTTGCCCGCACCCGTGCCCACACCCATGTCAGCTCTCCTTGTCCACGTTGCCCGCGTTGTCCATGTCGTTCACGTTGTTCACCGTCGCCGCATCCAGAAACGCCGGCCGCTCCCCGCCCCCGTGCACGAGCAGGCTCGCCCCGCTCACGTACCCCGCCCGGCCGGAGGCGAGGAACACCGCCGCCTCCCCCACGTCCGAGGGTTCCGCCAGCCGCCCCAGCGGCACGGTCGCCCCCACGGCCGCGATCCCGGCCTCGTCCCCGTAGTGCAGGTGCGCCAGTTCGGTCCGCACCATGCCCAGGACCAGCGAGTTCACCCGCACCTCGGGCGCCCACTCCACGGCCATGGACCGGGCCAGGTTCTCCAGCCCCGCCTTCGCCGCCCCGTAGGCCGCCGTCCCCGGCGAGGGCCGGGTCCCGCTCACGCTGCCGATCATCACCACCGAGCCCCGCGTGGCCCGCAGCCACGGATACGCCGCGAGCGAGGCCGTCATCGGAGCCACCAGGTTCAGCTCGACGACCCGCGCGTGCCGCTCCGCCGCGCCCTCCCCCAGCAGCCGGTACGGGGTCCCGCCCGCGTTGTTGACCAGGCAGTCGAGCCGCCCGTACCGCCCGGCGACCGCGCCGAAGAAGTCCTGCACGGCGGCCGGGTTCCGCAGGTCCAGCGGGAGGTGCGAGGCCTTGCGCCCGCCCTCCGCGACCGGTTCCTCCGGTGGCCGCCGCGCGCAGACGACGACCTCCGCGCCGGCCGCGAGGAACGACCGGGCGATCCCGGCGCCGACGCCCCGGGTCCCGCCGGTGACGACGACAACCCTCCCGTCGAGCTCCATAGGCTGCTACCTTCCTCACCTAACAAATGTTTGGTGGAAAGGTAGCTGATCCGCTCATGGGTGTCTCCACCTCAAGCCCGGACAAGGGCATCGCACTTGTCACAGTCGACTTCCCGCCCGTCAACGCGCTCCCCGTACAGGGCTGGTACGACCTCGCCGACGCCCTGCGGGCCGCAGGCCGCGACTCCGAGGTCCGCTGCGTCGTCCTCGCCGCCGAGGGCCGCGGCTTCAACGCCGGCGTGGACATCAAGGAGATGCAGCGCGACCCCGGGCACGCCTCCCTCATCGGCGCCAACCGGGGCTGCTACGAGGCCTTCGCCGCCGTCTACGAGTGCGAGGTGCCGGTCGTCGCGGCCGTGAACGGCTTCTGCCTGGGCGGCGGCATCGGCCTCGTCGGCAACGCCGACGCGATCGTGGCGAGCGACGACGCGACCTTCGGGCTCCCCGAGCTGGACCGCGGCGCACTCGGCGCCGCCACCCACCTGGCCCGCCTCGTCCCGCAGCACCTGATGCGCGCGCTGTACTACACCTCGCGCACCGCCACCGCCGCCGAACTGCACGCGCACGGCTCGGTCTGGAGGGTGGTCCCGCGCGCCGAACTGCGTTCCGCCGCCCTGGAGCTGGCCGCCGAGATCGCGAAGAAGGACGGCTACCTCATCCGGCTGGCCAAGGCCGCCATCAACGGCATCGACCCCGTCGACGTGCGCCGCAGCTACCGCTTCGAGCAGGGCTTCACCTTCGAGGCCAACCTCAGCGGGGTCGCCGACCGGGTCCGCGACACCTTCGGCAAGGAGAGCACCGGAAACAGGGAGGAGCAGTCGTGACCGACAAGACCATGACCCCCGAAGAGGTGGTCGGGCAGCTGCGCAGCGGAATGACCGTCGGCATCGGCGGCTGGGGCTCGCGGCGCAAGCCCATGGCCCTGGTGCGAGCGCTGCTCCGATCCGAGATCACCGATCTCACCGTGATCTCGTACGGCGGCCCCGACGTCGGCCTGCTGGCCGCCGCGGGCCGCATCCGCCGCCTCGTCGCCCCCTTCGCCACCCTCGACTCCATCCCGCTGGAGCCGCACTTCCGGGCCGCCCGCGAGCGCGCCGCCTTCACCCTCACCGAGTACGACGAGGCCATGTTCATGTGGGGCCTGCACGCCGCCGCCAACCGGCTGCCCTTCCTCCCCGTCCGCGCCGGCCTCGGCTCGGACGTCATGCGGGTCAACCCGGAGCTGCGCACCGTCACCTCCCCCTACGACGACGGCGAGGAGCTCGTCGCCGTCCCCGCCCTGCGCATGGACGCCGCCCTCGTCCACCTCAACCGCGCCGACCGCCTCGGCAACGCCCAGTACCTGGGCCCGGACCCGTACTTCGACGACCTCTTCTGCGAGGCCGCCGACGCCGCCTACGTCTCCTGCGAGCAGCTCGTCGAGACCGCCGAGCTCACCAAGGCCGGTCCCCCGCAGTCCCTCCTCGTCAGCCGCCACTCGGTCACCGGGGTCGTCGAGACCCCGAACGGCGCGCACTTCACCTCCTGCGTGCCCGACTACGACCGCGACGAGGCCTTCCAGAAGCTCTACGCGACCACCCCCTGGCCCGAGTTCGCCGACCGCTTCCTCTCGGGCGCGAGCGAGCACGACTACCAGTCCGCCGTCCGGACCTGGCACGAGGAGCAGCAGCCGTGACCACCACCCTGACCATCTCCCGCGCCGAATACTGTGTGATCGCCTGCGCCGAGGCCTGGCGCGACAACGGCGAGGTCCTCGCCAGCCCGATGGGCCTGATCCCCTCCTTCGGGGCCCGGCTCGCGAAGCGGACCTTCGCCCCCGACCTGCTCCTGACGGACGGCGAAGCCATGCTCGTCGGCCTCGACGGCACGGTGGAGGGCTGGCTCCCGTACCGGCGCCACCTCACCATGGTCACCGGCGGCCGCCGGCACGTGATGATGGGCGCCAGCCAGATCGACCGGTTCGGCAACCAGAACATCTCCTGCATCGGCGACTGGGAGCGGCCCGCCCGCCAGCTCCTTGGCGTGCGCGGCGCACCCGTCAACACCCTCAACAACCCGGTCAGTTACTGGATCCCCAAGCACTCCACCCGGGTGTTCGTCGGACGCGTCGACATGGTCAGCGGCGTCGGCTACGACCGCGCGGAGGCGGCCGGGCCCTCGGCCACCCGCTACCACCGCCTCCCCCGGGTCGTCAGCGACCTCGGCGTCTTCGACTTCACCGGCCCCGGCCGCTCGATGCGCCTGGCCTCCCTCCACCCCGGGGTCACCGTCGAGCAGGTCCGGGCGGCCACCGGCTTCGAGCCGGCCATCGCCGACGAGGTCCCGTACACCCGGGAGCCGACCGCGCAGGAGCTGCGGCTGATCCGCGAGGTGATCGACCCCAAGGGGCTGCGCGACCGGGAAGTACGGGGCTGATCCGATGGAGACCGCATTCACCAAGCTGGTCGGTGTCGAGCACCCGATCGTGCAGACGGGCATGGGCTGGGTCGCCGGCCCCCGCCTGGTCTCGGCCGCGGCCAACGCGGGGGCCCTGGGGATCCTGGCCTCGGCGACGATGACCATGGACCAGCTGCGGTCGGCGGTCCGCGAGGTCAAGTCCCGGACGGCGGACGGCGCCCCCTTCGGGGTCAACCTGCGCGCGGACGCCGGGGACGCGGCCGAGCGCGCCCAGCTGATCATCGACGAGGGCGTACGGGTCGCCTCCTTCGCGCTGGCGCCCTCCAAGGAGCTGATCGCGCGCCTCAAGGACGCGGGCGTCGTGGTCATCCCCTCGATCGGGGCCCGGCGGCACGCCGAGAAGGTGGCGGCGTGGGGCGCCGACGCGGTGATCGTGCAGGGCGGCGAGGGCGGCGGGCACACCGGGGACGTGGCCACGACCGTACTGCTGCCGCAGGTCGTGGACTCCGTGGACATCCCGGTGATCGCGGCGGGCGGCTTCAGCGACGGCCGCGGCCTGGTCGCCGCCCTGGCCTACGGGGCCGCCGGCATCGCCATGGGCACCCGCTTCCTGCTGACCTCCGACTCCACCGTCCCGGACGCCGTCAAGGCCGAGTACCTGAAGGCCACGGTCAAGGACGTCACCGTCACCACGGCCGTCGACGGCCTCCCCCACCGCATGCTCCGCACCGAGCTCGTCGACTCCCTGGAGCGGGCGGGCCGCACCCGGGCGCTGGTCCGGGCCGTCCGGCACGCGGCCGGCTTCCGCAAGCTCTCCGGCCTGAGCTGGCCGCAGATGGTGCGCGACGGCCTGGCGATGAAACACGGCAAGGACCTGTCCTGGAGCCAGGTCCTGCTCGCCGCGAACACCCCGATGCTCCTCAAGGCGTCCATGGTCGAGGGCCGTACGGACCTCGGCGTCATGGCATCAGGCCAGGTCGCGGGGGTGATCGACGATCTTCCGTCCTGTGCGGAGCTCGTCTCCCGCGTCATGGCCGAGGCACACACCGTGCTGGAACAGCTGCACCACCCGCACACGCTCCGCACCCTGCCACCACCAGGGTGATCCCCCTTCTCCGTCACAGGAGTCGCATCCATGAGCCGTGCCCGAATCCGCCTGGCGACCGCGGTCCTCGCCTCCGCCCTCGCCATCGGGACCCTGCCCGCCGCCGCGTACGCGGCGGCGGCGCCCGGAGCCGGGGTCAGTGCCCGGCACCACCAGCACGTCCAGGCGGAAACGATCCGCCAGATCCCCCTCCAGGGCGCGGTCAACCTCCGCGACCTGGGCGGCTACCGCACCTGGACCGGCGGCCAGGTCCGCCAGGGCCTGGTCTACCGCTCCGACGCACTGAGCAAGCTGACCGCCGCGGACATCACCACCGTGTCCGGTCTCGGCCTCACGAAGGCCATCGACTTCCGCATCCCGATGGAGGTCCAGTACGACGGCGCCGACAAGCTGCCCGCCGGACTCGCCCCCACCGCGCGCCCGGTCAGCGACCTCGGCCTCTACGGGACCCTCGTCGGCGCGATCTCCAGCGGCGACCCCGTCAAGCAGGAGCAGATGCTCGGCGGCGGCCGCGCCGAGGCCTACATGCGCGACATCTACCGCACCTTCGTGACCAGCCCCGAGAACCGGGCGCAGTTCGCGGCGACCCTGCGGGAGATAGCGGACGCCGGACAGGGTCCGCTGCTGTACCACTGCACCTCGGGCAAGGACCGGACCGGCTGGATGAGCTACATCCTGCTGCGCGCCCTGGCCGTCCCCGAGGACACCGCGGAGCGCGACTACCTGGCGTCGAACACCTTCCGCGCCACGTACGACGCCCAGGTGCGGGCGGGCCTCAAACAGTCCGGGCGGATGCAGAACCCCGACCTGCTGATCCCGCTCCAGGAGGTCCGCCAGGACTACCTGGACTCCGCGACGGCCCAGCTGGAAGCCGACTACGGCAGCTTCTACGGCTACCTGACGGACGGCCTCGGCCTGGACCTGCGGACCCTGGCGAAGCTCCAGGCCAAGCTGGTCCGCTGACGCACCACGCAAACGGCGACGCCGGGCAGCGCTTCGAAGCGCTGCCCGGCGTCGCCGTTTGCGTGGTGCGTCAGCGGACCAGCTTGGCCTGGAGCTTCGCCAGGGTCCGCAGGTCCAGGCCGAGGCCGTCCGTCAGGTAGCCGTAGAAGCTGCCGTAGTCGGCTTCCAGCTGGGCCGTCGCGGAGTCCAGGTAGTCCTGGCGGACCTCCTGGAGCGGGATCAGCAGGTCGGGGTTCTGCATCCGCCCGGACTGTTTGAGGCCCGCCCGCACCTGGGCGTCGTACGTGGCGCGGAAGGTGTTCGACGCCAGGTAGTCGCGCTCCGCGGTGTCCTCGGGGACGGCCAGGGCGCGCAGCAGGATGTAGCTCATCCAGCCGGTCCGGTCCTTGCCCGAGGTGCAGTGGTACAGCAGCGGACCCTGTCCGGCGTCCGCTATCTCCCGCAGGGTCGCCGCGAACTGCGCCCGGTTCTCGGGGCTGGTCACGAAGGTGCGGTAGATGTCGCGCATGTAGGCCTCGGCGCGGCCGCCGCCGAGCATCTGCTCCTGCTTGACGGGGTCGCCGCTGGAGATCGCGCCGACGAGGGTCCCGTAGAGGCCGAGGTCGCTGACCGGGCGCGCGGTGGGGGCGAGTCCGGCGGGCAGCTTGTCGGCGCCGTCGTACTGGACCTCCATCGGGATGCGGAAGTCGATGGCCTTCGTGAGGCCGAGACCGGACACGGTGGTGATGTCCGCGGCGGTCAGCTTGCTCAGTGCGTCGGAGCGGTAGACCAGGCCCTGGCGGACCTGGCCGCCGGTCCAGGTGCGGTAGCCGCCCAGGTCGCGGAGGTTGACCGCGCCCTGGAGGGGGATCTGGCGGATCGTTTCCGCCTGGACGTGCTGGTGGTGCCGGGCACTGACCCCGGCTCCGGGCGCCGCCGCCGCGTACGCGGCGGCGGGCAGGGTCCCGATGGCGAGGGCGGAGGCGAGGACCGCGGTCGCCAGGCGGATTCGGGCACGGCTCATGGATGCGACTCCTGTGACGGAGAAGGGGGATCACCCTGGTGGTGGCAGGGTGCGGAGCGTGTGCGGGTGGTGCAGCTGTTCCAGCACGGTGTGTGCCTCGGCCATGACGCGGGAGACGAGCTCCGCACAGGACGGAAGATCGTCGATCACCCCCGCGACCTGGCCTGATGCCATGACGCCGAGGTCCGTACGGCCCTCGACCATGGACGCCTTGAGGAGCATCGGGGTGTTCGCGGCGAGCAGGACCTGGCTCCAGGACAGGTCCTTGCCGTGTTTCATCGCCAGGCCGTCGCGCACCATCTGCGGCCAGCTCAGGCCGGAGAGCTTGCGGAAGCCGGCCGCGTGCCGGACGGCCCGGACCAGCGCCCGGGTGCGGCCCGCCCGCTCCAGGGAGTCGACGAGCTCGGTGCGGAGCATGCGGTGGGGGAGGCCGTCGACGGCCGTGGTGACGGTGACGTCCTTGACCGTGGCCTTCAGGTACTCGGCCTTGACGGCGTCCGGGACGGTGGAGTCGGAGGTCAGCAGGAAGCGGGTGCCCATGGCGATGCCGGCGGCCCCGTAGGCCAGGGCGGCGACCAGGCCGCGGCCGTCGCTGAAGCCGCCCGCCGCGATCACCGGGATGTCCACGGAGTCCACGACCTGCGGCAGCAGTACGGTCGTGGCCACGTCCCCGGTGTGCCCGCCGCCCTCGCCGCCCTGCACGATCACCGCGTCGGCGCCCCACGCCGCCACCTTCTCGGCGTGCCGCCGGGCCCCGATCGAGGGGATGACCACGACGCCCGCGTCCTTGAGGCGCGCGATCAGCTCCTTGGAGGGCGCCAGCGCGAAGGAGGCGACCCGTACGCCCTCGTCGATGATCAGCTGGGCGCGCTCGGCCGCGTCCCCGGCGTCCGCGCGCAGGTTGACCCCGAAGGGGGCGCCGTCCGCCGTCCGGGACTTGACCTCGCGGACCGCCGACCGCAGCTGGTCCATGGTCATCGTCGCCGAGGCCAGGATCCCCAGGGCCCCCGCGTTGGCCGCGGCCGAGACCAGGCGGGGGCCGGCGACCCAGCCCATGCCCGTCTGCACGATCGGGTGCTCGACACCGACCAGCTTGGTGAATGCGGTCTCCATCGGATCAGCCCCGTACTTCCCGGTCGCGCAGCCCCTTGGGGTCGATCACCTCGCGGATCAGCCGCAGCTCCTGCGCGGTCGGCTCCCGGGTGTACGGGACCTCGTCGGCGATGGCCGGCTCGAAGCCGGTGGCCGCCCGGACCTGCTCGACGGTGACCCCGGGGTGGAGGGAGGCCAGGCGCATCGAGCGGCCGGGGCCGGTGAAGTCGAAGACGCCGAGGTCGCTGACGACCCGGGGGAGGCGGTGGTAGCGGGTGGCCGAGGGCCCGGCCGCCTCCGCGCGGTCGTAGCCGACGCCGCTGACCATGTCGACGCGTCCGACGAACACCCGGGTGGAGTGCTTGGGGATCCAGTAACTGACCGGGTTGTTGAGGGTGTTGACGGGTGCGCCGCGCACGCCAAGGAGCTGGCGGGCGGGCCGCTCCCAGTCGCCGATGCAGGAGATGTTCTGGTTGCCGAACCGGTCGATCTGGCTGGCGCCCATCATCACGTGCCGGCGGCCGCCGGTGACCATGGTGAGGTGGCGCCGGTACGGGAGCCAGCCCTCCACCGTGCCGTCGAGGCCGACGAGCATGGCTTCGCCGTCCGTCAGGAGCAGGTCGGGGGCGAAGGTCCGCTTCGCGAGCCGGGCCCCGAAGGAGGGGATCAGGCCCATCGGGCTGGCGAGGACCTCGCCGTTGTCGCGCCAGGCCTCGGCGCAGGCGATCACACAGTATTCGGCGCGGGAGATGGTCAGGGTGGTGGTCACGGCTGCTGCTCCTCGTGCCAGGTCCGGACGGCGGACTGGTAGTCGTGCTCGCTCGCGCCCGAGAGGAAGCGGTCGGCGAACTCGGGCCAGGGGGTGGTCGCGTAGAGCTTCTGGAAGGCCTCGTCGCGGTCGTAGTCGGGCACGCAGGAGGTGAAGTGCGCGCCGTTCGGGGTCTCGACGACCCCGGTGACCGAGTGGCGGCTGACGAGGAGGGACTGCGGGGGACCGGCCTTGGTGAGCTCGGCGGTCTCGACGAGCTGCTCGCAGGAGACGTAGGCGGCGTCGGCGGCCTCGCAGAAGAGGTCGTCGAAGTACGGGTCCGGGCCCAGGTACTGGGCGTTGCCGAGGCGGTCGGCGCGGTTGAGGTGGACGAGGGCGGCGTCCATGCGCAGGGCGGGGACGGCGACGAGCTCCTCGCCGTCGTCGTAGGGGGAGGTGACGGTGCGCAGCTCCGGGTTGACCCGCATGACGTCCGAGCCGAGGCCGGCGCGGACGGGGAGGAAGGGCAGCCGGTTGGCGGCGGCGTGCAGGCCCCACATGAACATGGCCTCGTCGTACTCGGTGAGGGTGAAGGCGGCGCGCTCGCGGGCGGCCCGGAAGTGCGGCTCCAGCGGGATGGAGTCGAGGGTGGCGAAGGGGGCGACGAGGCGGCGGATGCGGCCCGCGGCGGCCAGCAGGCCGACGTCGGGGCCGCCGTACGAGATCACGGTGAGATCGGTGATCTCGGATCGGAGCAGCGCTCGCACCAGGGCCATGGGCTTGCGCCGCGAGCCCCAGCCGCCGATGCCGACGGTCATTCCGCTGCGCAGCTGCCCGACCACCTCTTCGGGGGTCATGGTCTTGTCGGTCACGACTGCTCCTCCCTGTTTCCGGTGCTCTCCTTGCCGAAGGTGTCGCGGACCCGGTCGGCGACCCCGCTGAGGTTGGCCTCGAAGGTGAAGCCCTGCTCGAAGCGGTAGCTGCGGCGCACGTCGACGGGGTCGATGCCGTTGATGGCGGCCTTGGCCAGCCGGATGAGGTAGCCGTCCTTCTTCGCGATCTCGGCGGCCAGCTCCAGGGCGGCGGAACGCAGTTCGGCGCGCGGGACCACCCTCCAGACCGAGCCGTGCGCGTGCAGTTCGGCGGCGGTGGCGGTGCGCGAGGTGTAGTACAGCGCGCGCATCAGGTGCTGCGGGACGAGGCGGGCCAGGTGGGTGGCGGCGCCGAGTGCGCCGCGGTCCAGCTCGGGGAGCCCGAAGGTCGCGTCGTCGCTCGCCACGATCGCGTCGGCGTTGCCGACGAGGCCGATGCCGCCGCCCAGGCAGAAGCCGTTCACGGCCGCGACGACCGGCACCTCGCACTCGTAGACGGCGGCGAAGGCCTCGTAGCAGCCCCGGTTGGCGCCGATGAGGGAGGCGTGCCCGGGGTCGCGCTGCATCTCCTTGATGTCCACGCCGGCGTTGAAGCCGCGGCCCTCGGCGGCGAGGACGACGCAGCGGACCTCGGAGTCGCGGCCTGCGGCCCGCAGGGCGTCGGCGAGGTCGTACCAGCCCTGTACGGGGAGCGCGTTGACGGGCGGGAAGTCGACTGTGACAAGTGCGATGCCCTTGTCCGGGCTTGAGGTGGAGACACCCATGAGCGGATCAGCTACCTTTCCACCAAACATTTGTTAGGTGAGGAAGGTAGCAGCCTATGGAGCTCGACGGGAGGGTTGTCGTCGTCACCGGCGGGACCCGGGGCGTCGGCGCCGGGATCGCCCGGTCGTTCCTCGCGGCCGGCGCGGAGGTCGTCGTCTGCGCGCGGCGGCCACCGGAGGAACCGGTCGCGGAGGGCGGGCGCAAGGCCTCGCACCTCCCGCTGGACCTGCGGAACCCGGCCGCCGTGCAGGACTTCTTCGGCGCGGTCGCCGGGCGGTACGGGCGGCTCGACTGCCTGGTCAACAACGCGGGCGGGACCCCGTACCGGCTGCTGGGGGAGGGCGCGGCGGAGCGGCACGCGCGGGTCGTCGAGCTGAACCTGGTGGCTCCGATGACGGCCTCGCTCGCGGCGTATCCGTGGCTGCGGGCCACGCGGGGCTCGGTGGTGATGATCGGCAGCGTGAGCGGGACCCGGCCCTCGCCGGGGACGGCGGCCTACGGGGCGGCGAAGGCGGGGCTGGAGAACCTGGCCCGGTCCATGGCCGTGGAGTGGGCGCCCGAGGTGCGGGTGAACTCGCTGGTCCTGGGCATGGTGCGGACCGAACTGGCGCACCTGCACTACGGGGACGAGGCCGGGATCGCGGCCGTGGGGGCGACCGTGCCGCTGGGGCGGCTGGCGGAACCCTCGGACGTGGGGGAGGCGGCGGTGTTCCTCGCCTCCGGCCGGGCGGGGTACGTGAGCGGGGCGAGCCTGCTCGTGCACGGGGGCGGGGAGCGGCCGGCGTTTCTGGATGCGGCGACGGTGAACAACGTGAACGACATGGACAACGCGGGCAACGTGGACAAGGAGAGCTGACATGGGTGTGGGCACGGGTGCGGGCAAGGGCGTTGCGGAAGGCCGAGTGGTCGTGGTGACGGGCGCGGGGCGGGGGCTGGGGCGGGCCCACGCGCTGGCCTTCGCGGCGGAGGGGGCGAAGGTCGTCGTCAACGACCTGGGGGTGGGGCTGGACGGGCTGCAGGGGCCCGACTCCCCGGCCGGCCAGGTCGTTTCGGAGATCCAGGCGCTGGGCGGGGAGGCGGTGGCCCACGGCGGGGACATCGCGACGGGGGAGGGGGCGGCCTCGCTGGTGTCGTGCGCGCTGGACTCCTTCGGGCGGCTGGACACGCTGGTCAACAACGCGGGGTTCCTGCGGGACCGGATGCTGGTGAACCTGGAGGAGGACGACTGGGACGCGGTCATGCGGGTGCACCTGAAGGGGCACTTCCTGCCGCTGCGGGCGGCGGCCGTGTGGTGGCGCGCGGAGGCGAAGGCGGGGCGGCGGGTCGCGGCGCGGGTGGTCAACACCTCGTCGGGGGCGGGACTGTTGGGCTCGGTCGGCCAGGGCAACTACAGCGCGGCCAAGGCGGGGATCCTGGGGCTGACGCTGGTCTCCGCCGCGGAGATGGGGCGGTACGGGGTCCAGGTGAACGCGATCGCCCCGGCGGCGCGGACCCGGATGACGGAGCGGGCCTTCGCCGAGACGATGGCCGCGCCGGCGGCCGGGGCGTTCGACGCGATGGCTCCGGAGAACGTGTCCCCGCTGGTGGTGTGGCTGGGTGCGGATGGCTCCGCCGGGGTGACGGGGAGGGTGTTCGAGGTGGAGGGGGGCCGGATCACGGTGATGGAGGGCTGGCGGCCCGGCCCCACCGCCGATCGGGGGGCGCGGTGGACTCCGGCGGAGGCGGGGGAGGCCGCCTCGAAGCTGCTCGCTGCCGCGGAGTCGCCGTTGCCGGCGTACGGCTCCGTCTGAATCGCCGGCGCCGTTGCTGGGGCTCCGCCCCAGACCTCGCGCCTCAATCGCCGGCGGGGCTGGGTTTGTGCCCCTCGGGTGGGGCCGGAGTGGGGGTTGGGGCGGTGCCCCTCCGGAGTGTCTCCTCGTCCTCGCGCACGAAGCCACCCCTTCGTGGCGTAAGCCCTGGTTGCGC
>NZ_JBHWUO010000101.1:0-12329 GCF_042736975.1 Streptomyces sp. NPDC059989
AAACGCGACTACATCTTCAACGGCACCCTGGCCACAGCAGCCATCGTGATCTGGCTCCGCGATCTCATCAAAGAGCCATCAGACACTGCCTAGTGGTCGGGCCGCAGGCTCAGGTTCGGCTGGACGCGTTTGACGGGCCGGCTGCCCGCGGCCGCGGCGCCGAGGTGGCGGCCCAGCGCGAGGTAGGCGTCGAACTGGTCGTGGTCGAAGGACTGGTCGAAGGTGCTCTGGCGGGGGAAGACCTTCTCGGTGAGGGCGTAGCTCAGCAGCTCGTAGGGCATGTCGGTGGTCAGGCTGGCCTTGGCGAAGACGATCGTGCCCTCCCGGGTCCCGGGCTCGCCCGGGGTGAACTCGACGGGCTCCGGGTAGCGGATGGTGCCCCGTACGACGCACCGCGCGGAGAGGCGCGCGTTCAGGGCCGACATCGGGTCCTCCGGGCTCAGCTTCTCGGCGCTGCCCGGTACGAGCGTGAGCATGTTCTGGTCCGGCAGGTCGAAGCTGATCTCGACGCCGAGGTCCTCGTACGCCAGCGCGATCGCCTGGGCGAGCGTGGTGGCCAGCGGGGGGACGTCCCCGCTGGAGTCGATGACGTAGATCTTCCGGCAGCGCAGCCGGAGCAGTTCCACCAGGCCCAGATTGTCGATGTGTCCGCCGTCCGTGCACAGCAGCATGGGGCTGGTGTCGGAGTACAGCCCGATCAGCTCCTGGAGCTGATAGCGCAGCCGCCGCATCCGGGGGAGCCGGGGCATGGTCCAGTCCGGGGCGAACTTCGCCACCTCGGCGAGGTACAGCGGGTTGGGCAGCCAGGTGCCCAGGCGCAGGTTGGACAGGGCGAGCAGCCGCTGCACCGCCTTCGACTGCGTGCCCATCGTGGACGCGAACGCCGCGCCCGAGACCGCGACGGCGGACTGGACGGTGAGGTCGCGCTGGATCAAGGGGTGCGACGTCTTCTCCAGGGTGGAGGTCTTCACCCAGCCGACATCGGGTCCGCCGACGTAGTCGGAGGCGAAGGTGAAGGGGACGGCGGGCCTGCCCGGCGCGGTGCGGTTGCGGCTGGACAGGGCCGCGGCCGCCGCGAAGATGACCTGCGGGAAGGGCTTCACCCGCTCGGCGTGCGTGCTGAGCCGGGTCAGCTCCGCGTGGTAGTCGTACGGCAGGGCGCCGACGGAGCCGTCCCACAGCACCGCGCGCCGCACCGCGAAGGCGCTGGCCAGCCGCTGCCGGTAGAAGGGGTGCAGGCTGCACATGGTCTGGTCGAGCACCACGGCCAGGACGAGCAGGGCGGCGGGCAGACCCAGCCGCCACCCCCAGTGCCACCGGTCGGACAGCACGGTGGACCAGGAGAGCACGGCGAGGCCGACGAAGCCGAGGACCAGGAGCACCACCCAGACGACGAGGTACTGGAGCCATCCCGTACCGACCTTGGTGACCAGTGAGGTGGCGCCCGCGGAGAGCCATCCCGCCTTCTCACCGTCCGGCCGGATCTTCTTCACCTGCTGGTACAGCGCGGTGAACATCGCGCCCAGCCAGGTGAGGGCCGCCGTGAGGCCGGCGAGGAGGGTCACTCCCTGCGTCCCCTCGGGGAACAGGTTCTGACGCTGGACCAGCCAGGCGAAGAACCACAGCACGAGGGGGATGAGCAGGGCGTACACCGCGATCCCGACGGCCATCCACACGATGCCCTTCACCGAGAGCCGCAGCCACCGCGGCCACCCGGCCCCGGTGCGGGGCCGGAACAGGGAGGCCGCCAGGGACACCGCGCCGGCGACCGCGACCAGGCCGACGATGGGCAGCCAGGCGTAGCGGGGGAGCAACAGGTTCCGGACGCCCGTGGCCGTACCCGAGGCCGAGGTGGGGTCGAAGCCGCCCGGCCGGAAGCGTTCGATCTCGATCACGGGGACGAGCGAATAGAACTCGTTGAGCGCGATCCCGGCCACGGTGAACGTCAGCGCCAGCAGCGTGAGGGAGACGAGGACCCCGCGCAGTGCCGCGCCCAGGGCCCGCACGAATTCCTGGGGGCTGTCGGCCAAGTACTTGGCGTGCCGCCGCAGATGGTGCTCTTCGGGGCTGCCGGGTGCGAACACGTCCTGAGGCGTCGCCAGGTCGGCCCGGGGAGGAGGTTGCGGCCGCCGGTCCCGTGGCTGTCTCGTGGTCAGCGCCAGCTGGAAGGCCCCGGCCGTGAACCCGCCACCGGACACCGACACCAGATAGCGCGCCTTGGTCAGCACCCCCGCCTCGCGCAGGGCCTGCAGGGCGCCGAGCGTGACCGACGCGGAGCGGATCCCGCCGCCGGACACGCAGATGCCGATCTCCGCCGCCTCGCGGCCGGGCAGGGGGAGGGAGCGGCTCCGCCAGCGGCGGTGCGCACTCTCCGGCGGCGCCGCCTCGCTCGGCGGCGCGGTCCAGTCCTCCAAGGGCGAGGAGCGGTGCGGTGCCGCCGGCGGCACGATGATCTGCGGGTCGCACGGCCGGTGGCCGGGGTCGTGGGCGAGCCGGTGGGCGAAGCGTACGGGAAGCCGCGGGCCGTGCCGCCGGATCCTGCGGATGATCAACAGGGCCCAGAAACCCACCGCGAAGGCCGTCCCGCGAACGCCCTCGCCGGCCCGGGTCCGGGCCATCCGGCGCGCGATCCCCGGACTTCCCGGCAGGACCGGCGCCTTCGGGGCGAGCCGCAGTTTCGACCTCTTCGTGAAATACCTGGCCAGCAGGGTGAGGAGCACCCAGCCCGCGATGATGAACAGCGGGGCGACGAGCGACCACTTCAGCAGCGCGAAGGAGGCGGCCGCCAGCAACTCGTAGTCGGGATCGTCGGCCATGTGCTGCAAGGCACTGCGCAGGAAGGCGTTCTCGGCCAGGTCCGCCGCGGCGGCCACCGGGGTGAGGAGCATCGCCCGGAAGGCGAACCTCCGCGATGCCAGCCGGTACAGGAAGAGGACACCCAGCCCGAACAGTGACATGAGTGCCAGGGCGTACGAGGGGATCAGCCAGTGGCTGTCGGCGCTGATGGCGTGCCGGAAGGCGTCGATGCGGGCGCCGGTGGCCTCACACCGCCGGCCCAGTTCGTAGACGGCCCGGCACGCTTCCTCTCGCTGTCCGGAGAACTGGAGCAGCTGCTCCCGGTGTTTGCCCAGGCCGTGCGGCCGGTCGTGCAGGTACCGCATGAACAGTGCGCCGGAGGTGATCAGTCCGCCCATGCACAGGAACGCCGCCCAGCGGGGAGCCCGGTGCCGGGGGGCCCGGTCGGGAGAGGTTGGCATGCGCCGAACGTAGTCTTGTTGTAACTGTCCGTGGCGGATGCGCGCCCGGCCGCGCGCAAGAACGTACAAGACCCGGCCTCCCCGCCCTGCGTACCTTCGGGGCGTGGGAGAACATTCGATGGTGATACAGGAGACCCCCGACGGGGTCACCGCCGAGCGGCCGCGCGCCGCTGTCGTACGGGACGCGCTCGGGGTCGGAGTGGCCGTCGGGCTGTCCGGGTTCGCGTTCGGGGTGACCGCCGCCGGGGCGGGGATCAGCGTGGCGCAGGCCTGCGTACTGAGCCTGCTCGTCTTCACCGGCGCCTCGCAGTTCGCGCTGGTCGGGGCCCTCGCGGCCGGCGGGAACCCGTTCACGGCCGCCGCCGGGGCCTTCTTCCTCGGCACGCGCAACGCCTTCTACGGGCTGCGGCTGTCGCAGCTGCTCGCCCTGCCGCGCGCCGTGCGGCCCTTCGCCGCGCACTGGGTCATCGACGAGACCACCGCCGTGGCACTGGCCCAGCCCGACCGGAAGTCGGCCCGCCTCGGGTTCGGCGTCACCGGGCTCAGCCTGTACGTGCTGTGGAACCTCACCACCCTGCTGGGCGCGCTCGGCGCCGAGGCCATCGGCGACACCGCCGCGTGGGGGCTGGACGCCGCCGGACCCGCCGTGTTCCTGGCGCTGCTCGCGCCGATGCTGAAGACCTCCACCGAGCGGGCCGTCGCCGCCCTCGCGCTCGTTCTCGGGCTCGGCTTCCTGCCGGTGCTGCCCGCCGGGGTGCCCGTGCTGATCGCCGCGCTGGCCGCGCCGGCCGTGCTGTGGATGAAGGGACGCCGCTCGTGAACGTCTGGATCGCCATCGGGCTCACCGTCGTCGGCTGCTACGCCGTCAAGCTCGCCGGGCTGCTCGTCCCCGCCGGGGCCCTGGAGCGGCCGCTGGTGCGCCGCCTCGCCGCCCTGCTGCCGGTCGCGCTGCTCGCCGCGCTCACCGCCCAGCAGACCTTCAGCACCGGGAGCGCCCTCGTCATCGACGCCCGCGCCGCCGGACTCGCGGCCGCCGCGGTCGCCCTGCTGCTGCGGGCCCCGTTCCTGCTGGTCGTCGCGGCCGCCGTCGTCGTCACCGCGGGCGTTCGGGCCCTGGGCGGCTAGCGGGGCCGAGCGGACGCCCGTACGCCCGCAGGGTGAGCAGGGCCTCCAGGGTCGCGATCGGCCGCCGCTCCAGCGAGCTGCCCGGTGCCCAGGCCCGGCGGCGCACCGGCCAGCCGCCGTCCGCCTGCTGCTCGGCGGCCAGGAAGTCCAGCGAGCGGCGCAGCTCCTCGTCGGTGAACCAGCCGCGGGCCAGCGACTCCGGCCGCCGCGCGAAGTCGTGCGGGTACAGCTGCTCGCCCGGCGCGTAGCCGGGGGCGGGCGGGAACTCGTGCCGCCGCCGCGGATCCAGCACCACGAGCCGCTGCTCGCGCACCAGCCGCCCCAGCCGGTCCGCGGCCGCCGCCGCGCGGGCCCGGTCGGGGGAGCCGTCGAGGAAGGCCACCGCGCTCTGGATCTCGTACGGATGCGAGCGGCGCAGGCTCTCCACCCGGTCCCAGCAGAAGTCCGTGGCCCGGAACAGCCAGGCGTGCCAGATCCGGTTGCGGTGCAGTAAGCCGACGACCGGGCCCGTGGTCAGCAGCTCGCCCGGCGGGTCGTCGAAGACCGGGTGGTAGGGCGCCGCCGGGTAGCCGCGCGGGGCCGGGGAGGCCACCGGGAGCGCCCCGTCCGGCGTGGAGACCCGGGTCAGGTGGCGGCAGAGCCGCTCGATGCGCTGGCCGGCGCAGCGGCCCAGGCTGTCCAGGACGCGCAGTGCGTGCGCGGTGTGCAGGGGCTGGCTGAGCGGGCCGCGCAGATCCGGATCGAGCGCGTGCCCGTAGCCGCCGTCGCCGTTGAGGTAGGAGCAGAGGGCGGTGTCCACCGGATCGGCGTCCCCGCCGAGGAAGTGGAACGCGAACCGCCGCTGCTCCAGTACGCGGGCAGTGAGCCAGATGAACTGCTCGGCGCGGGCCAGCGGGGCCGGGGCGGCCGACGAGGGGGCTTCGTCTCCAGGCATGCGAGAAACCGTAGGGCGCCCCGATGCGGGGAGGGGGGACGAACGGGGCGGGTGCACTCTCCGGGGCGGGATACTGGAGTCATGCGGTTGACGATTTTCTGGGAGCGGATGGCGGAGCACTTCGGTGCGGGCTACGCGGACTCCTTCGCGCGGGACCACGTCATGACCGAGCTGGGCGGACGGACCGTCCACCAGGCGCTGGACGCGGGCTGGGAAGCCAAGGACGTGTGGCGGGCGGTGTGTTCGGCGATGGACGTGCCGGCATCGCTGCGCTGAGCAGGGCTGTTTCGCCGTAGGGGCGGCCGGTGGGCCAGACTTGGCCGCGTGGCAGCCACTGATGAGACGAACGACCGGCCCGAAGGACCCCAGGGGGCCGGGGACGCGACGCCGGCCTGGCCGGTCGACCCGGCTCGCCTCGGCGGCCCACCCGGAGGCGGCCGTCCGCCGGGCGGGGGCGCGGGCGGAGCGGAGGCGCGGATGCCGCGGTGGCTGCCGCGCGCCGTGGTGCTCGTACTGGCCCTCGTCGCCTGCTTCCAGCTCGGCAGCTGGGCCTTCCACCAGCTGATCGGGCTGCTCGTCAACATCCTGATCGCCTTCTTCCTCGCGCTCGCGATCGAACCCGCGGTGTCCAGGATGGCGGCCCGCGGGATGCGCCGCGGGCTCGCCACCTTCCTGGTGTTCCTCGCGGTGTTCGTCGTGACCGCGGGCTTCCTCACGCTGCTCGGCTCGATGCTCGCCGGGCAGATCGTCGAGATGGTGGAGGGCTTCCCCAGCTACCTCGACTCGGTGATCAACGCGATCAACCGCACCTTCCACACCGAGCTGTCCCGGCTGGAGATCCAGGACAGCCTGCTGCGCTCCGACTGGCTGCGCAAGTACGTGCAGAACAGCGCGAGCGGCGTGCTCGACGTGTCCGGCGCCGTGCTCGGCGGACTCTTCAAGCTGCTGACGATCGGACTGTTCTCCTTCTACTTCGCCGCCGACGGACCGCGGCTGCGGCGCGCGCTGTGCTCCGTACTGCCGCCCGCCAAGCAGTCCGAGGTGCTGCGCGCCTGGGAGATCGCCGTCACCAAGACGGGCGGCTACCTCTACTCGCGCGGGCTGATGGCGCTGATCTCCGGCATCGCGCACTACATCCTGCTGGTGGTCCTCGGAGTGCCGTACGCGCCCGCGCTCGCGGTGTGGGTGGGGCTGGTCTCCCAGTTCATCCCCACCATCGGCACCTATCTCGCGGGCGCGCTGCCGATCCTGATCGCCTTCACCGTCGATCCCTGGTACGCGCTGTACGTCCTCGGGTTCGTGGTGGTCTACCAGCAGTTCGAGAACTACGTCCTCCAGCCGAAGCTGACCTCGAAGACGGTGGACATCCACCCCGCGGTGGCCTTCGGCTCGGTCGTCGCGGGCACCGCCCTGCTGGGCGCGGTCGGGGCGCTCATCGCGATCCCGGCCATCGCCACGCTGCAGGCCTTCCTCGGCGCGTACGTGAAGCGGTACGCGCTGACGGAGGACGCGGACGCCTCTACTCGGCGCCGTCCGCGCCGCCGAGTACGGCTGCCAAGGCTTCGGTGACGGTCGCCTCGGTGGCGGCCTTGCCCGCTCCGAGGCCGCTGAGCACGCCCCCGCCGTCCTCCAGCTCCAGCAGCGCGAGCAGGATGTGCTCGGTGCCCACGTAGCCGTGGCCCAGGCGCAGGGCCTCGCGGAAGGTGAGCTCCAGGGCCTTCTTGGCGTTGGCGTCGAAGGGGATCAGGTCGGGGACCTCCGGGGCCGCCGGGGGCAGCGTGGCGGCCGCGGCGGCGCGTACGTCGTCCGCGGAGACCCCCTGGGCGGTCAGCGCGAGGGCGGCGAGCCCCTCGGGCTCGGCCAGCAGGCCCAGGACCAGGTGGGCGGTGCCGATCTCGGTGTTGCCGGCGGAGCGGGCCTCGTTCTGCGCGGTCATGACGACGTTGCGGGCGCGGGGGGTGAAGCGGCCGAAGCCCGCGTCGGGGGCGAGGGCGGCGTCGCCCTCCTTGTCGGCCTTGGGGACGAAGCGCTTCTGGGCGGCCTGGCGGGTGACGCCCATGCTGCGGCCGATGTCGGTCCAGGAGGCGCCGGAGCGGCGGGCCTGGTCGACGAAGTGGCCGATCAGGTGGTCGGCCACGTCGCCCAGGTGCTCGGCGGCGACGACGGCGCCGCTGAGCTGCTCCAGGCTGTCGGCGTGGGACTTCTTGATGGCCTCGATCAGGTCGTCGAGGCGCACGGGGTTGGCGATGCGAACGGGTTCCACGGATGGGTTCGTCATGAGTGCAACCGTAGGTTGACAGTCCTGGAGTGTCAACCGCGGGTTGTCACTTGATGGGGGTCGGCCTTCGCGCGGCGGCTCTCGCGCGGGGTCTCGCGTGGCGCGCTTGACAGGGAAATCGAACATCCATTCTGATGAGTTATCCACAGCCGAACCGGTCGTGGAGGCGCATTGTCAGTGGCAGGCATTAGCGTCAATGGCGTGAAGCGATCGACTCAAGCAAACCGGGTGGAACCCATGGCAGGCACCGACCGCGAGAAGGCTCTCGACGCCGCGCTCGCACAGATTGAACGGCAATTCGGCAAGGGTGCGGTCATGCGCCTCGGCGACAAGCCGAACGACCCCATCGAGGTCATCCCCACCGGGTCGACCGCGCTGGACATCGCCCTCGGCGTCGGCGGGCTGCCCCGCGGCCGCGTGATCGAGGTGTACGGACCGGAGTCCTCCGGTAAGACGACCCTGACCCTGCACGCCGTGGCCAACGCGCAGAAGGCCGGCGGCACCGTCGCCTTCGTGGACGCCGAGCACGCGCTCGACCCCGAGTACGCGAAGGCCCTCGGCGTCGACACCGACAACCTCATCCTGTCGCAGCCGGACACCGGCGAGCAGGCGCTGGAGATCGTGGACATGCTCGTCCGCTCCGGTGCCCTCGACCTGATCGTCATCGACTCCGTGGCGGCCCTGGTGCCGCGCGCGGAAATCGAGGGTGAGATGGGCGACTCGCACGTGGGTCTCCAGGCCCGCCTGATGAGCCAGGCGCTCCGGAAGATCACCGGTGCGCTCAACCAGTCCAAGACCACCGCGATCTTCATCAACCAGCTCCGCGAGAAGATCGGTGTGATGTTCGGCTCGCCGGAGACCACCACCGGTGGCCGCGCGCTGAAGTTCTACGCCTCCGTGCGTCTCGACATCCGCCGCATCGAGACCCTCAAGGACGGCACGGACGCGGTCGGCAACCGCACCCGCGTCAAGGTCGTCAAGAACAAGGTCGCGCCGCCGTTCAAGCAGGCCGAGTTCGACATCCTCTACGGCCACGGCATCAGCCGCGAGGGCGGCCTGATCGACATGGGCGTCGAGCACGGCTTCGTCCGCAAGGCCGGCGCCTGGTACACGTACGAGGGCGACCAGCTCGGCCAGGGCAAGGAGAACGCGCGGAAGTTCCTCTGCGACAACCCCGCCCTCTCCGACGAGATCGAGCGGAAGATCAAGGAGAAGCTGGGCGTGGGGGTCCGCAAGGACGCCGACACCGCCACCGCCGAGGCCGGTGCCGCAGCTGCCGACGCCACGGCCGCGGCCGTGCCCGCCCCGGCGACGAAGGCCAAGACGACGGCCAAGGCCGCCGTCGCCAAGAGCTGACCCGTGCGGGAGCAGGAAGGGGGCGGCGAGGGCCGGCGCGGCCGTGAAGGCCGCCAGGAACTGCCGCCCCAGAGCCCCGAGGAGCAGGCGCGGGCGATCTGCCTGCGCCTGCTCACCGGGAGCCCCCGCACCCGGCGCCAGCTCGCGGACGCCCTGCACAAGCGGGGCATCCCCGAGGAGGTGTCGCAGCAGGTCCTCTCCCGGTACGAGGAGGTGGGCCTGATCGACGACGCCGCCTTCGCGGGAGCCTGGGTCGAGTCCCGGCACCGCGGCCGGGGCCTGGCCCGCCGGGCGCTCGCACAGGAGCTCCGGACCAAGGGGGTGCACGCCACCCTCGTGGAGGAGGCCCTGGGACAGCTCGACTCCGAGCAGGAGGAGCAGACCGCCCGGGAGCTCGTGGAGCGCAAGCTCCGCTCCACCCGGGGCCTGGAGCGCGACAAGCGGATCAGGCGCCTCGCCGGGATGCTCGCCCGCAAGGGGTACCCGGAGGGCATGGCCCTGCGGGTGGTCCGCCGCGCGCTGGAGGCGGAAGGCCAGGACGGCGACGAGGCCGACGAGCTCGGCTACCCGGGGGAGTGAGCCGGTGGGCCCGGGGTGGGGGTAGCCCCCGGGTGCACACACCGGAGTACGCCAATGTCAGGAGGCGTGCCCGGCGCCAGAGTTGACCGCATGATGCTGCGTTACGCCCTCCAGACCGTCAGAGACCGCAAAGCCGGTTTCCTCGGCGCCTTCGTCGCCCTCCTGTGCGCGGCCGCCCTCATCACCGCGTGCGGCACCCTCCTGGAAACGGGCCTCCGCGGAACGATCGGCACCGAGCGCTACGCGGCCACGCCGGTCCTCGTCTCCGCCGACCAGAACGTCCACGAGACCACGGTCAAGGAGAAGAAGGGCAAGACCAAGGAGAAGCACAAGGCCAAGCCCGTCGCCGAGCGGGCCTGGCTCCCGGCGGCCACCCTGGAAACGGTGCGGTCCGTGGCCGGCGTCGAGCGGGCCGTGCCCGAACTCACCTTCCAGGCCGTCCCGCTGGTCAAGGCGCCGGCGGGTGACGCGAAGCCCTCCTACGGGCACGCCTGGACCTCCGCCGTCCTCACCCCCTTCACCCTCGCCGAGGGCCGGGCCCCCCAGGGCGGCGACGAGGTCGTCGTCGACCACGCGCTGGCCGCCCGCGCGGGGCTGAAGCCCGGCTCCGAGCTCACCGTGCAGTCCACCGGCGAGCCGAAGGCGTACCGGGTGAGCGGAGTCGCAAAGACCGCCCGCGGCGACCTCGCCCAGCAGAGCGCGCTCTTCTTCGGCGACGCAGAGGCCCAGCGGCTCGCCGCCCGCGACGGACAGGTCAGCGCCATCGGCGTGCTGCCCGCACCCGGCGTCGACGCCGGGTGGCTGGCCGGGCAGGTCGCGCAGGCACTCAAGGGCACCACGGCGCAGGTCAGCACGGGCGACGAGCGCGGTCCCGTCGAGTTCCTCGACGCCGCCGGAGCCCGGATCAAGCTGGTCTCCATGGGCGGCGCGATGGGCGGCACCTCGCTGCTCGTCGCGATCCTCGTGGTCGTCGGCACCTTCGCCCTGTCCATCCAGCAGCGCCACCGCGAACTCGCCCTGCTGCGGGCCATCGCCGCGACGCCCAAGCAGCTGCGGAGCATGATCGGCCGGGAGGCGCTGGTCGTCGGCCTGGCCGCCGGAGTCGCCGGGGCGCTCGCCGGACTGCCGCTCGCCGCCTGGCTGTACGGCCGGTTCGTCGACAGCGGGGTCGTCCCCACCGCCCTGGAGCGCACCGCCGGAATCTTCCCGATGGTGGTCGCCGTCGGTGCGAGCCTGCTCGGGGCCTGGGCCGCCGCGCGGATCACCGGTCGGCGGATCGCCCGGATCCGCCCCGCCGAGGCGCTCGCCGAAGCGGCCCTGGAGGGGCGCAGGCCCGCGTGGATCCGGACCGTCCTCGGCGTGCTGCTGCTGGCCGGCGGGGCGGTCCTGGTCGTGGTGCTCGCCGGCCTGCGCACCGAGCCGGCGTCGACCCCGGTCACCTTCCTGGCCGTGGTGGTCCTGGCCGGGGCGGTCTCGCTGCTCGGCCCGCTGCTCGTACGGGCCGCCACCGCGCTGCTCGCCGGTCCGCTGCGGCTGGCCGGCGCGGGCGGCCACCTCGCCACCGCGAACCTGCGCGGCAACGCCGTCCGGATGGCCTCCGCCGTCACCCCGCTCGCGCTGCTGGTCGGCATGACCTGCACGGTGCTGTTCGTCACTCCGACGCTCGGGGACGCCGCCCGGGCGCAGGCCCGCGACGGGGTCCGGGCCGGATGGGTGCTGGCCGCGCAGGGTCCGGGCGTCACGGGGGAGGCCGCCGAGCGGATCCGCCGCACCCCCGGGGTCACGGCGGCCACCGAGATCGTGCACACGTCGGTACGGGTGGGCCTCACGAAGTACGCCGCGCAGGGGGTGACCACGGCCGGGCTGACCCGGACGTGGGACCCGGCGGTCACCGGCGGCAGCCTGGACGGATTCGGGGAGGGCAGCGCGGCGGTGAGCGAACTCGCCGCCGAGCAGCTGGGGCTGAAGCCGGGGAGCCCGCTGAAGCTGACGCTGGGGGACGGGACTCCGGTGACGCTGACCGTCTCGGCCGTGTACGCGCGGGGCCTGGGCTTCGGCGATCTGACGCTGCCGCACGGGCTGGTGGCCGCGCACATGGACAACCCGCTGGCCGGCAGCGTGCTGGTGGCCGCGGAACCGGGCACCGGGCGGGAGCAGTTGGCCGCGGCGCTGAAGGGGTTCCCGGGGGTGGCGGTGCTGTCCGCGCGGGACGCGGACGAGGTGCGGGCCGAGCGGGCCGATGCCGGCGCGGAGATCAACCTGCTGGCGATGGGGCTGGTGCTGGCCTTCACGGCGATCGCGGTGGTCAACACGCTGGCCATGTCGACCGCCGAGCGGGTACGGGAGTTCGGGATGCTGCGGCTCGCGGGCGCGAAGCGGAGGCAGGTGCTGCGGATGCTGCGCGCGGAGGCGGTGGCGGTGGTGCTGATCGGGGTGGTGCTGGGGTCGGGGATCGCGCTGGCGGTGCTGACCGCTTTCAGCGTCGGGATGACGGGGGTGGCGGCGCCGGCGGTCCTGCCGGTCGCTTACGCGGGGGTGGTGGGGGTGGCCGGGCTGCTGGCCCTCGCGGCCACTGCCCTCCCGGGCCGGGTGGCGCTCCGGGTGCGGCCGGTGGACGTGGCCTCGTCCAAGGCCTGACCGCCTCCCGGCGGGGGTCGGGTCGCGGCTTGGCCGCGGCCCGGCCTCCTGGGGCTCCGCCCCGGACCCCGCGCCTCAAACGCCGGCGGGGCTGGATTTTGCCGTCGGGCAATCCAGCCCCGCCGGGGCTGAGGTTGCGCTACGCGCCCGTTCAGGCCAGTCT
>NZ_JBHWUO010000102.1:0-12300 GCF_042736975.1 Streptomyces sp. NPDC059989
GGGCGGGGGCCGAGCAGGCCGGGGCGAGGGCCGAGCAGGCCGGGGCGGCACGGCCCGCCTTCGCCGCAGGCGAATCCGGCGCCGAGGCCCGCCGCCGCGCCGCGCGCCGGGCCGGGCAGCGGGGGCGGGGGCGGGCCGGTTCGCCCGGGAGTCGCCGTACGGCCGGAGCCGAGGTACACACCGCCCGCCACCACGGCCAGTGGAAGGGGCTCGTCAAGGTCGTCGCGTTCTGCGCCGCCACCGCCGCCGGCTGCATGCTCGTACTCCGCGGCAACGACGCGCTCGACCGCCTCTCCGCCCCCACGCCCCCCGACAGCAGGGCCACCGCCCCCGCGGCCCCGGCCGACGCGCCCGATCCCGGACGCGTGCTGCAGATCGTCGCGCACCCCGACGACGACCTCTACTTCATGAATCCGGACCTGCGCTACTCCATAGCCGCCGGCCACCCCGTGACCTCGGTCTACCTCACCTCCGGCGAAGCCGACGGCATCAACGCCCCCGAAGACAGGAAGGGTTCGGCCAAGCCCGACAAGCCCGCCTACAGCGAGGCCCGCCAGAACGGCATACGCGCCGCCTACGCCAAGATGGCCACCGGCGACCGCAGCAGCGCCTGGAAGCGCGGCGTCGTCCCGACCAGGGGCGGCGGCCACGCCGAGGTCGACGTCCTCGTGGCCAAGCCGCAGGTGAACCTGGTCTGGCTGCAGTTGCGCGAGGCGGGCAACGTGTACGAGCCCGCCCCCGACAGCCTCCACGGCCTCTGGGACGGCGCGGTCCCCCGCCTGGAGTCGGTGCTCGCCTCCGGCAGCCCGGTCAAGCAGAGGTTCTCGTACACGAAGGACCAGGTCGTCCAGACCCTGGTCGGCATCCTGGAGCAGTACAAGCCGACCACCATCCGCTCCCAGGACCCGACCCCCGGCCGGTTCCCCGACACCCGGCGGTACACCGACCACCAGGACCACTTCTACGGCGCCCGCTTCGTGCAACTGGCCACCGCCGCCTACGCGAAGGACGTCAAGGACCGTCCGCACTTCGCGGTGCAGAACTACCTCGGCTACTCCAACGGCTTCCTGCCCAGCACCCTGGCCCCCGACGAGGCCAAGGAGAAGCTGGACATCCTGGACACCTACTCCTGGGTCGACCGGCAGAACCACTGTGGCAGCGACGCCGGCTGCGGCGACCTGAAGACGGCCGAGCACCCGGCGGGCAACCGCTGGACGGAGACCGTCAACTACGCCCGCGGCACCGGCACCTCCTGGCTGACCTCCGACGCGGAGCACGGCCTGTGGGCCTTCAAGGTGCTCGACGGCCAGGTCGCCGTCTGGCACCGGACCGGCCTGATCGGCCGCTGGAGCGGGCCCGCCCTGCTCCCCGGCACCGGCATGGACCAGGGCGTGTCCACCGTCACCCTGCGGGACGGCCGGATCGCCCTCTTCGGCACCCGCACCTCCTTCGGCGCGAAGCCCGCCGACTACCGGCGCGAGGTCGTCCACGCCGTCCAGAAGGACCCGGGCTCCGAGGAGTTCGGCCCGTGGCAGTCGCTGGGCACCCCCGAGACGGCCGACGAGAACTGGACCTCCGACATCAGCGCGCCCGCCGTCTCGCTCGACGGCACCGGGCAACCGGCCATGTACGTACGCGACGGCGCGTACACCCTGCGCGGCCGGGTGCGGCGGGCGGACGGCAGCTGGGGTCCGTGGGAGAAGTACGGCGGTGCGGATCTGCACGGCTCCCCGGTCACCGCCACCGACGGCGCCGGCCGGCGGATGGTCTTCTCCTCGACCTCCAAGACGGTGGTGGGCTGGGTGCAGCCCAAACCGGGCGCCCCGCTGGGGCCTGCCACCGCCACCGGGCTGCCGGACACCACGCTCCCGCTCACGGCGGACGGCCGCGAGGGCGGGGTCCGGCTGTGGTTCCGCAAGCCGGGGTCCGGCAACGTCCGCACCGCCCTGGTCACGGGTGACGGCGGGCTGAAGGTGAACAACCTCACCGACCTCGGCGGCCTCCAGGGCTTCGGCTCGGTGACGGCGAGCGGGCACGTGCTGGCCGGCCGCGCGGCGGGCGGGCAGCTGGGCTCGGACCTGGGGTGGGGCCGGTCGTGGGAGCGGTCGGCGCTGATGTTCGTCGGCGCGCCGTCCTCGACTATGACCGGGAGGAACATGGTCAGCCTGGCGGTGGTGGGGCTCGACGCACGGCTGTACGTGACCTCGTCGGCGGACGCCCCGGACGCGCGGCTGGCGCCGTGGCAGCCGGTGGGCCCGCGCAACACCGGGCCGTAGCGCCCCGCAGCGCCCCCGCACAGGCGGCGTCCGCCGCCCGCCCAAGACCCCGTACCGGCACGCCGGTTGACCCGGTGGCCGGACGGGTAGCGTCCACATACCGGTCACATATCCGGACCAAAAACTCCACAGGGCACAATCACGTCCGGTCTTTTCCGGAAACCGGCAGTCATCGGCGAAATCGGTGAACCAAGTTGCCGTTATCGGCCTCTATCTGACTGCTCAGCAGTATTTCCCGCCCGGAACGACCCCCAAGGCGTGACCGATGCCCATGACCCGCCGCCGCTTCGCGGTGCTCGCAGCCGTGCTGACCGCCGGTACCACCGGTGTGTTCGCCGTTGCCTCCGGCCAGCAGACGCCGGCCGAGGCCACCCAGGAGAAGGCCCCGGCGGCCGCGCTCCCGGCGAGCACCACGGCCGGATCGGTCGTCCAGGTCGTCGCCCATCCCGACGACGACCTGTTCTTCATGAACCCCGACCTCAGCCGCTCGCTGCTGGCCGGGATACCGGTCACCACCGTCTACCTCACCTCCGGCGAGGCCGACGGCCGCAACGAGGCCAAGGGCGGCGCCGCCAAGGACCCGGAGCAGCCCGCCGACCACGCCCACTACGCGGAGGCCCGGCAGAACGGCATACGGTCCGCCTACGCGCAGATGGCCCTCGGGGACCGCACCGGCGTGTGGCGCCGTACGGTCATACCCACCACCGGCGGCGGCCAGGCCGAGCTGGACGTCCTCGTCGACAAGCCCGAGGTCAACCTGGTGTGGCTGCAGATGCGCGAGGCCCGCACCACCGGCGAGGACACCCCGGAGAGCCTGCGCGGCCTGTGGAACGGGCGGATACCCGCGCTGCCGTCCCAGCTGACCTCCGGCACCCCGGTCAAGCGGACGTACACGTACACGAAGGACCAGCTGATACAGGCGATAGCCGGGATCCTGGAGCGGTACCGGCCGACGACGATACGGATGCAGGACCCGACGCCGGGCCGGTACGAGTCCGGCAGGTTCACCGACCACCAGGACCACATGTACGGGGCGCGCTTCGCGCAGGCCGCCACCGCCGCGTACGCCGAGCGGGTCACGGACCGCCCGCGCTTCTCGGTCCAGAACTACCTCGGCTACCACAACGGCGACCTCCCGCACGCGCTGGACCCGCAGACGGCCGAGACGAAGACCGGCTTCCTGCGGACCTACGCCTGGCAGGACCACCAGAACTACTGCGGCTCCCCCTCGGGCTGCGGCGACCGCAAGGTGGCGGGCAACCCGACCGGGCGCAACTGGGCCCAGTCCCTGCGCTACAGCCGCGCCGACCACTCCTCCTGGCTGGCGGAGGGCACGCCCGGCCGCCTGTGGGCCTTCGCCACGCTGGACGGGCAGGGCGCGTACTGGACCCGCGGCCCCGGCGGCGACTGGGCCGGACCGGCCCTCCTCCCGGGCACGGGCATCGATCCGGGCCCGACCGCCGTCCGCCTCCCCGACGGCCGGATCGGGGTCCTCGCCACCCGCACCGTCTTCGGCTCCGCGCCCGCCGACTACCGGCGCGAGGTCGTGTACGCCGTCCAGTCCGCGCCCGACGGCCCGTTCGGCCCGTGGCAGTCGCTCGGCACGCCCGAGCGGGTCGACGAGGAGGGCACCTCGGCCATCAGCTCGCCCGCGGCCGCCGTCGACGCCGAGGGCCGGGTCACCGTCTACCTCCGCGACGCCCGCCGCACCCTGCGCGCCGCCGCCCAGCAGCCGCACGGCGGCTTCTCCACCTGGCAGCGGCTGGGCGGCGACGACCTGCAGAGCGACCCGGTGGCGGCGGTCGACTCCGCCGGGCGCCGCCACGTGTACGCCACCACCACCGACTCGGTCCTGGCCTGGACCCAGGCCGCCCCGGGCGGCCCGCTGCTCGGGCCGTCGCCGACGGGCCTGCCCGCCACCACGGTCCCCCTGACGGCGGCCCAGGACGGCGCGGGCGTCCGCCTGTACTTCCGCCGCCCCGACTCGGGGGTGGTCCGCACCGCCCTGGTCACGGCGGGCCCCGGCAAGCCGCAGGTCTCCAGCGTCGCGGAGGCGGGCGGCCGGGCCGGCTACGGCGCGGTCGGCGTCGCGGGCCGCCTCATCTCGGGCCGCGCGGGCAGCGGCACCGTCGGCACGACGGGCCTCGGCGGCCCGCCCGCCTGGTCGGAGTCCCGCATGCTCTACGCGGGCGCCCCGGCAGCCGTCCTCGACCCGGCCGGCACCACCACCACGGCGGTCCTGGGCCTGGACGCGGAACTCCACACCACCACGACCCCGGCCACCCCCACCCGCCCCACCTGGCACCGCGCGGTGCACTGACCCGGCCCGGGAACGCCGAGGGGCCGACGGTCATCGACCGCCGGCCCCTCGGCGTTGTGCCGGTCAGGCGGCGAAGCGGCGGGTGCCGGTGAGGGACCACACGGCGGAGATCCGGCCGTCCGTGACCGCGAACATGTCGATGCCGCTCCGGACGACGACGTCTCCGCCGCCGGCGTTGCTCTCGATCCACCGGCAGGCCAGCTCGCCGCGTTCGGAGTCGACCAGCGGCGCGGCGTCGGCGGCGAACGTCAGGCCGGTGAGGGCGTGGCTGTTGGCCGAGATGAACGCCGTCAGCTCGTCCTGGCCGAAGGTGGCGGCGGAGCCGGAGCCGCCGAAGTCGTCCGCGAAGTACAGCCGGAAGCCGGGGGCGAGGATCTGCTCCGCGAGGGCGACGTCTCCGTTCCAGAGCGCCGCCCAGCCCTCCACCAGCCGGTTGCCGGCCTCCCGGGTCAGCGGTGCGGAGTCGGTGATGGGGGTCGTCGTCACAGACATGGGTGCCTTCCGTGGTCGGTTCCTGGCCAACCAGCCTCCGGGCCGGGGGCGACAACCCCCTGTCGGTGTTTAGCCCTCCGGACGGCGGCTCAAGCGAAACCGTAGAGCTTGTCGAGTGCGACGAAATCCCAACCGGGGGTGTCCAGTTCGGACAGGTCCACCTCACGCGGCTCCGCCGTCTCCTCCAGCGCCCGCGCCTCCCGGATGCGGTCGAGGCGGAAGCCCAGCACGGCGGAGCGCAGCCGGCACCAGCCGATGAGGTACCAGTGGTCGCCTCCGATGAAGCCCAGGGGTTCGACGGTGCGGTCGGTGACCTCGCCCTGCGCGTCGGCGTAGCACAGGTGCAGCAGCCGGCGGGTCGAGAGCGCCTCGCGCAGGGTGTGCGGGAGCGCGGACTGCCGGACGGGGTTCACTGCGAGCCGCACCCGGGCGGCGAGCTCGCCCGCGGCCTGGCGTTCGCGCTGCGGCATGACGGCGAACACCTTGTAGAGCGCCGAGCGGGCGTCCGCGGCGAACGGTGTCCCGGACAGCCCGTGCAGGGCGACGGCCAGCGCCGCCGCCTCGGCCGGGGTGATGGTCAGGGGCGGCAGAGTGTGGTCCTTGTCCACCACGTACCCGCCGCTGCGGCCCGGTTCGGCGTAGAGCGGCACACCGGACTGCTGCAGGGCGCTGAGGTCGCGCTCGATGGTGCGGCTGCTGACACCGAAGCGCTCGGCGAGCCACCGGGCGCTGCGCGGCCGGGGCGAGACCGCGCGTAACTCCTCCACCAGGGCGTACAGACGCTCGGTACGGTTCACACCCAAGGACCGTAGCCGATGCCCCGGTCCGACGGTCGTCGACCACCGAACCGGGGCATCGCGCGCGCCCCCGCAGGCCCTTTGACCTGGTGTTACAGCACGGGCAGGTTCTTGCGCAGCTCGAAGGCCGTGACCTCGCTCCGGTACTCCTCCCACTCCTGCTTCTTGTTGCGGAGGAAGAAGTCGAAGACGTGTTCGCCGAGGGTTTCGGCGACCAGTTCGCTGCGTTCCATCAGGGCGATGGCCTCGCCGAGGTTCTGCGGGAGGGGTTCGATGCCCATCGCGCGGCGTTCGGCGTCGGAGAGGGCCCAGACGTCGTCGTCGGCGCCGGCCGGGAGTTCGTAGCCCTCCTCGATGCCCTTGAGGCCCGCCGCCAGGAGGACCGCGTAGGTGAGGTAGGGGTTGGCGCCCGAGTCGATCGAGCGGACCTCGACGCGGGAGGAGCCCGTCTTGCCCGGCTTGTACATGGGGACGCGGATCAGGGCCGAGCGGTTGTTGTGGCCCCAGCAGATGTACGAGGGGGCCTCGCCGCCCGCGCCGGCGCTGCGGGATGAGCCGCCCCAGATGCGCTTGTAGGAGTTGACCCACTGGTTGGTGACGGCCGCCGTTTCGGCCGCGTGCTTCAGGAGGCCCGCGATGAAGGAGCGGCCGACCTTCGAGAGCTGGTACTCGGCGCCCGACTCGTAGAAGGCGTTGCGGTCGCCCTCGAAGAGGGAGAGGTGGGTGTGCATGCCCGAGCCCGGGTACTCGGAGAAGGGCTTCGGCATGAAGGTGGCCTGGACGCCCTGCTCCAGGGCGACCTGCTTCATGACCAGGCGGAAGGTCATGATGTTGTCGGCCGTGGAGAGCGCGTCGGCGTAGCGGAGGTCGATCTCCTGCTGGCCGGGGGCGCCCTCGTGGTGGCTGAACTCCACCGAGATGCCCATGGATTCGAGCATGGTGATCGCCTGGCGGCGAAAGTCCATGCCCACGTTCTGCGGGGTGTGGTCGAAGTAGCCGGAGTTGTCCGCCGGGACCGGGCGGGTGCCGTCCAGCGGCTTGTCCTTCAGCAGGAAGAACTCGATCTCCGGGTGGGTGTAGAAGGTGAAGCCCAGGTCGGAGGTCTTGGCCAGGATGCGCTTGAGGACGTAGCGGGGGTCCGCGAAGGACGGGGAGCCGTCCGGCATCAGGATGTCGCAGAACATCCGGGCGGTCCCGGGGGCCTCGGCGCGCCACGGCAGTATCTGGAAGGTGCTCGGGTCCGGCTTGGCGATCATGTCGGACTCGTAGACCCGCGCGAAGCCCTCGATCGCGGAGCCGTCGAAGCCGATGCCCTCGTCGAAGGCCTGCTCCAGCTCCGCGGGCGCGACCGCGACGGACTTGAGGAAGCCCAGTACGTCGGTGAACCACAGGCGCACGAAGCGGATGTCGCGCTCCTCAAGCGTCCGGAGGACGAATTCCTGCTGCTTGTCCATGCCTTCATCCTCGCAGTTCAGACGGCCTGTGCACCACCGCCCACGGGGGGTTCTGGCACAGTCGGGCCGGCCCAGTATCGCCAGCGGTGGTTTCCGCCACATTACGCACCCGCCAAAGGTCGCGGCACCCCCGCACTGACCTTGGGCCGGTCATGAGCATTACCATCTGCGCCCATGGGGGGCCGGCAGGACACACAGCGGGGGCGTCGCGTACGTCCCGGGCTGCTGCGCGCCGTGCTGCTGACGGCCTTCGGGGTGCTGGCGGGGGTGCTGCTGCTCTGTGCGCGGCCCGGTGAGCCCCACGCCCCGAACGCCCCGACGGCGCTGCAGGCCCGGCACGCCCATGAGGTGGCGCACGCCGTCTGCGTGTCGCCGTACGACCTGCCCGGCTGCTCGCCCCTCGCGCACACGATCCCGGGCGTGCTGCCCGTGCCGCCGCCCGCCGTGACCGTGGCGGGCGGGGATCCGCTGCCCGCCGCCGCGATCGGCTCGGCCGGCCGGGTCCGGCCGCCCGAGCCGCTGGCGCGCGCCCCCGACCTGCATGCCCTCCAGGTGCTGCGGACCTGACGAGTCCGGTTTCCCGTCTCCATCCACCCCCCTCATCAGCAGAAGGAACCAGGGCACATGGCCAGCAGGACCTCGGACAACAACTCCCGCCAGCAGCGCATAGCCGACATGCGCCGGGCCGACAAGGTGCGCGACCGGCGCAACAAGGCCATCGCGATCACGGTCTCCTCGGCCGTCGTCGTCGGTCTCGTCGGCTTCGGCGCGTGGATGCTGATCGACCAGAAGCAGACCGAGCAGCGCAAGCAGGAAGCCGCGGAGCAGCTCCGCAAGACCCCGGTCGACGGCGAGCAGACGTGGGACGCGAAGAAGCTGGGCCGCAACCACGTCGAGACCCCGGTGAAGTACGAGATGAACCCCCCGGTCGGCGGTGACCACCACCCCCGCTGGATGAACTGCAACGGCGACGTCTACACCAACCCGGTGCCGGAGGTGAACGCCGTGCACTCGCTGGAGCACGGCGCGGTCTGGGTGACGTACAACGAGAAGGCCGCCAAGGGCGACGTGGACAAGCTCGCCGGCACGGTGGGCAAGACCCCGTACACGCTGATGAGCCCGGTCAAGGAGCAGGCCGGCTCGATCATGCTCAGCGCGTGGGGCAAGCAGCTGACGGTGGAGAAGGCGGACGACCCGCGGGTGGCGCAGTTCTTCACCAAGTACGTGCAGGGCCCGCAGACCCCGGAGCCGGGCGCGGCCTGCACCAACGGGCTGGGCGACAAGTGAGCCGTACCCCCCGTACGTACTGGGTCGCGGGCACGGCCGTCCTGCTGGCGCTGCTGTTCGCGGCGGCCGCCACGGTCGCCGCCGCGAGCGGGGACTCCGCCACGGGGCCCCGTACGCCGGGGCTCCACTCGGCGGACGCGGGCTTCGCCCGGGACATGGCGGTCCACCACCAGCAGGCGGTGGAGATGTCCTTCGTCGTCCGCGACCGCACCCAGGACGAGGCGGTGCGCAGCCTCGCCTACGACATCGCCAACACCCAGGCCAACCAGCGGGGCATGATGCTCGGCTGGCTGGACCTGTGGGGGCTGCCGAAGGTGGTGGCGGGCGAGCCGCCGATGTCCTGGATGGGGACCGGCGGCGAGCACGCGGGGCACTCGGGGCATACGGACGGCTCCGGCGGCTCGGGCGGCTCCGGCGGCTCGGGTCACGCGGAACACTCCGCGCCCGGCGCCAAGCCCGGCGCGCTGATGCCCGGCATGGCCGGCAAGGAGGAGCTCGCGCAACTGGGCGCCGCCTCCGGCCGGGACGCGGAGGTGCTCTACCTCCAGCTGATGACCGACCACCACAAGGGCGGCGTCGCGATGGCCGAGGGCTGTGCCCGGCTGTGCGGGACCCCGGTCGAGCGGGAGCTGGCGCAGGGCATGGTCGACGCGCAGCGCTCGGAGCTCACCCTGATGGCGGACATGCTGAGGCAGCGGGGAGCTGCGCCGCGCGGGTGACGGGGCACGCTCGTACGGTGGGGGGAGGCGTCCTCTCACCCGTACGGGCGTGTACGCGAGCCGTGTGGGCTGAGCGACGGGGCGCCGCGCCGGGCGCGTCCGCGTCCGGCGCGAACGGCGCGCTCAGGAGGTTAAGCGATGACCACCGCCGCAGAGATCATGCACCCCGGGGCCCAGTGGATCCCCGCCACCGAGACGCTGGACCGCGCCGCGCAGCTGATGGCCCGGCTCAATGTGGGCGCCCTGCCCGTCAGCGACGCAGACGAACGGCTGTGCGGCATCATCACCGACCGCGACATCGTCGTGGGCTGTATCGCCAAGGGCAAGGACCCGGCGAAGATGACGTGCGGTGACATGTGCCAGGGCACCCCGCGCTGGATCGACGCCGACGCGGACGTGTCCGCCGTGCTGGAGGAGATGGAAAGCCACCAGATCAAGCGCCTGCCCGTGATCAGGAACAAGAAGCTGGTCGGCATGATCAGCGAGGCCGACCTGGCGCAGCACCTGTCGGAGGACCAGATCGCGGAATTCGTCGAGAAGGTCTACGCGAGGCGCTGACCCGCACCCGGCTCCCCCGCTTCGAGGACCACCCGGGCCACCTGGTCCGGGCGGTCCAGCATGACCAGGTGCCCGGCGGGCTCGGCGACCTCGAAGCGGGCGCCGAGCCGGTCGGCGAGGTCCGCCTGGCGGGCCGGCCAGCGCAGGGCGAAGCGCCCCGTGCCGCCGCCGTGGCCCGCGAGGACGGTGGCGGGAGCGGTCAGCGGGTGCGTCTCACGCAGGGCGGGCAGCTCGGCGGCCATGTCCGGGTAGCGGGAGTTCTCCAGCAGGGCGCCGCGCCAGACCCGGCCGGTGCGGTAGCAGCGGCGTACGAGGTCCCGCGGGGCCGGGTCGGCGCCGCCGGTCCGGGAGGCCCGTACGGTCGCGCGGCGGGCCGCAGGGCCGAGCGCGGCCGGCAGCCCGGCGGCGGTGACGGCCCGGCCGAGGACGCGGGCGGCGGCGGTACGGAGCCCTGCCGGAAGGAGCGCGCGCGGGGCCTCCTCGACGCTGGAGTCGAGCAGCACCAGGGCCGCGGTGCGCTCGGGGTAGAGGCGGGCGAAGGCCTCGGCGTGGAAGCCGGCGATGGAATGCCCGACGACGGTGACGGGGCCGGTTTCGGCGGGGCCGGTTTCGGCGGGGCCGGTTTCGGCGGGGCCGGTTTCGGCGGGGCCGGTTTCGGCGGGGCCGGTTTCGGCGGGGCCGGGCGCGCGCCGGGGCACCTCCTCGGGCGCCGAACGTGGCCAGGGGTCGGAGAGTGAAGCGGAGTTGCGTTCGGCGCCCTGCGGGGGCGCCCCGCCACACCCCCGGCCCCGCCGAAACCGGCGGGCGGAGCCGGAGCCCGGGCTCACCGGACCGGGGCCGGAACCGCCGGTGACCTGGTCGGGGCCGGGTGGCGCGGGCAGGGGCGGGGCGTGCAGCGCGCCCAGTGCCTGGAGCGCGTCCAGCAGCGCGGCGATCCGGTGGGCCTCCCCTGCGGTGGTCGGCGGCTCGATGGCCGGGCCGCTGAGGCCGTGGCCGGGGCGGTCGAAGCGGACGACGGTGCGGCCCGCGGCGACGAGCGGCGCGACGACCGGGTCCCAGTCGAACCAGGCCATGGCCAGCCCGGCGCTCAGCACCACCACGGGGCCCCGCCCCTCGACGACCACGTGCAGCGGGACCCCGTCCACCCGTACGAACCAAGACCGCCCGGGACCGGTCACGTACGGCCCTCCTTGTGCACGGAGTACGCGAGCAGGCCCAGCCAGAGCGCGACGAACAGCACCTGGAGCCGCTGCCCGGCCCCCAGCGCCCACGTCCCGCGCCCGGCGGTGAACAGCGCGATGGCGGTCAGCGTCCAGACGGTGGCGAGCAGCTCCAGCACGACGAGCGCGGGGCCGAAGCGGGCGAGCGGGGCGAACCAGCCGTAGCGGCGGGCGGCGACGGTGAGGGCCACGATCCCGACGAGGGCGCCGGTCATGGCGAGGCTGCTGCTGACGGCATGGGCCTGATGGGTGGCGGGGACGAGTCCGGCCGTCTCCCGGGCTGCGCATTCCGGGTCCGCGGTGGGCGTGCAGCTCAGCGGCAGCCAGGCGTCGGCGGCGGTCGCCGCGCCGAAGAGGGTGACCCCGGCCCACCCGGCGACCGCCCAGGCACGGCGGGACTCGGCGTACCGCACCAGCCGGAGCAGGGCCAGCAGGCCGCCGGCGAAGGCGAGCAGCCCGGCGGTGAAGTCGGTGGCCCGGAACAGGCCGCCGAGCGGCTGGTCCTGGGCGGCGAGCTCGCTGACGTACGTCTCGATGGGGTTGAGGCCCGTGGAGAGGACCACCTCGAGCACCCACGCGGTGTAGGCGGCGGCGCCGAGGCCGATGAGCGTCGCGACCGGCCAGGCGGTGCGCGGAGAGAGGCCATGAGGGGACATAGTGTGACTAATCCTAAGCAAACCCCGGGGTCGTTCCTTCGATCGGATACCCACCCCGGGTAGGGTTCCGATCATGACGCGCAGTGCCCAGCGAGCCACCCCGCGGCCCCGGCTGCTCCTGCTGCTCGCCGCACTGCTGCTGGGCGTCGTCACCCTGCACACCGTGGGCCGTCCTGCCGAGCCCCACGCCCTGATAGACGTGTCCGCGGGCCACTCCGTTGCCTCGGCCCCGGAACCGGTGGCCCAGGCGGCCGGAGCGGCCGCCGATCCCGCGGTGCTGGAAGAGCTCGTCCTGCCGGTCCTCGGAGCCGCACCCGTCGGCTCCCGCGACGCCGCGCCGCTCGGGGGCGGGGCCCGCGTACCGAACCGCCCCGGCGGGCCGCGGCCGACGGTGCTTCGCATATAGGAGCCGCCCGCCGGTTTCGGCGGGGCCGGGTGTGTGCCGGGGCGCCCCCGCAGGGCGCCGAACACAACAAGGCTGCCACTCCCCGACCCCTGGCCACGTTCGGCGCCCGAGGAGG
>NZ_JBHWUO010000103.1:0-12096 GCF_042736975.1 Streptomyces sp. NPDC059989
GGAGAGACGATGAGACTGACGGGAAACCCCCAAACCCTCCCTGATGCCCCCCACTTGAATCCCGACCCCCGAAGCCACCGCCCAGCAAGCCGACCGTCCCACACGGGAACCCCGCCGACCCCCACCCCCACCCCCGCCCCCAAAACCCCCTGGCCCCCACACCACCCACCCCCCAAGATCTCCCCATGAGCGTTTCTTTCGAGGTGTCCGGGTCGGCCCAAGGGCCCGCCGTCGTCCTGTTGCACTCCGGCGTCTGCGACCGGCGTATGTGGGACCCCCAGTGGGAGCCGCTGGTCGAGGCTGGATTCCGCGTGGTTCGGCCGGACTTGCGGACCTGTGGGGAATCGCCCGCCGCGCAGGGTCCGTACAGCGACCACGGCGATGTCGTCGCCCTGCTGGACCGGCTCGGCATCGAGCGCGCCGCGCTCGTCGGCTCCTCCTATGGCGGGCGGGTCGCCCTGCAGGTCGCCGCCCTGCACCCCGAGCGGGTTGACCGGCTGGCCCTGCTCTGCGCCGGGCGTCCCGGGCACCGGCCCGGTCCGGAGGTGAGGGAGTTCGGGGCCGCCGAGGACGTGTTGCTGGACGCCGGTGACCTGGCGGGCGCGGCCGCGCTGAACGCCCGTACCTGGCTCGGACCGGACGCCGACGAGGCCGCGCACGCGCTCGTACGGGCCATGCAGCTGCGGAACTTCGAGAACGTCCTGGACGTCACCGAGAGCCATGAACTCCCCGAACCGGAGATCGACCTCGCCGCCGTCGCCGCCCCGACCCTCGCCGTCGGCGGTGCCCACGACCTCCCCGACTTCCGCCGCATCGCCGCCGAGCTCCCGACCCTCATCCCCGGCGCCCGCCACGTGGAACTCCCCTGGGCGGGCCACCTGCCCTCGCTGGAGCGCCCGGCCGAAGTCACGGACCTGCTGTTGGAGTTCCTCCACCCGACCCAGTGACAGCATCCGGCGATCCGGTGATTCGGTGACCCGGTGATCTGCTGATTCACGAACAGCCACGAAGCCGAAGGGGCGGTGCGCAGCTCGCGCACCGCCCCTTCGGCGTGTCCGCCGGACCACCGTTCGCCGTTCGCTTGAACCTGTTCAAAAAAGGCTCTACAGTCAGCACTGTCAGGCAATTGAACACGTTCAAGGGGGCTGAGGGCAATGGACCTCACCGTGGTCGCGTACGTCATCTACCTGCTCATCAGCATCGGGCTCACCGTCTGGGTCGCCCGTACGCTCAGCCGAAACGGCCGCGTCTTCATCGGCGACGTCCTCCAGGGGAACGAGAAGCTCGCCGACGCCGTCAACCAGCTCCTCGTCGTCGGGTTCTACCTCGTGAACATCGGCTTCGTGACCCTCTACCTGCGGTCGGGCGAGGACATCGTCCAGGCCCGCGACCTCTTCGAGGCGCTGTCGGTCAAGCTCGGCGTCGTACTGCTGGTCCTCGGGGTCATGCACCTCGGGAACGTCTGGGTCCTCAACAGGATGCGCCGCCGGGGGATCATGGAGCGGCAGCAGACCCCGCCCGTCGCCCCCCAGGGGTGGACCGCTCCGGCCGGGGCCTGAGCGGTGGCGGCCTCGGGAGCGGTCCGGCGGCTGACGGTCCTGTACGACGCGAGCTGCCCGCTCTGCGTCCACATCCGGTACTGGCTGCTCGCGCAGCCATGGCTGGTGCCGCTGCGGCTCATCCCCGCCGCCTCCTACGAGGCGCGGTGGCAGTACCCGCGGCTCGACCACGCGGCGACGCTCCGGGAGATCACCGTCATCGGGGACTCGGGGCAGGTGTGGACCGGGACCGACGCGTTCATCGTGTGCCTGTGGGCGCTGGTCGAACACCGGCCGAAGGCCAACTGGCTCGCCACTCCGGCCGGTCGGCCCTTCGCCCGGGCGGCCATGTACACCGCCGCGAAATGGCGGGAGGCCGTGCGGACCGAAGGGCAGCCTCAGGGGCTTGAGGAACCGGCCTGTGACGACCAGTGCTCCGTCCCCCGATAGGCTCGTGCACCGTGACTGATCAGAAGGCTCCCAAGAGCGAGCAGACCCGCACGCTCATCCTCGAAACCGCGCTCCGGCTCTTCCAGGAGCGCGGCTTCGACAAGACGACGATGCGGGGTATCGCGAAGGAGGCCGGTGTCTCGGTCGGCAACGCCTACTACTACTTCGAATCGAAGGAACACCTGGTCCAGGGGTTCTACGACCGGATCGGCGCCGCCCACCAGGCGGCGGTCCGGCCCATCCTGGACAACGAGACCGATCTGCAGAAGCGGCTCGCGGGCGTACTGACCAGCTGGATGGACATCGCGGCCCCGTACCACGAGTTCGCCTCGCAGTTCTTCAAGAACGCGGCCGACCCCGAAAGTCCCCTCAGCCCGTTCTCGCCGGAATCCGAGACGGCGCGGCAGGCGGCCATCGACATCCACCGCGAGGTGCTGGCGGGGGCGAAGACCAAGGTGCCGGCGGAGCTGGCCGACGTACTGCCGGAGCTGATGTGGCTCTCGCAGATGGGGCTGGTCCTGTACTGGGTCTTCGACCGTTCGCCGAACAGCGAGAAGACGCGCCGGCTCGCGGAGCGCGGTGCGCAGCTGACGACGCGGGGCATCGTGCTGGCACGGTTCCGGGTGCTGCGGCCGCTGGTGCGCGAGGTGCACGAGCTGTTCGCGGACTTCCTGCCCGGTATGGCCCAGACGGCCACGGCGGGGGCCCGCAAGCGGGCTTCGGACCCGGACCCGGATCCGGGCCTGGACCCGGACCCGAAGCCCGGTCCGGCCTAGGCCTGGTACGAAGCCAGTTCGACCACGGTGATGTCGGACGGCGCGCCCACGCGGACCGGAGGGCCCCAGGCGCCGGCTCCGCGGGACACGTAGAGCTGGGTGTCTCCGTAGCGCTCCAGGCCGGCGACGGTGGGGTTGGCGAGTTCGGCGAGGTAGTTGCCGGGCCAGAGCTGGCCGCCGTGGGTGTGGCCGGAGAGCTGGAGGTCGACGCCGTGCTTGACGGCGTCGTGGATGACGACGGGCTGGTGGGCGAGGAGCACCGCGGCCCGGCTTCGGTCGCGGTCGCCGAGGGCGGCCTGGAAGTCGGGGCCGTGGCCCTCGCTCTCGCCCGCGATGTCGTTGACTCCGGCGAGGTCGAAGTGCGGGAGCGGGCGGCGGGCGTTCTCCAGCGGGGTCAGGCCGAGTTCGCGGACGTGGTCGACCCACTGCTGGGCGCCGGAGAAGTACTCGTGGTTACCGGTGACGAAGTACGAGCCGTGGCGGGCGCTGAGCCGGCGTAGCGGCTCGGCGGCCGGGCCGAGGTCGTGGACGTTGCCGTCGACGAGGTCGCCGACGATGGCGATGAGGTCGGGCTGGGTGCGGTTGACGGTGTCGACGATGCGCTGGGTGTGGGCGCGGCCGAGGACCGGGCCGAGGTGGACGTCGCTGACGACGGCGATCCGGAAACCGTGTGCCGCGCGCGGCAGTTTGGCGAGCGGCACCTGGACGCGGCGGACGCTGGGGCCGCGCAGGACTCCGTGGGCCCCTGTCGCGACGGTCCCGAGGGCCACGGCGGCGGCCGTCCCGCCGACCGTGCGCGCGACGAACCGACGCCGGGTCAGGTCGGGGGCCGCCGCGGCTCCGTCGGGGGTTGCCGGGGCGCTGGGGGCGGGGCCGGGGTCGGGGGCCGGGGAGGGGCCGGAGGCGGGCTGCATCAGACCCGCCGGCGCGTGGAGCGCGGGGTCCGGAGCGGAGCCCCGGTCCTCCCCCGAGGGGTCCCGGTGGGCCAGACGGCGGAGCAACAGCGCGCGGATCGGCTCGGCGACCAGCATCGTCAGGGTCAGGTACAGGAGTACCGCGAGCCAGAGGAACCCCGGCCAGGACACCGCCTGCTGGAGCAGGAAGGGCGCGCCCGCGCGGCCCGCGGTCAGTGCGGCCACGGAGAGGAGGGGCAGCGCGATGGTCAAGGCCGTACCGATGCGGCGGGGCAGGCCGCCGGGGGCCGTGGTGTCACGGACCAGGCGGATCCAGAGCCAGCGGTGGACCAGTACGAGGAGGGCGAGGACCGCCAGGGCGATCACCGCGAAGATCACGATGCTCATGCCGCGGCACCCGCGCCGGAGCCGCTGTCCGAGCCGCTGCCCGAGCCCGCGCCCTTGTCCGTACCGGATCCCGTATCGGAGCCCGCGCCCGCGCCCGCGCGTGATTCCCGCCGCAGGGCCCGGACCCCGCGCAACCCGATCACTCCGACGGCCGTCCCCAGGAGAAAGGACGACACCGCGAGCGTCAGGTGCACCCAGAAGTAGGCCGTGGGGTCGCCCGCCGCATCGAATGCCAGGCCACTGCCGTTCTTCCACAGGTTCCGGACGAAAGACACCCAGATGAACCAGCTCCACACTCCGAAGGCGAGCAGGAACCAGGAGGCGGTACGGCTGAGTCTCATGCCCCCAGTATCGGATCCGTCCCCAGGACGGACGCGCTCGGGTGGGCTGTCCCGGCAGTGGTTCTACCGAATTGGCCGGTCCGTGACGGCATACAGCCCATCGGGATGTACTTTCACCTGCGTGTCTGCCAAGAAGACCGCGCTGACGGTCCTTTCCGCCGCACTGCTGGTCCCCGCCATGCTCGTGGCCCCCGCGCACGCCGCGCCGAGCCCGCCGGCCGACGGGAAGGGCCAGCCCGGCAAAGCCCCGGCAGCGCCCGCGCCGCCCGCCTCGATGTCCACGGTCGGCGGTTCGCTCCTCGGCCAGCCGGGCACCCAGGTGAACCTGCTGCCCGGCGCGCCCGCCCTGCCGGCGAACCTCACCGGGCGGTCGTGGATCGTGGCGGACGCCGAGTCCGGTGAGGTGCTGGCGGCGCACAACGCGCACTGGCGGCTGCCCCCGGCCTCCACCATGAAGATGCTCTTCGCGGACACCGTGCTGCCCAGCCTGCCCAAGGACCAGGTGCACAAGGTCACCGAGCAGGACATGGACGGCGTCGGCCCGGGCAGCAGCCTGGTCGGGGTCAAGGAGGACCTGGAGTACTCCGTCCACGACCTGTGGCTCGGGGTGTTCCTGCGGTCGGGCAACGACGCCGTGCACGTACTTTCGGCCATGAACGGCGGCATCGACAAGACCGTCAAGGACATGCAGGCGCACGCCGAGGAGCTCCAGGCCCTGGACACCCACGTGGTGTCCCCCGACGGCTACGACGCCCCGGAGCAGGTCTCCAGCGCGTACGACCTCACGCTGATCGCGCGCTCGGGGCTGCAGAAGCAGGACTTCCGGGAGTACTGCGGCACGGCCGAGGCGAAGTTCCCCGGCAGGCAGGAGGCCGGGAAGCCGCGGGAGCACTTCGAGATCCAGAACACCAACCGGCTGATGACGGGCGCGGGCGGCATCTCCCCGTACAAGGGCATCGCCGGGGTGAAGAACGGCAACACCACGATGGCCGGCTCCACCTTCACCGGCGCCGCGCAGCAGGGGGCCAGGAAGCTGCTCGTCACGGTGATGAACCCGGGCGCGGGCGGCGTCAACTCGGTGTACGAGGAGACCGCCGCGCTCTTCGACTGGGGGTTCGCGGCGGCCGGGAAGGTCAAGCCGGTGGGTGAGCTGGTGCCGCCGAAGAGCGCGGACACCACCTCGCACGGCTCCCCGGCCCAGTCCCACGAGAACAACCCGTCGGCGGCGGGCAAGGACTCGGGCGGGGTCGGGACCGCGCTCGGTGTCGCGGGCGGCGCGCTGGCGGTCCTGGCGGGCGGCGCCTTCGTCGTCAACCGGCGCTGGCCGCGGGGCCGGCGCAGCCGGGGCGAGGACCTGGTCTAGGCGGCGGGGGGCCGGTCTGGGCGGCGAGGGGCCGGTCTAGCCGGCGAGGGGCCGGTCTAGCCGGCGGGGCCCGGTCTAGCCGGCGGGGGCCGGTTCCGGGGTGCGGCCCGGTTCCGGGTCCTGCGGGGCCTCCGGGTCCTCCTCGCCGTCGTCGTCCGCGTCGTCGCGGGTCGCCGTCCAGGCGGCGACGAAGAGCAGCAGCTTCGACGTGAAGTTGATCCACAGCAGCAGGGCGATCGGCGTGCCGAAGGCCCCGTACATGCTCTTCGCCGCGACCTCCCGCATGTAGCCGCTGAGCAGCAGCTTCAGCAGCTCGAAGCCGACGGCGCCGATGAGGGCCGCCTGGAGCAGGCGGCGGCGCGGGGGCTCCACGCCGGGCAGCAGGGTCAGTACGTAGAGCAGGAGCACGAAGGCGGCCAGGACGCCCACGGCGAAGGCGGCGGCCCGCAGCAGCCCGCCGCCCGCGCCGTGCTGCGGGATGCCCAGCCAGTCGGCGGACTTCCCGACCGCGCTGGCCCCGAAGATCGAGGCCGCGGCGGAGGCCAGGCCCACCCCGCCGAGCCCGAGGAGGACGAGCCCGTCCTTGCCCTTGCGGACGACGGGGTTCCCTTGGTCCTCGTCGTCCTTCTCCCACACCGCGCGCAGGCAGTCCCGCATCGAGCCCACCCAGCCGATGCCGGTGAAGAGGAGGATCGCGCCGGCGACGAGCCCGACCGTGCCCGCGTTCGCGACGAGCCCGTCGATGTCGAGCTGGTCGGAGATGCCGGGGACCTGTTCGGCGAGGTTCTTCTCCAGCCGGTCCAGCTGCTCCTCGCTGAGCAGCGCCGCGCCCACGGCGGCGGCCACGGTGATCAGCGGGAAGAGGGCGAGGAAGCTGATGAAGGTGATCGCGGCGGCGAGCCGGCTCCAGTGCACGCGGTCGAGACGCTGGTACGAGCGCCACGCGTGCGTCCGCATCAGACGGGCCGCGAGCGACCCGATCACCGGAAGTTTCGTCAGCCAGTCCATGAGGTCACCGTAAATGAGCCGCCGGAAATAGCCGGGATTGCCGCTTTTGGAGACTACGGTCGTCGATTGTGACTTTTCGCGAAGGGCGCCCGATGGGTCGCCCGTTCCACACCCTGGTCCTGCGCAGGCTCCGATTCCGCACGCACCGGGCCCTGCGCCCACTCCGTCAGGAGGGGCGTACGGCCGCTTCCGCCGCGGTGTCGGTGCGCGAGCCGGGCTGCGCGGGGACACCGGTGGGGACGGTCCCGAAGGGGTACTCGCGCAGCTTGCGCCAGACCCCGTCCGAGCCCTGCTCGTAGAGCGCGAAGCCCTCGCAGACCCACTCGGCGGCGTACTCGGCGAGGGTCGAGTACGCCAGGTCCATCGCCTCCTCGGAGATCCCGTGGGCGACCGTGACGTGCGGGTGGTACGGGAAGGCCAGCTCGCGGCTGAGCGGCCCCTGGGGGTCGCGGACCTCGGACTGGAGCCGGGTGCAGCCGGGCGCGCCCTCGACGACCTGGACGAAGACGACCGGCGAGAGGGGGCGGAAGGTTCCCGTGCCGGCCAGCCGCATCCCGAAGGCGTGGAAGGCGGCGGCGACGGCGGCCAGGTGGGCGCGGATCGCCGGGAGCCGGTCCGCCTCCACCTCGGTGGGCGGGACGAGGGTGACATGCGTGGGGATGCCGTGCGCGGCGGCGTCCCCGAAGCCGGCGCGCAGCTGCTGGAGCTGGCTGCCGTACGGCTCCGGGACCGCGATCGAAACGCCGAGCGTTACGGTCCCCACGTATCTCTCCTCCGCTTGTGTCTGTGGACTGCCGAGATGGAGTGCAGTCGCCCCAGTGTGGGGCCGACACCCCCCGTCTCGCCAGGGCCCTCGGTCCGTCAGTGCTTCCGTGGTGCTTCCGTCAGTGCTTGGCGGGCAGGAAACCGAGGTGGTCGTACGCCTGTGCCAGGGTCTCGGCGGCGACCGCACGGGCCTTCTCCGCGCCCTTGGCCAGGATGGAGTCCAGCGTCTCGGGGTCGTCCAGGTATTCCTGGGTGCGCTGCTTGAACGGTGTGACGAAATCGACCATCACGCCGGCCAGGTCGGTCTTCAGCGCGCCGTAGCCCTTGCCCTCGTACTTGGCCTCCAGGGCGGGGACCGTCTCGCCCGTGAGGGTGGAGTAGATCGTGAGCAGATTGCTGACGCCGGGCTTCTTCTCGGTGTCGAAGCGGATCTCGGCCTCGGTGTCGGTGACCGCGCTCTTGATCTTCTTCTCGGTGACCTTGGGCTCGTCGAGCAGGTTGATCAGGCCCTTGGGGGACGACGCGGACTTCGACATCTTGATCGCCGGGTCCTGGAGGTCGTAGATCTTCGCGACCTCCTTGACGATGTGCGCGGCGGGGAGGGTGAAGGTCTGGCCGAAGCGCTGGTTGAAGCGCTCGGCCAGGTCGCGGGTCAGCTCGATGTGCTGGCGCTGGTCCTCGCCGACGGGGACGGCGTTCGCCTGGTAGAGCAGGATGTCGGCGACCTGGAGGATCGGGTACGTGAACAGCCCGACGGTGGCGTTGTTGGCGCCGCTCTTGGCGGACTTGTCCTTGAACTGGGTCATCCGGCTGGCCTCGCCGAAGCCGGTGATGCAGTTCATGACCCAGCCGAGCTGCGCGTGCTCGGGCACGTGGCTCTGGATGAAGAGCGTGCAGCGCTCGGGGTCCAGGCCGGCGGCGAGCAGCTGCGCGGCGGAGAGGCGGGTGTTCGCGCGGAGATCCTTCGGATCCTGCGGCATGGTGATCGCGTGCAGGTCGACGACCATGTAGAACGCGTCGTGCGTCTCCTGGAGGGCGACGTACTGGCGGATGGCACCGAGGTAGTTCCCGAGGTGGAACGAACCGGAGGTGGGCTGGATGCCGGAGAGCGCGCGAGGACGATCAGAAGCCATGGGCTCATTCTCTCAGGTGCGGGGGCGGGCTCGGGCCCGCCGCTGGCCGGAACCTTCCGGGTCGCGACGGCGCCGTCCGTGCCGTGCCGGGGTACCGGGCGGTAGCGGTGCGTCCGGATCTTGCCTCGGCCGAGCGACCGCTTTCCGCCGTTTCCGCGGCGCGGGGCTCCGTGGGCGCTGCCCCCGGCCTCGCGCCGTCGCCGGCGGGCTGGGCTCGAGGGTGCCGCTGCGCGGAGCTTCGCGGGCGCTGCCCGCACCCGCGCCTCAATCGCCGGCGGGGCTGAACGGCCCCGCGGCGGCTGCGCCCCGCACCCGGCGCCTCCGGCCAGGCCGCGCCCTCAAACGCCGGGCGGGCTGGAATCGCGCTCCGCGCATCCAGCCCGCCCGACGGCAGCAGCCACATCCAGCCCCGCCGGCGCTTGAGGCGCACCCACCCGGCCGCGCCGGCCCGACGGCAGCGGCCACATCCAGCCTCGCCGGCGTTTGAGGCGCGGGGTCCGGGGCGGAGCCCCGATCCGTGAGCCGCAGCCGACCGCAGGTCAGGACAGGGGGAGGCCCGGGGCCGGGAAGGCGGCCATCAGGGAGGCGACCTCCGCGCGGACCGCGGCCAGGGCCGGCTCGTCACCCTTGCCGGCGGCATCCACGGCACGGGCGATCCAGTCCGCCACCACCGGCATGTGCTCCGTCGTCAGCCCCCGCGACGTCAGCGACGGCGTACCGATCCGCACCCCCGAGGGATCGAACGGCTTGCGGGGGTCGAACGGGACCGTGTTGTAGTTCACCACGATGCCCGCGCGGTCCAGCGCCTTGGCCGCCACCTTGCCCGGCACGTCCCGCGAGGTCAGGTCCATCAGGATCAGGTGGTTGTCCGTACCGCCCGAGACCAGGTCGAAGCCCCGCGCCAGCAGGGCCTCCGCCAGCGCCTTGGCGTTCGCGACGACCGCGTGCGCGTACGCGGTGAAGGACGGCTGCGCCGCCTCGTGGAGGGCCACCGCGATGCCGGCCGTCGTCTGGTTGTGCGGGCCGCCCTGGAGGCCCGGGAAGACCGCCTTGTCGATGGCCTTCGCGTGCTCCTCCCGGCACATCAGCATCGCGCCCCGCGGACCCCGCAGGGTCTTGTGCGTGGTCGTGGAGACGACGTCCACGTGCCCCACCGGGGACGGGTGCGCCCCGCCCGCGATCAGGCCCGCGATGTGGGCCACGTCCGCGACCAGGATCGAGCCCGCCTCCTCGGCGATCGACGCGAACGCCGCGAAGTCGATCGTCCGGGGCAGGGCCGTGCCGCCACAGAAGATGATCTTCGGGCGCTCCGCCAGGGCCAGGTCGCGGACCGCGTCGTAGTCGATCAGGCCGGTCCCGGGCTGGACCCCGTACTGCACGCCCCGGAACCACGAGCCCGTCGCCGAGACGCCCCAGCCGTGGGTCAGGTGCCCGCCCATCGGCAGCGCCATGCCCATGACCGTGTCGCCCGGCTTCGCGAAGGCCAGGTAGACCGCCAGGTTGGCCGGCGAGCCGGAGTACGGCTGCACATTGGCGTGGTCCACGCCGAACAGGCCCTTCGCCCGCTCGATCGCCAGGGCCTCGACGCGGTCGATGTTCTGCTGGCCCTCGTAGTAGCGGCGGCCGGGGTAGCCCTCGCTGTACTTGTTCTGGAGGACCGTGCCGGAGGCTTCGAGCACGGCCGCGGACACGTAGTTCTCGCTCGGGATCAGGCGCAGGGTCTCGGCCTGGAGCACTTCTTCCGCCGCGACGAAGGACGCCAGTTCGGGGTCGGTCGCGGAAAGGGCGGGATGGCGGCGCGCGTTCACGGCGGCTCCTCCGGGGTCGATGTCAGATCTCGTCCCCGCGAGGCCCAGGCGAGCGGCCCTGTATGCGGTCGTGCGCGCACGACTCCCCCGGAGTTCGTTCTCCGTACGCCAGTCGCCGTGCGTACTCGTCACCTTAGCGGGCGCGCCACGAGAAAGGTTTCTCCGCCCGATATACGAGCGAGGATGGACAGTGACGCCACCCTCGTCACAGGCCTGACGGACGATCGGAGACCCCGTGTCGACAACTGCTGATGCCATCCGCTCCGCCGACGCGCACAGCGCGCACACCTACCACCCGCTGCCCGTCGTCGTCGCTTCCGCGGAGGGCGCGTGGATGACCGACGTGGAGGGCCGCCGGTACCTGGACATGCTCGCCGGATACTCGGCGCTCAACTTCGGGCACGGCAACCGCCGCCTGCTGGACGCCGCCCGCGCGCAGCTGGAGCGGGTCACGCTCACCTCGCGCGCCTTCCACCACGACCGCTTCGCCGACTTCTGTACCGAACTCGCCGCGCTCTGCGGCAAGGAGATGGTGCTGCCCATGAACACGGGCGCGGAGGCGGTGGAGACGGCCGTGAAGACCGCCCGCAAGTGGGGCTACGAGGTCAAGGGCGTCCCGGACGGGCACGCCAAGATCGTGGTCGCCGCCGACAACTTCCACGGGCGGACGACGACCATCGTCTCCTTCTCCACGGACCACGACGCGCGCGACCACTTCGGTCCGTACACGCCGGGCTTCGAGATCGTCCCGTACGGGGACCTCACCGCGCTCGCCCACGCGGTCACCGAGAACACCGTCGCCGTGCTGCTGGAACCGATCCAGGGCGAGGCGGGGGTGCTGGTGCCGCCCGCCGGTTACCTGAGGGGCGTACGGGAGCTCACGCGCGAGCGGAACGTGCTCTTCATGGCGGACGAGATCCAGTCGGGGCTGGGCCGGACCGGCAAGACCTTCGCGTGCGAGCACGAGGAGGTCGTCCCTGACGTGTACATCCTCGGCAAGGCCCTCGGCGGCGGTGTGGTGCCGGTATCGGCGGTCGTCGCCGACACGGACGTGCTCGGGGTGTTCCGGCCCGGTGAGCACGGGTCCACCTTCGGCGGGAACCCGCTCGCCTGCGCGGTCGCCCTGGAGGTCATCGCGATGCTCCGGACCGGGGAGTACCAGCAGCGGGCCACCGAGCTCGGCGACCACCTGCACCGGGAGCTGGGCCTGCTGGTCGGCGGGGGCGCGGTGACCGCCGTACGGGGCCGGGGCCTGTGGGCCGGCGTGGACATCGACCCGGCACGCGGGACGGGCCGGCAGATCTCCGAGAAGCTGATGGAGCGGGGCGTACTGGCGAAGGACACCCACGGCTCGACGATCCGGCTGGCCCCGCCCCTGGTGATCTCCAAGGAGGACCTGGACTGGGGCCTGGACCAGCTCCGCGCGGTGCTCACCGCCTGACCCGGTTTCGGCAAAGCCGAGTGTGCGGCGGGGCGCCCGCCCCGCCGATTTCGACGGGGCCGGGTGTGTCACGGGGCGCCCGGCCCGCCGGTTTCGACGGGGCCGGGTGTGTGGCGGGGCGCCCCCGCAGGGCGCCGAACGCAACAAGGCTGCCACTCTCCGACCCCTGGCC
>NZ_JBHWUO010000104.1:0-11651 GCF_042736975.1 Streptomyces sp. NPDC059989
GTCCAGTGGATCCGCGCGGCCGCCCCTTCGTACTGAATGGTTCCGCAGTCAGGGCCGGGTCACACCCCGGCCTTGGCCTCCGCGGGCTCGTCGCCCTCGCCGCCCTCGGCTTCGAGGCGCTTGTTGCGGCGCACCGAGGACCAGAAGGACCACGCGATCAGGACGACGCCGACGAGGCCGGTGATGACCTCGTTGATCTCGTACTGGATGGTGACGAGCAGGATCACGGCCAGCGCGCCGATGGCGTAGTGCGCGCCGTGCTCCAGGTAGACGTAGTCGTCGAGGGTGCCCTGGCGGACCAGGTAGACCGTGAGCGACCGGACGTACATGGCACCGATACCGAGGCCGAGGGCCATGAGCACGATGTCGTTGGTGATGGCGAAGGCGCCGATGACCCCGTCGAAGGAGAAGGAGGCGTCGAGGACTTCGAGGTAGAGGAACATGAAGAAGGCGGCCTTGCCGGCCATGGCGACGGCGGAGACGGGCTTGCCGCTCTTCTTCGCCTCTTCCTCGGCCTCGTGCTCGGCCTCCTCCTCTTCCTCCAGCTTGTTCTCGAAGTAGCCGGAGAGGCCGCCGACGATCATGTAGGTGATCAGGCCGAGGACACCGGAGATCAGGACGGTCTGCGCCTTGTCCACGTGGACGCCGCCGTGCTGGTGGGCGTTGGCGGCGAAGGTCATCGAGGTGATGACCAGGACGATCAGCGCGATGCACGCGGACAGCATGTCGATCTTGCCGAGCTTGGCGAGCGGGCGCTCCAGCCAGGCGAGCCACTTGATGTCACGGTCCTCGAAGATGAAGTCGAGGAAGATCATCAGCAGGAACATGCCACCGAAGGCGGCAATGGACGGGTGGGCGTCCGTGACGAGCTGCTTGTAAAGGTCCTTGTCGGTCATCGCCAGATCGACGGCCTCGATGGGCCCGATCTTGGCGCTGATCGCGACGATGACGACGGGGAAGACCAGTCGCATGCCGAAGACCGCGATGAGGACGCCGATGGTGAGGAAGATCTTCTGCCAGAAGGCATTCATCTTCTTCAGGATTCCGGCGTTGACCACCGCGTTGTCGAAAGACAGCGAGATCTCGAGGATCGACAGGATCGCGACGATCCCGAAAGCCTGCCACCCCCCGTAGAACACCGCTGCGACCAGACCGAGCGCAGTGATTGCGAACGACCAGCCGAAGGTTTTGAGAACCACTGGCACCCCATCGTCTTGTACGGCTTTACGAAACGTTGACCCCGAAGTCTAGAGCGATGCCCCTCAGGCCCGACGCGTACCCCTGCCCTACCGCACGGAACTTCCATTCACCCCCGTACCGGTAGACCTCGCCGAAGATCATCGCGGTCTCGCTGGAGGCGTCCTCGGAGAGGTCGTAGCGGGCCAGTTCCTGGCCGTCCGCCTGATTCACCACGCGGATGAAGGCATTGCTGACCTGGCCGAAGCTCTGCCGGCGGACGTCCGCCTCGTGGATCGAGACCGGGAAGACGATCTTGTCCACGCGCTCCGGGACCTTGGTGAGGTCGATGATGATCGACTCGTCGTCCCCCTCACCCTCGCCGGTGAGGTTGTCCCCCGTGTGTTCGACGGATCCCTCGGGGCTCTTGAGGTTGTTGTAGAAGACGAAGTACTCGTCCCCGAGGACCCGGCCGTCACTGCACAGCAGCGCGCTGGCGTCGAGGTCGAAGTCTGCTCCCGTGGTCGAGCGCGCGTCCCATCCGAGGCCGATCAGAACCCGGGTGAGGTTCGGTGCGGCCTTGGAGAGGGAGACATTGCCCCCCTTGGCGAGTGTGACGCCCATGTTGTGGTCCTCCCCGGACGACGGTGTGGCGGTGGTAGGGCCGGCAAGCCGGAACAGCCGTGAAGCCGGTACAACACTGCAGCCGGTGGCGCCGGCCGGTACAGCCGTAAAGCCCGTCCGGCGCCGTACACACAGTGCACGGCGCCGGACGGGTGAACTGCTCTCAGGCTCAGACGTTGACGCCGAAGTCCTGCGCGATGCCGCGCAGGCCCGAGGCGTAACCCTGGCCGATGGCACGGAACTTCCACTCCGCACCGTTGCGGTACAGCTCGCCGAAGACCATGGCGGTCTCGGTCGAGGCGTCCTCGGAGAGGTCGTAGCGGGCGAGCTCGCTGTTGTCGGCCTGGTTCACGACGCGGATGTACGCGTTGCGGACCTGGCCGAAGCTCTGCTGGCGGCTCTCGGCCTCGTAGATCGACACCGGGAAGACGATCTTGGCGACATCGGCCGGGACACCGGCGAGGTTCACCTTGATCGCCTCGTCGTCGCCCTCGCCCTCACCGGTGGTGTTGTCACCGGTGTGCTCGACCGAGCCGTCGGGGCTCTTCAGGTTGTTGAAGAAGACGAAGTTCGAGTCGTTGGCGACCTTGCCCTGGTCGTTGGTCAGGATCGCGCTGGCGTCGAGGTCGAAGTCGACACCGGTGGTGGTGCGAGCATCCCAGCCGAGACCGACGATGACCGCCGTCAGGTTAGGCGCGGCCTTGGTCAGCGAGACGTTGCCGCCCTTGCTGAGGCTGACTCCCACGGGTCCTCCATTGGGTTCTGTGTGGGGCGGGGCCCCGTCGTGCGGTTGCTACCGGATCAACGTTTCGATCCTAGTGACGGGTTCCCGCTTGTAGGCGGGTTTTCGCAGCGAACTGCGAGGACGGCTCTCAGAGGCTGTCGAGGGCCTTGATGTACTCGTTCAGGTCACGGGCGTCGGGCAGTCCGTTGACGACAGTCCAGCGCACGACGCCGTCCTTGTCGATGACGAAGGTGCCGCGGACCGCGCATCCCTTGTCCTCGTCGAAGACCCCGTACGCGCGGGAGGTCTCCCCGTGCGGCCAGAAGTCCGACAGCAGCGGGTACTCCAGCCCCTCCTGCTCCCCGAAGACCCGCAGGGTCGGCACGGAGTCGTTGGAGACGGCGAGGAGCTGCACGTCGTCGTTCTGGAACCGAGGCAGCTGGTCGCGCAGCTCGCACAGCTCGCCGGTGCAGACGCCGGTGAAGGCGAACGGGTAGAAGAGCAGCACGACGGCCTTCTCCCCCCGGAAGTCGGAGAGCCGCACGGTGGCGCCGTGGTTGTCCTTGAGTTCGAAGTCAGGGGCCTTGTCGCCGACCTGGATCGCCATCTCTCGCTTCCCTTCGTTCCTGCTTCCGGGTCCGCCGGAGGAGGTCCGGCGGGGTTGGGCTGTTCGGGTGAGGCACAGCCTAGGTGCGGCCGGGCCCGAAACGCACACGCCCCGCCGACCCGGGCGTCAGCCGGGTGCGGCGGGGCGTGCGTCCGCTCGATTGCGGGGCGCGGTTCAGCGCTTCTTGACGGCCGTCTTGGGCGTCACCAGCTTGGTGGCGGCCCACTCCTTGCCGACGGGAAGGCCCTTGGCCAGCGAGAGGCCGGCAGTCTCTGCGGCTTCCTTGATGTCGCTGGCCTCGACGTAGCCGGGGCGGCCCGTCTTGGGGGTCAGCAGCAGGATCAGTGCGCCGTCCTCGATCAGCTCGGTGGCATCGACCAGTGCATCCGCCAGATCGCCGTCGTCCTCCCGGAACCACAGCAGCACGGCGTCGGTGACGTCGTCGTAGTCCTCGTCGACGAGGTCGCCGACGAGCTCCTCGACGACGTCACGGAATTCCTGATCGACGTCGTCGTCGTAGCCGATCTCCTGGACCACCTGTTCGGACTGGAAACCCAGCCGGGCGGCCAGGTTCTCCGCGTGGTCCGCGGTCGCGCTCACGGGGTGCCTCCTGCTCATGTTCGGTGAATGTCTTCGGCGGCGCGCGTACGCGCAGCATTGGGCGTAGTCCACACGGGCGCGGCGGATCGCGCAAGTACCCGGCCGCCGAGACCGTCGAAACGGTGACGATTGCGGCCGTCTCGCCGCAACTTTCAGCCTCCCCGTGTACACGTCTCGTGATGCATCCCACACCATTCCAGCTCATTCGGCATCATCGGCAACGCATGAGGACTTTCCTACCTGTTTGAGGGACGAACGTCCTTACGAAGTCGTTGACCGGTCTGGGCGTAGGGTTGCGGTTTGGCCGGACCGCCTCCGATCCCCTCATCCCCGGGCTCCCCTGCCGACTCCAGGGAATACCCAGCGGTAAAGATGACGATTTCGGCCGAGCGTAAGACCATGGGAGGCGGCGCCCCCCAGACACGGGTACAGCACGACTCCCCCGACAGCGAAGGAACAGCGTGGCTTCCGCATCCGATCGCAATCCGATCATCATTGGCGGCCTGCCGAGTCAGGTCCCGGACTTCGATCCGGAGGAGACGCAGGAGTGGCTCGACTCCCTGGACGCAGCGGTCGACGAGCGCGGCCGTGAACGTGCCCGCTACCTGATGCTGCGCCTGATCGAGCGCGCCCGTGAAAAGCGCGTGGCCGTGCCCGAGATGCGCAGCACGGACTACGTCAACACGATCGCCACCAAGGACGAGCCGTTCTTCCCCGGCAACGAGGAGATCGAGCGCAAGGTCCTGAACGCCACGCGGTGGAACGCGGCCGTCATGGTCTCGCGCGCCCAGCGCCCCGGTATCGGCGTCGGCGGCCACATCGCCACCTTCGCCTCCTCCGCCTCCCTCTACGACGTGGGCTTCAACCACTTCTTCCGGGGCAAGGACGAGGGTGACGGCGGCGACCAGATCTTCTTCCAGGGCCACGCCTCCCCCGGCATCTACGCGCGCGCCTACCTCCTGGACCGGCTCTCCGAGCAGCAGCTCGACGCGTTCCGCCAGGAGAAGTCGAAGGCCCCGTACGGCCTGTCCAGCTACCCGCACCCGCGGCTGATGCCGGACTTCTGGGAGTTCCCGACCGTCTCGATGGGCCTCGGCCCGCTCGGTGCGATCTACCAGGCCCGGATGAACCGGTACATGGAGGCGCGCGGGATCGCGGACACCTCCAAGTCCCACGTCTGGGCGTATCTCGGCGACGGCGAGATGGACGAGCCGGAGTCGCTCGGCCAGCTGTCCATCGCCGCCCGCGAGGGCCTCGACAACCTGACCTTCGTCGTCAACTGCAACCTCCAGCGCCTCGACGGCCCGGTGCGCGGCAACGGCAAGATCATCCAGGAGCTGGAGTCGCAGTTCCGCGGTGCCGGCTGGAACGTCATCAAGCTGATCTGGGACCGCTCCTGGGACCCGCTGCTGGCCCAGGACCGCGACGGCATCCTGGTCAACAAGATGAACACCACCCCCGACGGGCAGTTCCAGACGTACGCCACCGAGTCGGGCGCGTACATCCGCGAGCACTTCTTCGGCGGCGACCACCGGCTGCGCGCGATGGTCGAGAACATGACCGACTACCAGATCCAGCACCTGGGCCGCGGCGGTCACGACCACAAGAAGGTCTACGCGGCCTACGCGGCGGCCAAGGCCCACAAGGGCCAGCCGACGGTGATCCTGGCCCAGACGGTCAAGGGCTGGACCCTCGGCCCGAACTTCGAGGGCCGCAACGCGACGCACCAGATGAAGAAGCTGACGGTCGACGACCTCAAGCGCTTCCGCGACCGCCTGCACATCCCGATCACCGACGCCCAGCTGGAGAACGGCGCGCCGCCGTACTACCACCCGGGCCGCAACTCGCCCGAGATCCAGTACATGCACGACCAGCGCAGCGCGCACGGCGGCTACGTGCCGACCCGCGTGGTGCGCGCGAAGCCGCTGCAGCTGCCGGACGACAAGGCCTACGCGGCGGCCAAGAAGGGCTCGGGGCAGCAGTCGATCGCCACCACGATGGCCTTCGTGCGCATCCTGAAGGACCTGATGCGGGACAAGGAGATCGGCAAGCGCTTCGTGCTGATCGCGCCCGACGAGTACCGCACCTTCGGCATGGACGCCTTCTTCCCGAGCGCCAAGATCTACAACCCGCTGGGCCAGCAGTACGAGGCGGTCGACCGCGACCTGCTGCTCGCGTACAAGGAGTCCCCGACCGGCCAGATGCTGCACGACGGCATCTCGGAGGCTGGCTGCACGGCCTCGCTGATCGCCGCGGGTTCGGCGTACGCGACGCACGGCGAGCCGCTGATCCCGGTCTACGTCTTCTACTCGATGTTCGGTTTCCAGCGCACCGGTGACCAGTTCTGGCAGATGGCCGACCAGCTGGCGCGCGGTTTCGTCCTGGGCGCGACCGCCGGCCGGACCACCCTGACGGGTGAGGGCCTCCAGCACGCCGACGGCCACTCCCAGCTGCTGGCGTCGACGAACCCGGGCTGCGTGGCGTACGACCCGGCCTACGGGTACGAGATCGCGCACATCGTCCAGGACGGTCTGCGGCGGATGTACGGCCCGGAGGCCGAGGACGTCTTCTACTACCTGACGGTCTACAACGAGCCGATCCAGCACCCGGCCGAGCCGGCGGACGTCGACGTGGACGGGATCCTGAAGGGCATCCACCGGGTGTCGCAGGGCACCTCCGGCACCATCGGGGCGCAGATCATGGCCTCGGGCGTGGCGGTGCCGTGGGCGCTGGAGGCACAGCGGATCCTGGCGGCCGACTGGAACGTGCGGGCGGACGTCTGGTCGGCGACCTCCTGGAACGAGCTGCGCCGCGAGGCCGTCGAGGTGGAGGAGCACAACCTGCTGCACCCGGAGGAGGAGCAGCGCGTCCCGTACGTGACGCGGAAGCTGTCGGGTGCGGAGGGGCCGTTCGTGGCGGTCTCGGACTGGATGCGGTCCGTTCCCGACCAGATCTCGCGGTGGGTGCCCGGCTCGTACACCTCGCTGGGCGCGGACGGCTTCGGCTTCGCGGACACGCGCGGCGCGGCCCGGCGCTTCTTCCACATCGACGCCCAGTCGGTGGTCCTGGCGACGCTCACCGAGCTCGCCAAGGAGGGGAAGATCGACCGCTCGGTGCTCAAGCAGGCGGTCGACCGCTACCAGCTGCTGGACGTGACGGCGGCCGACCCCGGCGCGGCGGGCGGCGACGCCTGACGCCTGCGGCGAGCCGGACGGAGTGAGGGCGGGCCGGTGAGCCCGCGTGAGAGGTGCCCCCCGGCCTTGCCGGGGGGCACCTCCGCTTTACGCGTTCCTTACGATGCTTCGCATGAAGGAACCCTCCCCCCAGGCGCGCTGGGAGCGCCGTACACAGGCTCCCCTGCTGGTGCTCGCCGTGACCTTCGCCGTGGCCTACGCGGTGCCCATCGTCGCGCCCGACGCGGATCCGGCGGTGCACCGGGCGTGCACGCACGCCGAGTGGGTGGTGTGGGGGGCCTTCGCCGCCGACTACCTGGTGCGGCTGGGGCTCGCCGCGGACCGCAAGCTCTTCGTACGGACCCACTGGCTGGACCTGGGGGCCGTGGTGCTGCCGCTGGTCCAGCCGCTGCGGCTGCTGCGGCTGGTCGCCACCCTGCTGCTGGTGGGCCGGCGGGCCCGGATGGCTCCGCAGGTCCGGCTCACGACCTACGTGGCCGGGGCCGTCGTGGGCCTGCTGATGTTCGGCTCGCTCGCCGTGCTGAGCGTGGAGCGCGACGCCCCGGACGGGAACATCAAGAACCTGGGCGACGCCGTGTGGTGGTCCTTCACCACCATGACCACGGTCGGGTACGGCGACCACTCCCCCACCACCGGCCTGGGCCGGGTCCTCGCCGTCGGCCTGATGCTGTCGGGGATCGCCCTGCTCGGTGTGGTGACCGCCAACATCGCCGCCTGGTTCATCGCCCGCTTCGAGCGCGACGACCAGGTGGAACGGCTCCAGCTGGCGGCCATCCGGGAACTCCAGGGAGAGGTACGGGCGCTGCGCGCCGAGGTCGCGGCCCTGGGCGGCGGAACGGCAGGGGCGGCAGGGGCGGCAGGGGCGGCAGCGGCAGCCGGTCCGGCCGAGCAGCCCGCCGCCGCCCCGGCGCCGCGCGGGGTTACGTCTCCCACACCTTGAACGCCCTCACCTGGTAGGGCGACTGGGGCAGCCAGACCCCGTCACCCGGGTAGGTCTGGAACTCGCCGGTCTCCGCGCACACCGCCGACTGGTACGTGGTCACCGGGCGGCCGGTCCGGTTGGCGAGGGACTGGGCGCTGGTCCCGGCGGGCAGGGCGGTGCAGCTGTTGATGTCCAGGGTGCTCAGCTCGTGTGTCTGCCGGGCGCCCTTGAACTCCGGCTTCGCCCACAGGCACAGCTGTCCGGTCGCACAGGCGCCGAGCGTGGCCGGGCCGGCGGCGTGCGCCGCGCCGGACGTGCTCGGGATGAGGGCGCTGAGGACCAGGCCGATGACGGCGAAAGTGGTGCTCCACGTACGCATGACGGGTCAACTCCTTGTGGACGGGCGTGCCCCGGACCGTTTCCCGAGCTCCGCCGACACCACGCTGACCTGGGCCGACGGCCGGGCGGAAGAGGCGGCGGGCGGGTCCACCCTGATAGGCGACGGCCCCGCGGGAACCATCCGGCGGGGCCCTCATACGTACGGAGTTGACGCCTCCGACGGGGCCGCGCACCCGCCCGCGGCGGCGCTCCCCACGCGCTCCGGGGTGATCGGGGGCGGCCGCGCCGCGCCGGTTGTCCCCGAAAGAGTTGCCGGCCGTCCTGTCCAAACGGCTCAACGAGGCAGCCGCCGCCACTGCGGTCACGGGTACCCTGACCGCTCACTCAGCGTCAGATCCAGCCTCGGAAAGGACCTCTCAGTGACGATCGACGAGCGGCCCGAGCCGGCGGGCGGGCTGCGCGAGCGCAAGAAGAGGCGCACCCGGGACGCGCTGCTGCGCGCCGCCCTGCTGCTCTTCGTCTCCCAGGGGTACGAGCAGACCACCGTCGACGAGATCACCGACGCCGTGGACGTGTCCCAGCGCACCTTCTTCCGCTACTTCGCCAACAAGGAAGAGGTCGCCTTCGCCGTCCAGGACCTGGTCGAGTCGCACTTCCTGGCCGAGCTGCGGGCCCGACCGGCCGCCGAGGGCCCCTTCGCGGCCATGCGCGGCGCGGTGCTCGCCGCCTGGGACACCGTCGAGGAGGCCATCTCCGAGGTGGTCCCCGTCGACCTCTACATGCGCGGCTACCAGCTGATCGAGTCCACCCCGGCGCTGCTCGCCGTGCACCTGCGTCGCTCCACCGCCCTGGAGGAGCGCATCGCGCGGCTGGTCGCCGACCGCGAGGGCCTGGACGTGGACGCCGATCCGCGGCCGCGGGTCGCCGTCGCCGCGTTCTCGGGCGTGATGAGGGTCACCGGGCGGCTGTGGGGCCAGGGCCAGGACACCAGCGTGGCGGCGATCCGGCGGATGACGGAGGCCTACCTCGACCAGATCGGCCCGGCCCTGGCCGCCGACTGGCGGGACGCGCCCGTCGCGGTCCGGGCCTGACCGGGCCGATCGTGGCGCCAGGGCTGCCCATAACAGATCCGCCGGCGTTCGGCCGAGGCGCACGACCGTTCCGTCCCACGGTCGGCCGTGAGCCCCGTCACCCGGCGCGCCACGGCCGGAAGGGGTCTCCTACGCTGGTCCCAGTGAACCTGCCCGGCCTCGCCCACTCCACCGCTCCCGGCGCCGACCCGCGCCCTGCCGCCCTGCGCACCCTGCTCGCGCTCGCGGTGGTCTTCGTCATGCTGGCCACCACCGGCTGGACGGCCGTGCACCGGCCCGAGGGCGGCACCCCGCTGCGGGCCGCCGCGCTCGCCGCCTGGGCACAGGCCCGGATCGACGGCCGCCCCGTACCGCCCGCGAACGCGCCCGTACGGACGGTGGCCCGCTTCTTCGGCAGCCTCGACGGCGCCCAGCGGGCCCGGCTCGCCGACGGCTACCCCTTCGTCGTGGGCAACCTCGAAGGGGCCCCCGCCGCCACCCGCTACCGGGCCAACCTTCGGGGCCTGCAGCAGGCCGGCCAGGTCGAGGAGGCGCGCGGCCGCGACGTCTCCCTGACCCCCTCCGACCGGGCCGAGGCCATCCGCCGCGCCCACCGCTTCGCCTCGCTCGCCACGCCCGGCCGGCAGATCCTCACCTTCGACCCCACCGGCGGCGGCCTGGTCGCCGAGGTGTTCGGCGACCTGGACCGGGCCCGCCGGGTTTCGGTGATCGTCCCCGGCGTCGACACCGACCTGATCACCTTCGAGCGCACCCAGCGCCGCTTCACCGCCCCCGTCGGCATGGCCGAGTCCCTGTACGAGGCCCAGCGCGCGGCCGCGCCGGACAGCGGAACGGCGGTCATCGCCTGGGCCGGCTACGTCGCGCCCACCGGGGTCGGCATGGACGCCGCCACCGGTCGCATGGCCGTCGACGGAGCCGCCCGGCTGAAGACGCTGACCACCGCCCTGCCCGGGGGCTCGACCGTGGCGCTGTTCTGCCACAGCTACGGATCGGTGGTGTGCGGGGTCGCCGCGCACGAACTGCCGCACCGCGTCACGGACGTGGTGGTCGCGGGCAGCCCCGGGATGCGCACGCAGAACGTCGCCGGACTGCACACCTCGGCCCGGGTGTGGGCCACGCGGGACGAGGGCGACTGGATCGCGGACGTACCGCACCTGGAGGTCGGCGGGCTGGGCCACGGGGCCGACCCGGTGTCCCCGGAGTTCGGTGCGCGGCTGCTGTCCTCGGCGACGGCCAAGAGCCACACCGGCTATTTCGCGCCAGGTACCGACTCGGTGGACAACTTCGCCAAGATCGGAACCGGCGCATTCGGTTCCGTTGTCTGCGCGACCGGGGACGACACGTGCCGACGCGGATTTTCCGGGGCAGAGCAGGACTGACGCGCGTAGAGGCCCGGAAAACGGGCTCCGCAACGAGGGGGACGCGCGGGCCCGCCTCCCTTTACCATGAGCCGCATGGGTGACGTACTGGCCGGAAACCATGCCGTCTGGGAGTTCGACTCGGACTCGGTGCTCATCCGCTTCGCACGGGGGATAAGAACACCGCTGGCTCCGAGGCTTTTTCACGCCCTCGGCTCGCGCAGGATCCCCCTGGAAGCGGTGTCCGAGGTGACCGTGACCGCCGGCAGGCGGGACACGGTGGTGCTGCGTGCCGTGCCGCGGCCGGGCGCGGATCCGCTGATGGAGGCCGCCGCGGGCCAGCTGAAGGAGGCCTGCGATCCGTACCGGCTGGTGCTGCCGGGCGAACGGGCGCCGCGTGCCGCCGCCTTCGCCGATGCGCTGCGGTCCCGGCTGGGGCCGGATGCCGCCGAGCCGGCGGACCGGTTCCTGGTCGCCGCCCCGCAGCCGCCGGTGCACCTGAAGGCGTACGACGCGCGGGTCGGCTTCGACGGCTCCGCCGTCACCTTCCACTGGTCCCGTACGGGCGCCACCAGCACCAAGTGGAAGGCGGGCGACCAGCGGTACCCGCTGTCCGCGCTGACCGGGGTCGAGTGGAGCTCCCCGGACGGCCCGGGCGGCCACCTGCGGCTCCTGGTCCGGGACACGGCCGCCGACCCGCGTCCGGACCACGACCTGGCGACGGCCGTCTTCGGCGTGGGCTACGGCGCGGTGCACGAATCGCTCCCGTTCGCGGCGACGGTCCTCGCCGCCCTGCGCAGCCGCACCCCGGTGGCGTCCGTCCCCCGGCCCCGCTCGGGCGACGAACGCCTCCGTCACCTGAGCGAGCTCCACAGCGCGGGCCTCCTGACGGACGCCGAATACGCGGCTCTCCGCGACCGCTGCACGGCGGAACCGCTGTAAGCGCCCGGCGCCGCTACGGGGGCTCCGCCCCCGGACCCCCGCGCCCCAAACGCCGGCGGGGCTGTCTATAGCCC
>NZ_JBHWUO010000105.1:0-11084 GCF_042736975.1 Streptomyces sp. NPDC059989
CGCCAACCTGATCATCAGCATGCACAGGCACATCGTTCCAGACGCCCGAACCAGCACCCATCCACCTTGACCAAAGTGATAGGGGCACCCCCCCGCAGGCAAGGGCCCCGGCCCTGGGTGTGGGGGGAGTCGATTCGAAGCGTGGGCCGGGTGGGGCCGGAGTGGGGGTTGGGGTGGGGACACGCAGGAGGGTCCCCGCAGGACGAGCGCGCAACCAGGGCTTACGCCACGAAGCCGGCCTTCGTGCGCGAGGACGAGGAGACACTCCGGAGGGGCACCGCCCCAAGCCCCGCTCCGGCCCCACCCGCGGGGCACAAACCCAGCCCCGCCGGCGATTGAGGCGCACGACCCGCCGAAGCCAGGACCGCCCGTTACGCCGGGAACTTGTGGTCCACCCACCTGAACGTGAACTCGATCAGGGCGGCCGCGCCCGCCGCGATCGCGACCGCGATCCACGGCATCGTGACGCCCTCCAGCTTGAGTTGGAAGAACTCCTGGAGCCACGGCACGACGAGGACGATCAGGAACGCCCCGCCCATCGCGCCGACCAGGGCGACCCGCCACCACGTGTACGGGCGCGCGATGATCGCCAGGACCCACATCGAGGTCAGGAACAGGGTCAGGGTCGCCGCGCTCGTCTCCGCCTTGAGGGCGTCCGGGCCGGCGTAGTGGGCGCGGGCGATCAGGTACGTGATGAAGGTGGCCGTCGCCGCGATGAAGCCGCCGGGGATCGCGTAGCGCATCACCCGTTTCACGAAGTGCGGCTTCGCGCGCTCCTTGTTCGGGGCCAGGGCGAGGAAGAAGGCCGGGATGCCGATGGTGAGCGTGGACAGGAGGGTCAGGTGGCGGGGGAGGAAGGGGTATTCGACCTGGGAGCAGACCACCAGGATCGCGAGGAGGACGGAGTAGACCGTCTTCGTGAGGAAGAGGGTGGCGACGCGGGTGATGTTGCCGATGACGCGGCGGCCCTCGGCGACCACCGAGGGGAGGGTGGAGAAGCTGTTGTTGAGGAGGACGATCTGCGCGACGGCGCGGGTGGCTTCCGAGCCGGAGCCCATCGAGACGCCGATGTCGGCGTCCTTGAGGGCGAGGACGTCGTTGACGCCGTCGCCCGTCATCGCGACCGTGTGGCCCTTGGACTGGAGCGCTCCGACCATGTCCCGCTTCTGCTGCGGGGTGACGCGGCCGAAGACGGAGTTGGCGTCGAGGACCTGGGCCATGCCGGCCTGCTCGGCGGGGAGCTTGCGGGCGTCGACGGTGTTCTCCGCGCCCGGCAGGCCGAGTTTGCCGGCGACCGCGCCGACCGAGACCGCGTTGTCGCCGGAGATGACCTTCGCCTTGACGTCCTGGTCCTCGAAGTAGCGCAGGGTGTCGGCGGCGTCGGGGCGCAGCCGCTGCTCCAGGACGACGAGTGCGGTCGGCCTGACCCCGGTGGCCACGGCCGCGTCGTCGAGCTCGCGGGCGGAGCGGGCCAGCAGGAGGACCCGTAGGCCCTGCTCGTTGAGGTCGTTGATCTCGTCGAGGGCCGGATCCCCGGCGGGGAGCAGGACGTCGGGGGCGCCGAGCAGCCAGGTGTTGTTCTCGCCGTCGCCCTCGCTGAAGCTGGCGCCGCTGTACTTGCGGGCGGAGGAGAAGGGCAGCGACTCGGTGCAGCGCCACTCCGCGCTGTCGGGGTAGGCGTCGATGATCGCCTGGAGGCTGGCGTTGGGGCGCGGGTCGGATTCGCCGAGCGCGCCGAGCACCTTCTTGACGTACGAGGCCTCCGCGCCGCCGAGCGGGCGGAGCTCGGTGACGTCCATGCCGCCCTCGGTGAGGGTGCCGGTCTTGTCGAGGCAGACCACGTCGACGCGGGCGAGGCCCTCGATGGCGGGGAGTTCCTGGACCAGGCACTGCTTGCGGCCGAGCCGGATGACGCCGATCGCGAAGGCCACGGAGGTGAGGAGGACGAGGCCCTCGGGGATCATCGGGACGATGCCGCCGACGGTGCGGGCGATGGAGTCCTTGAGGTTGTTGTCCTTGACGAGGAGCTGGCTGATGATCAGGCCGATGGAGGTCGGGATCATCATCCAGGTGACGTACTTGAGGATGGTGGAGATGCCGGAGCGCAGCTCGGAGTGGACGAGCGTGAAGCGGGAGGCCTCTTCGGCCAACTGGGCGGCGTAGGCCTCGCGGCCGACCTTGGTGGCGGTGAACGCGCCGCCGCCGGCGACGACGAAGGAGCCGGACATGACCTGGTCGCCGGGCTTCTTCAGGACGGGGTCGGCCTCGCCGGTGAGCAGGGACTCGTCGATCTCCAGGCCGTCGGCCTCGCCGACGGAGCCGTCGACGACGACCTTGTCTCCGGGGCCGAGTTCGATGACGTCGCCGAGGACGATCTCGGAGGTGGAGATCTCGGCGGTGCGGCCGTCGCGGCGCACGCTGGGTTTGGCCTCGCCGATGACGGCGAGGCCGTCGAGGGTCTTCTTGGCGCGCAGTTCCTGGATGATGCCGATGCCGGTGTTCGCGATGATCACGAAGCCGAAGAGGCTGTCCTGGATCGGCGCGACGAAGAGCATGATCACCCACAGGACGCCGATGATCGCGTTGAAGCGGGTGAAGACGTTGGCGCGGACGATGTCGGCGGTGGAGCGGCTGCTGCGGACGGGCACGTCGTTGACGTCGCCGCGCGCGACGCGCTCGGCGACCTCGGCGGTGGTCAGACCGCCGGGCTTGAATCTGGGCGCGGGCGGGCGCATCGGGTGTACGGGGTCCAGCTCGGCCCCGGCGTCGATGGCGGTGCCGGCGCCGGGGCCGCCGCCGCCCGGCTCAGGCCCGTCGGATTCGATCTTCGCCCGCTGCGTCATGCTTTCGACGGTAAAGGGGGTTCGAACAGTTCACCCGCCGAGAAGCCGGAAGATCCGACCTCAGGATGACCCGAATCGTCCCCTGGTATCCACCGGCGTCCACCCGCGGCGGGGGCCGGTACGGCGCGCCCGCGCCAGGGAGGCCCGGGCGGCCCAGGAAGCCTAGGAGGCAGTCGGCGGCGCGTCCGCCTGCCCGGCGGCGGCATCGGCATCGGCTTCGGCAGCGGCGGCCTCCGCCGCGTGGCGCTTCAGGGCCGCGTCGCGCCCCCGGACGTACCAGATGCCGATGAGGCCGAGGAAGCCTCCGGCCGCGCAGGTCCAGACCCACCACAGCAGGTCCCGGTCCGCGAACCACCCGTAAAAGGGGAGCTGGACGACGAAGAGGACGAACCAGAGGATCGTGCCCCCGGTGATGGTGGGGACGACCGGACCCTCAAGGGGCTCGGGCGCCTCGTGCTTCGGAGTCCATTTCGCCATGTGGCCAAGTCTAGGCGCGCCGATCGGGGGTCTACGCGCGGAGATGGACGCCCCTTCGTTCATGTGTTCATACTGAAACGGTCTGGGCGAGGCCCATTTTCTTCGTATGAACCACCCACTGAGGACCGTATGAGCACCCCGGCCCCCGCCTCCACGCCCACCGTCCCGGAGCCTTCCCCCCAGGAACCCTCCGGAGGACTGGACCGCTACTTCAAGATCTCCGAGCGCGGCTCGACCGTCGCCCGCGAGGTCCGCGGCGGCTTCGCGACCTTCTTCGCGATGGCCTACATCATCGTGCTGAACCCGATCATCCTCGGCAGCGCGAAGGACATGTACGGGCACCAACTCGACGGCGGCCAGCTCGTCACCGCCACCGTCCTGACGGCCGCGTTCTCCACCCTCCTCATGGGTGTCATCGGCAACGTCCCGATCGCGCTCGCCGCCGGCCTCGGCGTCAACACCGTCGTCGCCCTCCAGCTCGCCCCCCGCATGAGCTGGGCCGACGCCATGGGCATGGTGGTCCTGGCCGGCTTCGTCGTGATGCTGCTGGTCGCCACCGGCCTGCGCGAGCGGGTCATGAACGCCGTGCCGCTCGGCCTGCGCAAGGGCATCGCCATCGGCATCGGCCTGTTCATCATGCTGATCGGCCTGGTCGACTCGGGCTTCGTCACCCGCATCCCCGACGTCGCGCACACCACGGTCCCGCTCCAGCTCGGCACGGGCGGCCACCTGCTCGGCTGGCCCGTACTGATCTTCGTCGTCGGCGTGCTGCTGACCCTCGCCCTGCTGATCCGCAAGACGCCGGGCGCGATCCTGATCTCCATCGTGGTGATGACCGTCATCGCGGTCGCCGTCCAGCTGATCACCCAGCTGCCCGCCGCCGCCTGGGGCCTCACGGTCCCCGAGTGGCCGGGCAACCCGGTGGCCGCGCCCGACTTCGGGCTCGTCGGCCAGGTCAGCCTCTTCGGCGGCTTCGAGAAGGTCGGGATGCTGACCGGCGTCCTCTTCGTCTTCACCGTGCTGCTGTCCTGCTTCTTCGACGCCATGGGCACGATCCTGGGCGTCGGCGACGAGGCGAAGCTGATCGACAAGAAGACCGGCGAGTTCCCCGGGATCAACCGGGTCCTGCTCGTCGACGGCCTGGCCGTCGCCTCGGGCGGCGCGACCTCCTCCTCGGCCACGACCTGCTTCGTGGAGTCCACGGCCGGAGTCGGCGAGGGCGCCCGCACGGGTCTGGCGAACGTCGTGACGGGCGGCCTCTTCGCCGTGGCGCTCTTCCTCACCCCGCTCGCCACCATGGTCCCGTCCCAGGCGGCCACCCCCGCCCTGGTGGCGGTCGGCTTCCTGATCCTGGCGGGCTCGGTCAAGGACATCGACTGGAGCGACTTCACCATCGCCGTACCGGCCTTCCTGGCCATGGTGATGATGCCCTTCACCTACTCGATCACCAACGGCATCGGCATCGGCTTCGTGAGCTTCTGCGCGCTGCGCCTGGCGACCGGCCGGGGCCGCGAGGTCCCGGTGGCCATGTACGTCGTGTCGGCGGTGTTCGTCTTCTACTACGCGATGCCGGCGCTCGGCCTCACGTAAGGCTCACGCCAGGGCTCACGTCAGCCCGTAGAACTTCTCCGTCTCGTCGACGGCCGCCTTGAAGCGCTCGTCGAAGTCATCGCGAATGAGCGTCCGGACCACGTAGTCCTGGACGCTCATTCCGCGTTTGGCGGCATGAGTCCGGAGCCTGTCGAGGAGCTCCCCGTCTATGCGCATGCTCAGCACATGTGTCCCCATGCCGAAAGGGTCGGGGCAGACGGCGTGTACGCGTGTCACTTTCCGCGCCCGACTCACCCGTACGAGTGACCCCGGCCAGTGGCCGGTTTAACCGGTTTTCCTTAGCTAGAGTAATGAGTTACTCTAAATACATGCATGACCTCTCCCATGGCGACGACGCTGCCGCCGTGAACGATCTCCGCTCCGCCGTGATGCGACTGGGCCGGCGCCTGAAGCACCAGCGCGTCGACGAGTCGCTGAGCCCGACCGAGATGTCGGTCCTCGGCACCCTCGCCCGGTGCGGCCAGGCCACGCCTGGCGAGCTGGCCCGCCGGGAGCACGTCCAGCCGCCGTCGATGACACGCATCGTCGCGCTGCTGGAGGCCAAGGGACTGGTCACGCTGGAGCCGCATCCCGACGACCGCCGCCAGAAGGTGGTCCGCCAGACGGAGACAGCCGAGGCGATGCTCGAAGAGAGCCGCCGCAAGCGCAATGCCTTCCTGGCCGGGCTCGCGGCCGAGCTGACCGAGGACGAGTGGGCCAAGCTGCGCGAGGCCGCGCCCGTCCTGGAGAAGCTCGCGCACTTGTAAGGAACGACGCCAGGAGGCGAACGCTTTTGAGTACGGGAACCGGAGCAGACTCCGCACCCGGCCACACATCCACCACCACGACCGCGGCTTCCTCCGCATCCGCTCCATCCGCTCCATCCGCTGCATCCGCTCCATCCGCGGGCAAGAACTCGATGTTCAGCTCGCTGAAGATCCGGAACTACCGGCTCTTCGCGACCGGCCAGGTCGTCTCGAACACCGGGACCTGGATGCAGCGCATCGCCCAGGACTGGCTGGTCCTCTCCCTGACCGGCTCCGCCTCCGCCGTCGGCATCACCATCGCGCTGCAGTTCCTGCCGATGCTGCTGTTCGGCCTCTACGGAGGCGTACTCGCCGACCGGCTGCCGAAGCGGCCGCTGCTGATCGCCACGCAGGGCGCGATGGGCCTGACCGGCGTCGCCCTCGCCGTCCTCACCCTGGCGGGACACGTCCAGGTGTGGCACGTCTACCTCGCCGCCTTCCTGCTCGGCCTGGTCACCGTCGTGGACAACCCGGCCCGGCAGACCTTCGTCTCCGAGATGGTCGGCAAGGAGCAGCTCGCCAACGCCGTCAGCCTGAACTCGGCCAACTTCCAGTCCGCGCGGCTGGTCGGCCCGGCGATCGCCGGTGTGCTGATCACCGCCGTCGGCTCCGGCTGGGCCTTCCTGCTGAACGGACTGTCCTTCGCGGCGCCCATCGCGGGCCTGCTGCTGATGCGGGCCAATGAGCTGCACCCGGTCGAGACGCAGCCGCGTGCCAAGGGGCAGCTGCGGGAGGGCCTGCGCTACGTCGCGGGCCGCCCCGAGCTGATCTGGCCGATCGTGCTGGTCGGCTTCATCGGGACCTTCGGGTTCAACTTCCCGATCTGGCTGTCGGCGTTCGTGAGCAACGTGTTCCACGGGGACGCGGGCACGTACGGGCTCTTCAACACCCTGATCGCGGCCGGCTCCCTGGCGGGCGCCCTGCTCGCGGCCCGGCGCGGACTGTCCCGCCTGCGGCTGCTGGTGGCGGCGGCGGTGCTGTTCTCGGTACTGCTGCTCGTGACCGCCTTCGCGCCCGGCTTCTGGCTGTTCGCGGCGCTGATGGTGCCGATCGGGATCTTCGGCCTGACGGTCAACGTCACGGCCAACTCCAGCGTGCAGATGGCGACCGACCCCGAGATGCGGGGGCGGGTCATGGCGCTGTTCATGATGGTCTTCACCGGCGGCACCCCGCTGGGGGCCCCGCTGATGGGCTGGATCACGGACACGTACGGCGCGCGGGTCGGCATGGCCTCGGGCGGCGTGATCTCCCTGGCCGCGGGGGTCGCCATCGCGGTGGTCCTGGCCCGCGTGGGCAACCTCCGGTTGCAGGTGCACCGGCGGGGGGTGGCGTTCGTCCCGGCCGCTTCGCGCCGCCGCGAACTGGTGGCGGTGGCCTGAGCCCTGCCGCTGCGCTAGCCCCGCCGCGTACCGGTGCGGCGCCGTTGCCGGGGGCCAGCCCCCGGACCCCCGCGCCTCAAACGCCGGCGGGGCTGGATGTGGCGGGCTGGATTGCCCGCAGGGCAATTTCAGCCCCGCCGGCGTTTGAGGCGCCGCCGGAGGCAAATCAAGCCTCGCCGGCGTTTGAGGCGCGGGTCTGGGGCGGAGCCCCGGCAGCGGACCCGCACCCGGAGCCGCACCCCGGCCCGGCGCCGCCGCTAGGCTCGTCGTATGAGACTGTTCGCCGCCGTCCTGCCGCCCGACGCGGCCGTCGCCGAGCTGCGGGAGGCCGTGCGGCCGCTGCGCGACGACCGGTTGACGTGGGCCGCGGAGGCCGGCTGGCACTTCACGCTCGCCTTCATGGGCGAGGTACGGGACGAGCTGCTCCCCGAGCTCCACGCCCGGCTCGCCCGCGCCGCCCACCGGACCGCGCCCTTCGCGCTGCGCCTGCACGGCTCCGGGCACTTCGGGGAGCGCGCCCTGTGGACCGGGGCCGCCGGGGACCTCGCCGCCCTGCGGATGCTCGCCGAGCGGGCCGACGCCGCCGCCCGCCGGGCCGGGGTGCCGATGGACCAGCACCGCCGGTACACCCCGCACCTCACCCTGGCCCGCAGCCGCGACACCGCCACCCACCTGCACCCGTACCTGGAGGCCCTCGCCGGCTTCGAGGGCACGCCCTGGCAGGTCGGCACGCTCAGCCTGGTCCGCAGCCACCTGCCCGTCAGCGGTGTGCCCCGCGAGCAGCCCCGCTACGAGACCGTAGGGTCCTGGCCCCTCGAAGGCTGAGGGCCGGTGCTCGGGCACCCGGCGGCCGCGTTAGGCTCGACGGGTGGATCCCAAGACCAGAAACCGTGTGATGGCCGGTGTGCTCGTGCTGATGTTCGTCGTCGTGGCCGTGGCGGCCGCCGTCGGGCAGTAGCGGCAGTAGCCGTAACAAGAGCCGGCGGCGGCCGCCGTACGAGCGGCCACCCGGTCACCAGGCGAAGGCCTCCGGGGACGGGCCGGGACCCGGGAAGATCTCGTCCAGGGCGGACAGGACCTCCTCGCTCAGCTCCAGTTCCAGGGCGCGCAGCGCGCTCTCCAGCTGCTCGGCCGTGCGCGGGCCGACGATCGGGCCGGTCACCCCGGGCCGGGTCAGCAGCCAGGCCAGCGCCGTCTCGCCCGGCTCCAGGCCGTGCTTGTCGAGCAGGTCCTCGTACGCCTGCACCTGCGCCCGTACCGCGGTGTTGGCCAGCGCGTCCGCGGACCGGCCGGAGGCGCGGCGGCCGCCCTCGACCTCCTTCTTGATGACACCGCCGAGCAGGCCGCCGTGGAGCGGGGACCAGGGGATGACCCCGAGGCCGTACTCCTGCGCGGCCGGGATGACCTCCATCTCCGCACGCCGCTCGGCGAGGTTGTAGATGCACTGCTCGCTGACCAGGCCGACGCCGCCGCGCCGGGCGGCCGTCTCGTTGGCCTGGGCGATCTTGTAGCCGGGGAAGTTGGAGGAGCCGGCGTAGAGGATCTTGCCCTGCTGGATCAGTACGTCGACGGCCTGCCAGATCTCCTCGAAGGGGGTCCGGCGGTCGACGTGGTGGAACTGGTAGAGGTCGATGTAGTCGGTCTGGAGCCGCTTGAGGCTGGCCTCGACGGCCCGTCGGATGTTCAGCGCCGACAGCCGGTCGTGGTTGGGCCACGGGGCCCCGTCGGTGCCCATGTTCCCGTAGACCTTCGTGGCGAGCACGGTCTTGTCGCGCCGGCCGCCGCCCTGGGCGAACCAGGTGCCGATGATCTCCTCGGTGCGGCCCTTGTTCTCGCCCCATCCGTAGACGTTGGCGGTGTCGAAGAAGTTCAGGCCCGCGCCGAGCGCGGCGTCCATGAGCGAGTGGCTGGTGGGTTCGTCGGTCTGCGGACCGAAGTTCATGGTGCCGAGGACGAGTCGGCTGACCTTGAGTCCGGTGCGTCCGAGCTGCGTGTACTTCATGGGCCACAAGCCAACTGCTTCGAGTGCACTCGAAGCAAGGGCCTTCCGGGGCCGCAGGGCACGGCCTAGGCACGGCCTAGGCACGGCGGTAGGGGCCGCCGATCCCCCACGCCTGGTGCAGGACCGCCGCGAACTCCCCGGCCAGCCGGTGCTCGCCGGAGGCGTTGGGGTGGGTGCCGTCGTAGGTGTCGTGCTCGATCTCGTACGCCTCCGGGCGCGCGGCCAGCAGGATCGGCGAGGCGGCGGTCGTCAGATCGGCGACGGCCTTCGCCAGCAGCTCGTTGAACCGGGCCACTTCGGCGGCGAAGGGGGCGTCCTCCTCGGCCCGGACGTTCGGGATGACGGGGAGGAGGACCATCCGGACGGCCGGGCGGGCCTCCCGCGCGGCCGCGATGAATCGGCGGGCGTTGGCGGCGGTCTCGTCGGCGGCGGTGTAGAAGCCGAGGTCTATCAGGCCGAGGGAGACGAGCAGGACGTCCGCCCGGCCCGCGCGGACGGCGGGGCCGATGAGGGGGGCCATGTGCTGCCAGCCCTCGCCCCAGCCGGCCAGGTGCCGGCGGGCGTCCGGCGGGAAGCCGGGGTCGGCGTAGGCGTCGCTGGTGGGCGCGGCGGCGGAGGTCTCGTACAGCGCGCTGCGCGGGCCGACGATCTCGTAGGGGCCGTCGAGGGTGGAGTGCAGGTGCTGCCACATCCGGTAGCGCCAGGTGTAATCGCCGGCGCGTCCGATGGTCATGGAGTCACCGACGAACATGAAACGCATCCGGACATCGTCGCGGATCGCACGACAGAAACCCCTGTGATGCCGGACACGCCGGACGGGCTGGCAGGCTGGGGGGATGCGCCTGTTGTCGTCCTCCGCCGCCCCTGCCGCCGCGCTCGCCGCCGTCCTCGCCGCCGTCCTCGTCCTGCTGCCGGGTGGATCGGCCCTCGCGGCCGAGGCTCCGGCGCCCGCGGCCTCGTCCTTCACGATCGCCGACCCGCGGATCAAGGAGTCGAGCGGGCTGGCGGCCAGCCGGATCCACCCGGGGGTGTACTGGACGCACAACGACAGCGACGACGGCCCGTACGTGTACGCGGTGGACTCGGCGACGGGCAAGACGGTGGCCCGGGTGACGCTGACCGGGATCGGGACGCCGCGCGACGTCGAGGCGATCTCGCTGGGGCCGGACGGGCAGCTGTACGTCGGGGACATCGGCGACAACCGGGACGGGACCTGGGACCACGTGTGGATCTACCGCTTCCCGGAGCCGAAGGAACTGGGCGATGCCACCGTCAAGGCGGTGCAGTTCACGGTGCGGTACGCCGACGGGCCGCGGAACGCGGAGGCGCTGATGGTGCATCCGGTGACGGGGCGGGTGTACATCGCGAGCAAGAACGAGAGCAAGGGCGGGCTGTACGAGGGCCCGGAGCAGCTCTCGGCCTCGGGGCCGAACGTGTTCCGGCGGATCGCGGACCTGCCGTGGGTGACGGACGGGGCGTTCTCGCCGGACGGGAACCGGCTGACGGTGCGGGGGTACTTCATGGCGCGCACGTATCCGTGGAAGGACGGGCGGCCGGAGGGGGAGGGCGAGCGGGTGGACGCGCCGTGGCAGGGGCAGGCGGAGTCGGTGACGTACGCGGCGGACGGCTCGGCGCTGATGTTCGGCGCGGAGGGCGAAGCGAGCCGGGTCGTCGCGGTCCCGCTGGCCGCCCGCGGCGGGGCTTCGGCGGCCCCTTCGGCCACCGCTGCCCCGCAGCCGGGCCCCCCGGCCGGGCCCTCGCCGGGCGGGGAGGGCAGCTTCACGAAGGGGGCCCTTGTTCTGGCGGGGGGCATGGTGCTGGTGGTCGCCGCGAAGCGGGTGCTCCGCCGCCGAAGCCCGAAGTAACCTGCGGCGCCGCCTCCTGGGGCTCCGCCCCAGACCCCGCGCCTCAAACGCCGGCGAGGCTAAAAGATCCGGGGCTCCGCCCCGCACCCCGCTCCTCAAACGCCGGAGGGGCTGGATATGGC
>NZ_JBHWUO010000106.1:0-10503 GCF_042736975.1 Streptomyces sp. NPDC059989
AGTTGCCTACGCGTCACGACCACAGTCCTACTGGGTTCCACCTCGCGAAGAGGCCAGAAGCCAGGAACTGATCACGACATCACACAGGCCCTAGCAGGTGCCGGTGCGGACCCGGTAGTACGGCCAGAGCGCCATGTCCTCTTCTTCTTCCGCGTTGCAGTACCACCACCCCGTGCCCTCCAGCCATCCGCGCAGCCACTCGACGAGGCTGGGGGCATCGACGTACCAGGCGAACTCCGGTAGAGCGGCATTGGGTTCGAAGAGCAGCACGGCCGCGTCGTCGTCGCGGCAGTCGACGCACGCGAGGATGTAGCAGCCCCAGTCGACGATGGGCAGCACGCCCTCCGGCCAGGCCCAGCCGTCCGCCTGGCCGCCGGACCGCCTGGCCAGGTAGCTGGAGACGGAGTCGAGCAGCGGGAACAGATCGGACTCGGGGCCGAATCCGCCGTTGGCGACACGGGTGTACAGACCGGCCAGCAGAGGGGGCAGTGTGAACCCCAAGGCGGCCTCGGCCCGTGCGACCTCCTCCGCGCTCGCGGGAGCGAGCAGGCAGGCACCCTCGAAGGGCAGGGCCTCGGGCGCCTTCGCAGCCACGTCTTCCAGCAACTGATCGATGTCGGTCATGGGCACATCATCGACGACGCCAATGTCGAGCACTTCCGGATGGGCCGCATCGGACGGGGGTGCGGGTGGCCGACCAACGCCAGCGCCGCGACCGACTCGACGCCACCCAGCTCGCCGCGCTCGCCGACCTCAGCGTGCAGGGGGCGCGGCAAAAGGCCAGGGGGCCGCCTCCTGGACTGATGCCTTCGAGTCGGTCTGCCTTCATCTGCCGGGTGCCGGCGGCCAGGGCGAGGAGTCCCCCGCTGCGGGCGAATACTCCGGCGTCGGTGCTGGTTCCGTGTTGCTCGCCGGCCTCGACGGTGTCGGTGACGGCCGGATGCGCTGTCGGACGTGGGCGATCCCGCCGTGCCGGATCCGCTCGTTCTTCCGGTCCGGCCGCACGAGATAGGCGCCGAGCGGCTCACGGACCGGAGGGTGATGGCCTTCCGGCACGTCAGCTTGTAGAGGGGACCTTGGCCCCCATCGTCGTTCTCGACGCGCAGCTGCGCCATCTGTACGTCAACCCGGCATGGGTACAGGTCAGCGGCGTGCCCGCCACTCCGTTCCTGGGACGAACACTCGGGGAAGTGCTGCCGGATCTCCAGAGCCCGGACGACGTCCTGTTCGAGGTACTCGCAGACGGGCAGCTTCGGGAGGCAACCATCGCCGGAACGACAGAGGTCTCCTCGCCGCTGGGGCAGAGGCTCTGGTGCGCGGTCTATCACCGGGTGGATCTACCGGGACGGGACGCGGGTCTGTGCGGGATTGGCGTGGAGATCAGCAATCTGCGCCGCTATCTGGACGACCTGGAGGCCGCACATCAGCGGCTTGCCCTGCTGGATGCCGCGGCCGAGCGCGTCGGCACGACGACACTCGACATCGAAACCACGTGCCAGGAGCTGGTCGACTTCCTGGCCCCCTCGCTCGCCGACATGGCCGCGGTGGGGATCGTCGAAGAGGAGTTCACCGGCGCTCCCCCACCCCCTCCCGGCTTCTTGCGGCTGCGCAAGGTCAGGGGCTCAGCACCCCCCTGGGATGGAATGGGTGCTGCACCAGCTGGCGGACCGGGACCGTACGTCGACGTTCCCCGTGGCGTCGCAACACGGCAGTGCCTGGACAGCGGGCGGCCATGGCTGGGCAACCTGGCCTCGGACGAGCTGTTCCAGAAGGTGACCGTGGACCCCAAACGGACAAAGATCTTCCGGGCGGCCGGCATCCACTCGCTTCTCATCACCCCGCTGATCACGGCAGGCCGCCCGGTCGGCGTCGTCCTTCTGGGTCGAGCCGACGCATCGCAGCCCTGCGACGACGACGATCTCGTGACGCTCCAGGTGCTGGCCGGCCGGGCCGCCGTCTCCATCGACAGCGCGCGCCGCTACAGCCACGAACACACCATGGCGCTGGAACTCCAGCGGGCTCTGCTGTCCGAACCCCGCGCCCCCCACCCCGCTGTGGAAGTGGCCGCCCGCTACCTCCCCTCCGGCCGCAGCGTCCTCGTGGGCGGGGACTGGTACGACTCGATTCCCCTGCCGGACTCCCGCACCCTGCTGGTCATGGGCGATGTGATGGGCCACGGCTTCCAGGCCGCTGTTGCCATGAGCCAGTACCGCTCCCTGCTGCGCACCATTGCCGCTTCCGGCGCGGGCATCGACAAGTTCCTCTGCGAGTTCGACCGCCAGGTCGCGCACCTCGGCCTTGCACAAGGAGCTGCGGGCGGGTGAGAGTGCCGGTGACGGCGCCGATGACGGCCTCGGTGGTGTCCCGTCTTCTGATCTTGGTCCAACCCCGATATCCAGGAAGGTCGCGCTGGCCCTGGCCCTTGATCAGAATCCGTTCCACGCCGGACACATCCGTCCAGGACTCCAGCCATTCCCGCGCGGTCGCAAGGTCCGTGGTCATCGGGCAGAGCGTCCACGGTGCGGTCAGGGCCTGGTCGGTGAAGAGGGCCTGAAGGCGTGTGCGGCGGTCCCGGTAGGGCAGGTGGAGCAGCTCCTGGCTGTCGGCCTGCAGGACGTCGAAGGCGACGTAGTAGGCCGGCAGTCGGGCGGCGAGGGTGGCCGCGGAGCGGGAACGGGCAGCGGCCCGGCGCTGCAACCCCTCGAAGCTGAGCGCACCCGCCTCGGGATCCCACACGAGCAGCTCACCATCGAGGACCAGGCCGGCGGGCAGCTGCTCGACTGCCGCCGCGACAAGGTCGGGGAATCGGTCCTGAATCAACGATCCCCGCCAGGTCTGAAGCAACACGCCACCGCCCGGCACCGGCGGGGTGAACAACAGCGCCCGGTGACCATCGAACTTCTGCTCGTACACAGGACCTTGATCAGCTTGCAAAGCACACAGCCAGGCCCAACTCGCCAGCGAGACCCGACGGTTCTTCCACCGCCGCCAGCGTCAGCCACCCATCGTCTGGGGCTGCTTCCACGGCCCCCCTGCCCCACACGGGAGCCCACGGCATGCAGCCACGGACGCCTCCCTGCAACGCAGGCTGGAGACCGCTCTCAAACGCAACCGGCAACTTCGCGACCAGGTCGCTGATCTCACCCGGAAACCGGAGACCGCCTACGGCGAGATCCGCCGCCTCCGCACCCTGACCGCCGCGCCATCGAAGGGAGACGCTGAGCGCCCCTGAATCTCGTGGCGCGTGAGCTGGAATACTCCGCAGACCGGTGTTCTCCGGGACACCGACAGGTGTTCCGTCCTCGCGGGTAAGGTCACCGGCATGATCATCTGGTTGAACGGGACCTTCGGCGCCGGCAAAACGACGACCTCGAAGGAACTTGCCGCGCTCCTTCCAGATGCAAGGGTCTTCGACTCCGAGACCGTCGGCTTCATGCTGCGACACGTCCTCAACTCCGTTCCCGTCAAGGACTTCCAGGAATGGCCGCCCTGGCGTGGTCTGGTCGTGGAGACCGCGTCGCAGCTCCTCGACTTCGTTGGTGGAGTGCTCGTCATCCCTCAATCGGTGCTGGTCGAGCAGTACTGGGAAGAGATCCACGCCGGGTTGACGAAGGCCGGCATTCCGGTGCGGCACTACGTGCTGCACACCGATCCAGACACGCTGGCCCAGCGCATCGAGAGCGACATGGTCGAAACCGGTGCTCGCCAATGGCGCCTGGACCACATCCCTCGCTACCAGGACGCCCTTACCTGGCTGCGGCGAGAAGCCGAAGTCATCGACACCACTCACCTCTCGCCCACCCAAGTTGCGCAGACGATCGCGGCCCGGGTTTCCAGCTGAGCGGCTGGGGACGATTCCACCGCGGCCGGGAAAAGGACCAGGCCCATGCTTGCCTGGACCGGCTCGCCACCTCCCCCTATGGGCGAAGCCCGGGCCGGCGATCGCACCGGCAGTATCTGTGTCGGCGCCCACACTGCGCTCATGACCACCCCCGACCCATGCAACCAGTGCCTCCCAATGGTCGACGAACTGCTCGCGCTGCCCTTCCCCGCGACCGCCACCACCGACGCCACCGGCTACGCCGGCCCCGGCCACCAAGTGCGGTACCTACGGATCAGCCAGGATTTCTGGCACGACGACAGGCGGGCCTGGGAGCAGGCCCATGCCGAGCTGGAAGCCTGCCTCGACGACCTGACCCGCACACTCTCGGCACGCTGGAACGACCCCCTCGTCGTCGACCTCTGGGCCTGGCTCACAGCCGGCTTCGACGGCAAGGAGGCGCCCGAACCACTGGAGTACCTCAGCCAGCACGCCACCAACATGCGCGCCTGGCCACTCCCCAACGGTACCCACTGGCTCGGACTCGCCCTCGGCCAAGCCGACAAGGAGCTCCCCCTTGTCCTGTACGCGGCCGTCGGGACCGGACCCGTGCTCCAGACCCCTAGCTGAGGGACAGCAGTCGAGACCACGACCCCGCACAGATCGGCAATCACGACCAGAACAGCACCAAAGAATCGCTCCGCCCACACCCCGGACCGACTCGGGATGTCTGCGGAGCAACTCCCTCACGAACGAACCTCTCCCCCAGCCTGGATAACCCCGTTCCACGGGGACCGGGCCTACGGCCCGATGGGGTGTCCGCTACGCACCCCCACTGGATCCGCAGCCAGCGCATCATCGCAGCAGTCGGTGTTCTGTGCTCTCACTACGACCCGGCGCCAGAGACCTTCGTGAACTTCTCCCACTGGGCCGTCACCACCTCCGCCGGCACCCCGCCGAAGTCCTTGACGTCGAGGATGTCCGAGCGGAAGGAAAGCGTCACCGCCCCGGAGCGGATCACTGTCAGGTACTTGTGCAGGGAGACATCCTTCTCCTTCACGTCCTGCACCACGATCCGGTAGGCCAGGGCCTCGTCACCGAGCGAGGGCGCCGCAACCGGCTTCACCTCGATGACCTTCCCCTCCACGACTGCACGGTCCTCCGTATAGCCAGCCGCGCACCTCAGGCCCGCCTCGGCCAGAGACTTCATCGCCGCGGCCGCACCCTCGCCCGGGTAGGAACGCAGCAGGACGTCCGTGTCCACCTCCTGCCACTCGCCCGGCACCTCCACCTTGGTATACGCCTGCGCGGTGTGCCCGGCTCCGCGGAGGGTGCTGAGCGGGGTGCACACCTCGGGCGAGGCCTCGTACATCTCGCTGAACGGCTCGTCGAGCACCGGTACCGAGGCCTCGTACCGGCCGGCCCTGGCGCCCGGCGCGAGCATGTAGGACGTGAGCTGCTCAGCGGTTGGGCCCGGAGCCCCTACCGGGCTGCCGCCCGTGCCGCAGCCGGCGGTACCCGCAAGCAACGCCGTGCCGATGAGTGCGACCGTCGCCGTACGCCTGTTCATTTGCCGCGTCCCCCTGTGGATCGTGCCGAGCACTGATTGTGCGGGCTACCTCACGCGGAGCCGCGGGCGGGGCCCCGGATCAGAGGGTTCAGTAGGTGTCGTGGATCCGGAGGGCGGGCCGTCCACCCGGACGAGACCCCTGACCGGCACCACATACTGCGGGTCGGTGTGGCCGAGTTCTACGTCGAAGACGGCCATCCTGTCGGGGGCATACGTGCACAGGGCCCACAGGACGGGCCCGGCTTCGCCAAGCAAGGCCGGCCCTTCACTCCGGTCCTTCGCTCCGGACGGGTTCGGGTTCCGCTGCGCTCCACCTCCACCCGAAACAGCCCGCTCTACGGACCCGAGTGACCCCGTTTCACCGGGTTCGGGCCTCCGGCCCGATGGAGTGTCCGCTCCGCACGCTCAGTGGGTCATGACGTAGATGACCAAGGCCAGCGGCGCGGGGCAGGCCAGGGCACCCAGCAAAGTGAAGCGGGCCTCGCGCGACAGACGCCGGACGCCAGGGGCGAAGTAGAGCAGGGTGAAGACCATGCCCGCGCCACCGACGATGCACACCGGCCAGAGCACCAGTTCGGTCATGTCCCCACCGGTCGCCGCGCCAAACAGGATGAGCGCGGCCACGACGAAAAGGATCAATCCCACTGTCGACCCGGCGACGGCCCAAAGGACCGCTGCGGCCACCACGAGGGCCCTGTTCGGCACAGCCGTCCTCTGGCGTGCGGATACTGCGAACATGTCGGACTCCCTGGCGCTGACCTGTGGTGACGCACCAAGTCTGGAACGCCGGCGACGCCGGGAGATGAGTGCGCGTACTCAGAACGCGACGGCCGGATGCTCAGCAACCCCTGACACGCGTCGCCAACCGCCTGCCCACGACGCACCGCTTCCAGGTCAGAAGCCGTATCTCAACCGAACATCGTGGTTTGACTTCTGCTGGTCAGGCATGGTTTTGGTCGAGAGGAGAGGTCCACGACATGGCTCATCCTGTACCTCGGTCATATTGAGACTCCCGGCCGTCGCTTCGACGTCTGAGGGGTGGTGCGCTCACACGGGCCGGTAGTGCTCGGCAAACAATCGCGCGACGAGTTCGCCGCGGCTGGAGACCTCCGTCTTACCGAAGACGGCCTTGACGTGGTCGCGCACGGTGTGCGGGGAGATGAACAGCCTCGCAGCGATCTCGGTGGTGGGCAGCCCGCGCGTGATGAGCTGGGTGATCTCCAGCTCGCGCGGCGTCAGCCCGTACGCCTCGGCGACAAGGACCGCCCGGTCGGCGGCGGCGGTCGGCTCGATGACGAGGGCCACGGGGCCGGGTTGCCCGGCGGGGCCGCTGAGACAGGAGGCGTGGCAGGTCAGCCAGTGGCCGTCAACGGTTCGGATGCGCGTCCTCGCGCCGCCTGCCCGGTCGCGGCCCTGGGCGATCGCGCGAGCCTGTAGCGCGGTTGCGACCACCCAGATCGGGAGTCTCAGGCCCAACTGTGAGGGGATGGAAGGGCCTTCAGGGAGCCGCGAAAGATGCTGCCGTGCCTCCTCGTTGATCGATGTCGGTTCGCCGGAGGGGTCGAAGAGCACGAGTCCGGGCGCGGGTGAGCCGGTTGTGCCGTCGGACGCGGACGGGCGGGCGAGCCGGCGCAGCTGCGCGGCCAGCGGAGCGGACAGACCGGCGAGCAGCGCGGTCTCGGCCGGGCCGAAGGGGGCGCCCTCTCGCATGCGGAACAGGCTCACCACGGCCCATGGCCGGTCGCCGACCCGCAGCACGGCCCGTAGTTCGTCGTCCACGCCCTGGCTTCCGAGCAGCCGGCGGAAGCGCGCGCTGCGCGCGGGCAGGTCGCCAGTGGCCGCGCGCAGACCGGCCGCCGGGACGGCGGCGCGGGCTAGGTCCCGAAACGGCAGGACGTTCTCCTCCAGGAGTTCGCTTTCCCAGTACTCCGCGCACCGTTCACCAGAGCCGAGATTCTCCACCAGCATCGGCGCGGTGATGAGACCGGTCTCCGGGTCGGTGGCCGCCCATACCGCCGAGTCGAACGGCATCAGCCGTCGCAGCTTGGCGGACATCCGGCTGAAGAGTTCGCGGGTGTCGGTGGCCCGCTCCGCACCCGACAGCACCTTGGCGTGACCTGACAGCACCTCGGCGTGGCGGCGCGCATAGGACATGGAACTCCCCCGTGATCTGGATGCAGGCCAGCTTGCCCGCCCTCCTGTCCTGCACCAACCCCCCGTTTGAGGGGGTCATTCCCGGCCGGTTTCACCGCTCACTGGGGATGGGGCTCGGCACCGACGGCGGCGAGGCTCGAAGAGGCCGCGGCTCCTGTCGGCGGCCCGTAACTCGAGGGGAAGAACATGGACATCGCAATCGTCGGAGCGGGTGCTGCCGCGGTCGGCCTGCTGGACACGCTGGCGGCCACCGCCGATAGCCCTGGCGCCATCACAGTGCTCGAGCCGTCCCCGCATCTTTGGCGAGGCCGCCCGTACGGCCCTGACCTGGACACAGTGCGGGTCAACGCACCACCGGCCATCATGTCGATCCGCCACCTGGACTTCGGGCACTACGCGGCCTGGCTGGACTCGCGCGCCGCCGCGCACCTCGATGAACGGCTGGGACAGCCGTTGGTTTCGCGCGCGCTCTACGGCGAGTACCTGGCACACACTGCCGAGACGGCGCTGGCCACCCTGCGCGCAGGCGGCTGGCGGGTGCGCATCGTCACCACCCGCGTCACCGGGATAGCCCGGTCCGGAGCCAACTGGTCGCTGCGAACCGAGGATGGACGCGGGTATGAAGCCGACCACGTGGCTCTGTGCGTAGGCGGGGGAACGCCGCAAGACCACTACGGTCTCAGCGGCGCCTCCGGATTCGTGGACGATCCCTACCCGCTGGCACGCACACTCGACCGGGTCCCGCCCGGCACCAACATCGCCGTCATCGGAAGCGGCCTGACCGCGGTCGACATCGTCGTGTCGCTCGCCGCGCGCGGGCACACCGGGCCGATCACGCTGCTGTCCCGCAGCGGTGTGCTGCCCCACGTCTGGCAGCGCCCGGTTGAGCACCGGCCGCAGCATGTGACCGCCGAGCGGGTGGCGGTGCTGCACCGGCAGCACGGTGCCATCACTCTCGAGGACCTCATCGGGCTGCTGCGAGCCGAACTGGCTGAGACCGGAGAGGACTTCGAAGCCTTCGTGGCCGACCTACTGGCGACCACAACCGAAGATCCGGTCCGGCGCTTGCGGGCGCAACTGGACGCTGTCGACGACTCCAGGATCGGCCGCCGGGTCCTCCAGGAGACAGCGCACAGCGTTGGCCCGTACGCGTGGCGGCTGCTGGCCGAGCCCGACCGCATGCGGCTGCGGCATCACTTCCGTGCGGCGACGAGCGTCGCCTCACCGATGGTCCCGGTGAACGCCGTTACCATGATGCGGCTGTTGGACTCCGGGCAACTCGCCGTCGCCCCGGGCGTCCGCAAGATCGAGGCGGCGGAAGGCGTGTTCCGGGTACGCCGCGACGACGGCGAACACACCTTCGACGCCGTCATCAACGCCGTGAACCCGCCACCGCGGGCGATCCCCCGGGGGGCCGGGCAGTTGGTCACGGCCTTGCTGGCCGACGGCTCCGCCGAGCTGCACCCGGCCGGTGGGCTGGTTCCGGCTGACCCGCGCCTGCACGTGGTGGGAGACCTCGCCGGGGGCGGTCCGTTCATTACGTCAAGTATTGCGGGCATAGCGGCCCAAGCGGCACGGACCGCGCAGACGATCGTCGCGGCCAGGGACTGAAACCCCCACCCCGCACCTTTCCAAACGGCTTCCATTGCCGGCCGGGCTATTGATAGCCCGCCCGCCAATGGGGGAGCTACGTCTCAACCAATCATGGAACGTGCGGGTCGAACTGGGTGTCTGGTCGGGTGATCTTGGCCGGATGGATGCATGAGAACAGGGGCCCTTGGTAGCTCGGGGTTGCGACGCCACTCGAATATCAGGAGGCCCTGTTGTTACAGTCTTGCGTGACGGTCCTCATCCCGTCCAACTCCCGTGTCTTGTCGTGTGATTGCCTCGCGCACCGATTCGGGAATGCGGCTGACCGGCCGGATCGGGTGTGGCGGTACCCCTCCGACATGACGGACGCGGAGTGGGCGGTGGTGCGTGAGGTGTTGCCGGTGCCGGCGCGGCTGGAGGGCCAGGATGGTCAGCCGGAGGGCCACCGCCACCGGCAGATGCTGGATGCGGTCTTCTAGGTCACCGGCCACGGGATCAAGTGGCGCTCCGTTCCTGCCGACTTCGCTCCATGGGACTGCGTCTATGCCTTCTTTCGCAGGTGGCGGAACAACGGCCTGGTCAGGGAGCTGCATGACCGGCTGCGCGGGAAGGTCCGCGAGGCCGAAGGTCGGCAAGCGGAGCCAACTGCGGCGATCATCGACTCGCAGTCGGTGAAGGCCGCCGCCTCGGTGCCGTCCGCCACGCGCGGTTACGACGGCGGGAAGAAGATCAACGGAAGGCGCCGGCATGTCATCACCGACTGCCTCGGCCTGATCCTGATGGTGCTGGTGACGGCCGCGGACGTCACGGACCGGCAGGCCGCCGGTCTGCTGCTGCCCCGACTGCGGACCCGTTTCCGGAAGATCAGCCTGGTCTGGGCCGACGGCGGCTACGCCGGATCCCTCGTCGCCTGGGCGAAGGAGAAACTCCAGCTCACCCTGTTCGTCAAACGGAGTGACGACATGGCGGGGTTCGTGGTGCTGCCGAGACTGTGGGTGGTGGAACGAACTCTGGGGTGGCTGTTGCGCACGAGGCGTCCGGCCCGGGGACTACGAGACGCTACCCGCCAGCAGCGAGGCGTTCATCCACTTCTCGGCCAGCATACTCATGGCCCGCCGCCTGGCCCGCACCACCGCCGGCCAGGCCGTCAGGTCGCCGCGGCAGGCACGGACGACGCTCGCGGCATGAGCCGGCCCGACGGCACAAGGGCCAGCCAGTCCCGCTCGACCAGCGCTTCGCTTTCGACCGCACCTCCTCGATCTTCGCCGGCACTAAGAAGTCATCTCATTTGGCTCGTTGGGTAGGCTGTCGGTCGTGGTGGGGATTGTTGAGCGGCTGGTGCCGGATGAGTTGTGGCTTCTGTTCCAGC
>NZ_JBHWUO010000107.1:0-8753 GCF_042736975.1 Streptomyces sp. NPDC059989
CCATGACCTCCTCGAAGCGGGTGCAGTCGGCGGTGTTGCCGCCGGTGAGGACGAAGCCGAGCGGACGGCCGCGACCGTCGCACGCGAGGTGAATCCTTGTGGTCAGTCCGCCTCGGGATCGTCCGAGGGCGTGATCACATAATTCGTCCCCCCGCCCCGCCCCCTTTTGCGGGCACCAGCGGCGTGCTGATGGGCCCGCACGACCGTGGAGTCGATCGACACCAGCCAGTCGATGTCACCGGACGCGTCCTTCTCCGCCTGCACCGTGGCCAGCATCCGCGTAAACGTCCCATCCAGCGCCCACCTGCGGAAACGCGTATACAACGTCCGCCAAGGCCCGTACCTTTCCGGCACATCGCGCCACGCCGACCCCGTTCGCAGCTTCCATACGATCCCGTTCAGAACCCTGCGGTCATCCAGCCGCGGCCGCCCCGAAGACGACCGCGGCAGCAACGCGGACAACGCTTCCCACTCCAGATCCGACAGCTCATGACGACGCACCATGCCTCCATGATCCCCCATCAGAACCCTTTGAAGACACTGCCTAGCGGAAAGACCCCTTCTCCCGCTTCCGACTGCGGCTCGGCGTGCCGATGCTTCCCCCTCACGGACCTATGCAGGGCGGGGCGGTGGACAGAAAGTCCATCAACCTGAGGGGTACACGGCCAGGATCACACCGGCGGTAAACCTGCCGTCGCGGCTCAGCGACGAACGGCGATCTGCCTGAAGCTGGGCATGCCGAGTGCGACCGAGTTCCTCACTGCGGCGTTGTCGATCTGGGCGATCTTGTCGCTGGCGCCGGCCAGCCTGACGCGGAGCCCTTCGATCTCACCGAGCCAGCCTTCCCGCTCGGCTTCAGAGATCCGGCCGAGGAGATTTCAGGAGTGCTCGTGGACGTCCGGCATTGCGCCCCCGGGAGCATGCGGAGCGGGTGAGGTCGGCTGGAGGCATGATGTGGGGAGAGGCGGTTGGGTTCCTCAGGAGGTGCGTGATGCCGCGAAGTCACCACTTTCACCTCGATGCCAGGGGCCACTCGATGACAGTGAACATCCACAGTGAGCCTTTTCCATCCTCAGCGCGAGGTTCGAGAGAGAAGAGGCCTACGGCCAGGGCGCTGACGAGGATGGTGCTGGTTTCGTGCGTGATCTAGGTCGATAGCTGTCCTAATTGGGTTCTAGGGTCGTCACATCACGAAGAACCACAGGAGGGGACGAGACCGATGAGTCACACTGCACCCGAGGGCTACACCAGCGTTGCACCGTGGGTGGTCACAGACGACACCGGCGCGCTGCTCGACTTCGTCACCGCCGCGTTCGACGGCGAAGAGCTTGCACGGGTGCCGGTCGAGGACGGCACCATCGGCCACGGCGAGATCCGCGTCGGCGACACGGTTGTGCTGGCCTTCGACCGACGGCCCGACTGGCCGGTGATGCCCTCGCTGCTGCGGGTCTACGTCCCGGACGCGGACGCCGCCATGAAGGCCGCGGTCATGCACGGGGCGCAGGTGATCACCGAGGCCGCTGACAGCGCGTGGGGGGATCGCGGCGGCCGGGTGCAGGATCCGTTCGGGAACATCTGGTGGGTGATGAGCCGGGTCGAGGACGTCGCACCGGACCGGGCCTGGGAGCGCATGTCCGAGCCGAAGTACGCCGAAGCGATGCGCATGGCCCAGGAGACTCTGGATGCTGCGCTGAGTGGCCGGGAGTCAGGGGTGGCAAGCGCCCCGCAGCGCCCGACCCGCTGAGATCGGCTTCCGACCCGACCGCAGATGGCGGGAGTTGAGAGTCGACCGCGGTGCTTAGATGTGATGAAGCTCTTGACAGACGGGTTCTCGACCAAGATCACCCGTGCCGACGGGAGCTTCGTGCTGTTTGTCTACCCATCATCGATCGATCTGTCTGCCCGCACTCTGAGGCACCTGACCGGTCAACTTATTGCCCGGCGGCTGGAGGTCGGTACACGCTGGCGGCGCCTGACGGCCAGCCGTCAGGCGCTCCTCGCGCTGGCTCACCTGCGGTGCGGCGACACCTACGCCCAGCTCGCCACTGGATTCGGCATCGGGATCGCGACCGTACACCGCTACATCCGCGAGGTCGTCGACGTGCTGGCCGCCCTTGCACCGACCTTGACCGAGGCGATGAAGGAGGTCCGGACGAAGGCGTTCGTGATCCTGGACGGCACCCTGCTGCCGATCGACCGGATCGCCGCCGACACCCCGTACCACTCCGGGAAGCACAAGCGGCACGGCATGAACGTCCAGGTGCTGACCGATCCGTTCGGACGGCTGCTGTGGGCCTCGCCCGCACTGCCCGGCGCTGTCCACGACCTCACCGCCGCCCGCACCCACGGCATCGTCGACGCTCTGGCCGAGGCGGGCATCAGATGCTGGGCGGACAAGGCGTACCAGGGGGCCGGCCACCCCATCCGCGTCCCGTTCCACGGCCGTCGGCTCAAGCAGTGGCAGCACCGCCACAACAGCACCCACGCCAAGATCCGCTGTGTCGGCGAGCAAGCCATGGCGACGCTGAAGGGGGTCCAGCCAAGGTGAGATCAAAAGCCACAACGGCGGAATCGGAGTGGTCTGAGCCTGTGGAGACCGTCACCCGTTCGGCGCAAGGTCGTTGGTGTGACGACGGCTTGTGGCACCTGGGTGGGGTGGGGCGTGACCTCGATCGAGCGGACGGCGTATCCACGGTTCAAGCGGCTGATCACCGCGCGTGAGCTGCATCTGTTCTTCTCGCCGAGCCGGGCGGAAGCGGAGTGGGCGGCGGGTCGTACACAGTCGATTGGGCACCGGCTTGCGCTGTTGCTGATGCTGATGCTGATGCTGATGCTGATGCTGATGCTGAAGTCGTACCAGCGCATGGGGTGTTTCCCGAAGCTGGCGGAGATCCCGGACATGGTGGTCGACTTCGTGCGCCGCGCGGTGGAGCTGCCGGAGGGGACGCTGCCGGTGTACGCCTCGCAGCGGTCGGCCGAGCAGCACCGCGCCCTGGTCCGCAAGCGGCTCGGCACGAAGTCTTCATGCCGCTCGTCCCTTCCTGGTGACCAGGCGGCTCACCCGTCCGGTACGGGGAAACTCCTGGTCAAGTGCTCTCAGGAACTCTCACTGAGTTCTACGGACGCCCCCGGCTCCGCATCACTGGGGCGAAAGCTGGAGTGTGATCACCCGTCCACTCAGAAGCAGGTACTGAGTGGCACCCGTCCGCGCGGTCCAGCGCGACATCGGTTCCAGGCGATGCGCAGGATGAGGTTCCCGGGCGGGACGGGGGAGGCAGGAATGGTCCCGGCCACACCCCGATTGGAGTACTCATGCTCGGTCGCCGCGTGCGCGCCGCCACCAGGATCGGCCTTGTCGCAGCCGTGATGTGCCTGGCCACCCCCACGCTCACCGCCGAAGCCGCGGCCGTCAACAGTCGCACTGTGGTGCTGCCCCTGAACGGCACGTTCGAAGAACCCGGTGCCGAGCCGATCGACATCACCGGCAGTATCCGTGTCCGCGTCGTCACCCGGACCGAACCCGGCCGCGGCGGAACCGCGCACATCGTCAGCACCCTGCAACGCACCACCGGAACCGGGGAAGACACCGGCGCCACCTACCGCTTCGCCGGCACAGACGTCGCCTTCCGCACCTTTCCCCCCGTCCCGGTCACCCCGTTGGACATCAACCCCGTCTTCCTCAAATTCTGGCCGCCCACTCCGATCCTCCCGCCGCACCCCGTCCGGCCCGTCAACGTCGAGGTCACCCTCGCCGCCGACGGCACCATCAATGCCATTACCGCGGAAGTCGGCAACGGCTCGCCTCCCCCGCAGCCGTAGCACCGGACCGCGCCGCCCACCAGAAGCCGGGGCGGATTCGCTGCTCTACAGCCCGGATGCGGGATCGTCCATGGCCACGGTCCGCAGCGGCCGGTGTCCCTGCTCGTCGAGCTGGGCCAGTTCCTGCTCGTAGTCGACGGTGATGGAGCCGTAGTAGTTGACCACCGAGCTGCGGGCCGGGGAGATGTGCGCCAGGACCTCGGCGTCCACCTCGCGGCCGGCCCCGCGCAGTTCGCCGGCGGCCAGGCCCATGTACTCGGTGTGCCAGCAGACCACCGCGTTCGTCACCACCGTCAGGCACCACGCCTGCTCATTCTGCTGCTCGGGCTGACGGCGGGTGACCTTGCCCTCGCGGGCGTAGTGGAGCTGGCGCCGCAGCGCGCGTGCAGGGACTCGCCCTTGTTCAGCTGCCGGGCGATCTTGCGGCGGTAGCCCTCGTCCGGCAGGTACTTCGCCGCGTAGATCGTTCTGCGGATCGCCCCGTTTTCCTTGAGCGCGGCAGCCAGCGCGTTCTGCCGGGAGGACGCGGAGAGCTTGCCGACGATCAGGGAGGCCGTGGCGTGCCCGTACTTCAGCGATCCCGCCAGCCGCAGCAGGTCGTCCCAGTGGTCGGCGACCAGGTCGAGGTTGGCCTTCTTCGTCAGCAGCGGTCCTGCCTTCGGGAACCGCTCCTCGTAGTCGCTCTTGGCGCTGATCCGGTACAGGGTGATCTTGCCCAGGTCGCGGATACGTGGCGAGAGCTGTGCCGACCAGGTTGAACAGGCCGAAGTTGACCAGGGTGACGCCGTGCGTGTCCGTGGCGTGCTCGGTGATTGGCAGGTCGGTGGCGTTGCCCAGGATCTCGTCCAGGACGTAGTGGGCCTCGCGGTGCGTGGCCACGATGACCTTGGTGCCGAACGTGAAGTGCTGGTCGGAGACGTGGGTGTAGGTGGAGATGCCCTCGGACACGAAGTACTTGTTCAGGTGCCGGGCAGTGATCGACTTGCCCCGGGTGGGGAACCGCTGGCCGTCGGAGGAGGACAGGGTGCCGGAGCCGAACATCGCGGTCACGGTCCAGTACCGGCACATCGACGCGCTGTTCGGCGAGGCGGGCAAGAACGTCATCAGCTGGGACCTGATCGAGACGCACTTCCGCGACCTGATGCGGGTAGCGATCTCCATACGCGAAGGCACGATCTCCTCCACGCTGCTGCTGCGGCGCCTGCGCTCCCGCAAGAACGCCCACTACGCCGCGTTCCGCGAGGTCGGCCGCGTGATCCGCACCGTCCAGCTGCTGACCTACCTGTCGGACGCGTCCATGCGTCGGCGGGTGACGGCGGCGACAAATAAGGTCGAGGCGTACAACGGGTTCTCCGAGTGGCTGCACTTCGGCAACCGAGGGGTCATCGCTGACAACGACCCCGGCGAGCAGGAGAAGGCGATGAAGTTCAACTCCCTGCTCACGAACACGGTGAACTTCCACAACACCCTGGACATCGCTGACATCGTCCGCGAGCTCCAGGCCGAGGGCTGGAAGATCGAGCCGGAGGATCTGGCGGAGATCTCCCCGTACCTGACCGAGCACATCATGCGGTTTGGCGAGTACTCCACCCATGAGCTGGGCATCGCCCCCGAGGCGTACGAGGTGCATCTCGATGTCGATTTCACCCGGCTCGATGCCGAGGACGTGGCCGAGGCCGCCTGACGCGGCGGTCCCGGCCACGCGGTAGCAGTCAGCCGCCGCAGTCACGGCCAGGGCGGCATCCGCAGGCGTCGGCCTCAGCGCCGACGGACAGTACCGCGGCGGCGGGGGCCGCACAGCAGCCCTTGCCCTGCCAGGCGCCGCGGCCTTCCTTGACGGCGATGCCGTGACCGGAAAGGTTCGCCGGGTTGCTGCTCCCGGGTCGCCACGGCGTCGGTCCTCCGTCTGGTGGAAGCCCGCGCGCGGGCGAGGCCCGGACGTGCTCGGCTGAAGGCAGACATCACGCAGTGACGGCTTGGCCTCGCTCACCGACGACCATCCACGTGGGCTCCCCCTGGCACGGCGAAAGGAGCGGCGATGACCAGCCGCACAGTGCAGGACCGGCTGTTCATTGGCGGGGACATGGTCACGCCTGCCTCGGAAAACGTGATCGAGGTCATCTCTCCGGTAACGGAGGAGCGGGTCGGTACGGCTCCCTCATCGACGCCTGCCGATATCGACCGAGCAGTACGCGCGGCGCGCGCCGCCTTCGACGATGGCCCCTGGCCGCGCATGTCTCCACAGGAGCGCGCGGACGCACTGGGGCCGTTCGCCGATTACCTGCGCGCACGTGTCCCCGAGATCGCACAGCTCATCACCACAGAGATGGGCTCACCGATCAGCTTCTCAAACCAACTCCAGGCACCGGTTCCCGTGATGCTTCTGGACTACTACCGGGAACTTGCCGCGACCTTCCCCTTCGAGCAGGATCGAGCAGGTCTCAGCGGTCCCGCGCGGATCCTTCGGGAGCCTGTGGGCGTCGTGGGACAGATCGTGCCGTGGAACGCACCGCTCATCCTGACGATGGTCAATCTTGCTCCCGCCCTGATCGCCGGCTGCACCGTCGTGCTGAAGCCCGCGCCGGAGACCCCGCTGGACGCCTACCTGCTCGCCGACGCTGCCATGGAGGCTGGTCTACCCCCGGGTGTCCTCAACATCGTGCCCGCCCACCGGGAGAACAGTGAGGCGCTCGTGCGGCACCCGCTGGTTGACAAGATCAGCTTCACGGGCAGCTCCGCCGCAGGGCGGCGGGTCGGCGCGCTGTGCGGCGAGCAGTTCAAGCGCGTCACCCTCGAGTGCGGCGGGAAGTCGCCCGCCATCATCCTCGAAGACGCCGACATCGACAGCGTCGTGCCCGCCCTCATGCCGTACGCGATCATGATGTCCGGCCAGCACTGCCTGGCACAGACCCGGATCCTCGCTCATCGCAGCCGCTACCAGCAGGTTGTAGATGCGATCTCGCAATCAGCTGCTGCGCTGCGGATCGGCGATCCGAATGATCCCTCGACCGAGGTCGGCCCCCTGGTGGCCGAGCGCCAGCGGCGGCGGGTCGAGGAATACATCGCCGGCGGAAGGAAGGACGGCGCGACGATCACGGTCGGCGGCGGCCGGCCCGCGAGCCAGTCGAAGGGCTGGTACGTCGAGCCGACAATCTTCGCAGACGTCGATAGCTCCATGCGCATCGCGCAGGAGGAGATCTTTGGCCCGTGCTCGTCGTGATCCCATTCGACGACGACAACGACGCGGTCCGTATCGCGAACGACTCGAAATACGGCCTGTCGGGAAGCGTCTGGACCAACGACCTGGACCGGGCCATGCGCATCGCTCGCCAAGTACGCACGGGAACCTTGACGCTGAACGGGTACCGGATCGAGTTCGCCGCCCCCTTCGGCGGATACAAGGAATCCGGGATCGGCCGCGAGTTCGGACCCGAGGGCCTCAGCTCGTTCCTGGAGTACAAGACGATCAACTTGCCGGGTGGCACCGAACACCTAGCCTAAGGGCTGTCCCGTAAACGATCTCCGAGACGTCTCGGGCATGGCCGGCCGCCGTGCGGCCTGCTCGCCTATCCGGCGAGGGCGAGGTTGTGCATCCGAGCGATGCCGAGCATGGCGTGGTGGACGCCGTCGCCTTTGAGGCGGCAGTCTCGGAGGATCTTCCAGGCCTTCATGCGGGCGAAGACGTGCTCGACACGAGCGCGGACCTGCTTGTGGGACTTGTTGTGTTCCTCTTTCCAGGCAGGGAGTTTGGCCTGGCCTCGCTCGCGGCGATGCGGGATCACCAGCCCGGTGCCCGGATAGCCGCCGTCGGCGATCGTGAGTGTCCGGCCGACGGCGGCCTTTGCTCCAGACTCCTCCCACGCCTTGCAATCGTTGCGGTTCCCGGCAAGCGGCCGGCCGACCACGACGACCAGTCGGGTGTCGGCGTCGATGACGACCTGGTGGTTGGTGGAGTACCTGTAGTTCTTCGACCGCTCGGCGATGGTGTGGTCGCGGGTGGGGACCAGGGTGCCGTCCACGATGAGCACGGTGTCCTCGGCGAACCGCTTGCGAGGCTGGAGCGCGAGCATCGGCCCGAGGTGGTCGATGATCCGGTCCGCCGCCGACTTCGAGACCCCGAACAGCGGGGCGAGCTGCCTCATGGTCAGGTTCGTGCGCCAGTACGCCGCAACGAGCAGGGCCCGGTCCTCCAGCGGAAGGCTCCACGGCCTGCCCCTGCGGACAGCCTCCGCACCCTCGCGCCGCAGAACCGTCACCAGCTTGCCGAAGGCGCGAGGGCTCAGTCCCGTGAACGGGGCTATCCAGGACGGCTCGGACGCCGTGATCACACCAGCCACAGCAAGATCATTCCATTGTCGAGCTGCCGGCCGGGTCCTGCCCACAGCATGGAAATCAGGCGACCGGGCCTGGCGCATCGTCCAGGATGACCTCATGAGCCAAGACCTTGTGACGTTCCTCCACGCACGGCTGGACGAGGAGGCTGACCTGGCCCGACGGTGCGACGGTGACGGCTGCGGGGAGTGGACCGCTGACGGGCACACGGTCGACTTCTGCCAAGAAGAACTCTCCGGCTTCCATTCCACGATCACCCTGCACGTCGCGCTGCACGACCCCGCTCGCGTCCTGCGGGAGGTCGAGGCCAAGCGACGCGTGCTCGCCCGACATGTGCTCAGCCCTGCCACGGGCGACCCCGAACTACCGTGGGACAACCGCGATGACTGCCAGTACGACGGCGAGACCTGGCCATGCGATGACCTGCTCGACCTCGCGTCACCTTACGCCGATCACCCTGACTACCCCCGACACCCCTGAGGCGGAGATCGTTTACGGGACAGCCCTTACTGATCTTTTCGTAAGTTCAGTGGGTGTGGTGGCCGTGTGGGTGGGAGGCTGTCGGGGTGGCTTATCAACCTTCCTCTTCGGCTGCCGGCTCC
>NZ_JBHWUO010000108.1:0-8708 GCF_042736975.1 Streptomyces sp. NPDC059989
GCATTCGTCAGTTCATGCCGACGCACCATGACCGACTCATGCCCGGAACGGCAACAGATCCACCACCCGGGCAAGAGCCATCAGACACCGCCTAGACGCCCCGTACCACCACACCCTCCACCGGCCCCCCGGCCTCGGTCTCCACCACCACCGCGTCCCCCACCCACCGCACGGTGTACCGCTCCACCTCGCCCGCCTCGAACCCCGGCCCCGGGTCCCGGATCACCACCCCGCCGCCCGTACGCCCCCGCGCCGGAGCCCAGGCCTCCAAGGCCACCCCGTCACCCCCCGCGGAGCGGACCGGCAGCACCGACCCCGCCCGCGCCAGCACCGGGATCCGCCCCCGCGGGGCGTCCAGCAGGATCTGCCCCGGGCCCTCGTACGCCGCCCCCGTCGCCGTGTCGTACCACCGGCCCCGCGGCAGCCGTACCGCCCGCCGGTCCGCCCCGCACTCCAGCACCGGGGCGACCAGCAGCGCGTCACCCAGCAGGAACGCGTCCTCGCAGTCCCGCAGCCCCCGCTCCTCCGGCGTCCCCCACCACAGCGGCCGTACGTACGGGGCCCCCGTCCGCCGCGCCAGGTGGGCCAGCGTCACGAAGTACGGCCTCAGCCGCTCCCGCTCCGCCATCACCGCCCGCGCCTGTTCCTCCACCTCCGGCCCGAACTCCCACGGCTCCCGCCGCCCCGCCCAGATCGCCGAATGCGTCCGGAACAGCGGCAGGTACGCCCCCAGTTGCAGCCACCGCACGTACAACTCGGGGGAGGGCGACCCGCCGAAGCCGCCGACGTCCGGCCCCGAGTACGGCACCCCGCACAGCCCGAGCCCCAACACCAGTGCCAGCGAGGCCCGCAGCCCCTCCCAGCTGGTCTCCACATCCCCCGACCACGTGCCCCCGTACCTCTGCATCCCCGCCCACCCCGACCGGGAGAACAGGAACGGCCGCTCCGCCGGCCGCAGCCGCACCAGCCCCTCCCAGCCCGCCCGCGCCATCCCGAGCGCGTACACGTTGTGCCCGGCCCGGTGGTCCCCGCCCGCACCGTCCATCGCGTGCCGCGCCGACCGCGGCAGCGTGGCGTCCCCGAACGGCGCGAAGGACACCGGCTCGTTCATGTCGTGCCAGAAACCGGCGAAGCCCTGCGCGAGCCGCTCCTCGTACAGCCCGCCCCACCACTCCCGCACCGCCGGATCGGTGAAGTCCGGGTACACGCACTCGCCCGGCCAGACCTCGCCGCGCACCTCACCGCCCTGCGCGTCCCGTACGAAGGCACCGCCCGCCCCCACCCCGCGCCCCGAGGCGTGCACGGCGTCGCCCGTCTTCACCGCCGGATCCACGATCGAGACGAGCCGCACCCCCTGCTCGCCCAACTCCCGGGCCAGACCGGGCAGATCGGGGAACCGCTCCCCGTCCACCGTGAACACCCGGTGCCCGTCGTAGTGGTCGATGTCCAGGTGTACGGCCGACAGCGCGAGCCCGCGCGACGCGTACCCCCCGACCACGCGCCGCACCTCCGCCGCGCTCCCGAACCCCCACCGCGCGTGCTGGTACCCCAGCGCCCACTCCGGCGGCACCGCGGCGCCGCCCGTCAGCCCCGACCAGCCCTGGAGCACCCGCGCCGGCGTTCCCACCAGCACCCAGCACCGCAGCGGACCGCCCTCCATGCGCAGCTCGGTCACCCCCGGCCGGTCCACCCCCGAGCCCGCTCCCTCCTCGCCCTCGCGCAGCACCACCCGGCCGTCCCAGGTGTTGTCGTGGAAGACCAGGTGCGTCCCCGCGTCCGCGACCACCATCTGCACGGGCATCGTCAGGTACAGCGGATCGACGCCCGGCCCGAAGCCCCCCTTCGGGTCCGTGTTCCACAGCCGGTACGCCCCGTCCCGCAGCCGCGGCCCCGCCGCCCGCCCGCCCAGCCCGAAGAACCGCGCGTCCGCCGGCACCTCGCTCCGCTGCAACCACCGCGGTTCCGGCCTCGCCGGGCGGCCGTTCAGCCTCGCCGGGGGCCAATTCAGCCTCGCCGGCGTTTGAGGCGCGGGGTCCGGGGCGGAGCCCCGATCCTGAAGCCGCACCGGCCCTCCCGGCCCAGTCACGCCCCCGCCCCGGCCCGGAGCACCGTCCTCTCCAGCGGTCCCGTCCCCACTGGGGGTCCCGGCCCCACCCGGGGTCCCCCCACCCGCAGCCTCCCCGGCCAGGGGAACCGGCTCCCACCACCGCGGCGGCAGCTCCCGCCTCAGCACCGTCCCGCCCGGGGTCCGCACCTCGACGGCCCCGTGCCGGGACACCGCCACCGTCACCCGCTCCGACACCACCCGCCAGCCGCCCCCGGTGTCAGGCTCCAGCACCGCCCGCGGATCCGGCTCGGGCCCGCTGCCCACCACCGCGTACGAGGGCGTCGGCCCGGCCCCGTCCCAGCCCCAGAACACGGCCCCGCCCGCCGTGACCCGTACCAGCAGCTCCGAGCGCGCGAACCGCAGCACGCCCCCGCCCGGCCGAGGCTCCGTACCCAGCAGCAGCCCCGGGACACGCGCCCGCTCCGCGCCCCGGCGCGGAAGCCCCTCCGCGTCCGCGCGCCGGTGGCGCCACGCCGAGAGCCAGGCGCGCCGTCCCCGCTCCGTACCGATGTCCTTGACCGCACGCACGAGATCACGACCGTTCATGGAGATCACCCTGCCACCGGCTCCCGGCCGAGCGTGGTGCGTTCAACTGTCGTTCACCCACAGGCGACCCGCGGCGACTGGTGGCGGCACACACACCGCCGACACCGCAAGCGGTGAAAACGGCTCTGGTGCGGATGTCGATCACATGGCATCGTCCCAGTGAGCCGCCGCGCGCACACCCCCCGCGCGATGGCACCGTACGCACACGAAGCGCGAGCCGCAGACTTGACCGGGAGCCGACCCATGACCTCAGCCACGCAGCCGGAACCCCTCTGGGCCCCCGGCCCCGACCGGATCGCCGCGGCCCGGATCACCGCCTTCCAGGCCTGGGCCGCCGAGCGCCACGGAGCCCCGGCCGACGGCGGCTACCCCGCCCTGCAGAGCTGGTCCGTCGACGAGCTCGACACCTTCTGGCAGGCCGTCGCCGAGTGGTTCGAGGTCCGCTTCACCACCCCGTACGACTCCGTCCTCGCCGACCGCTCCATGCCGGGCGCCCGCTGGTTCACCGGATCCACCCTGAACTACGCCGAGCACGCCCTGCGCGCCGCCGAGGACCCGGCCCGCGCCGACGACGCCGCCCTGCTGTGCGTGGACGAGACCCACGAGCCCACCCCCGTCACCTGGGCCGAGCTCCGCCGCCAGGTCGGCTCGCTCGCCGCCGAGCTGCGCGCTCTCGGCGTACGCCCCGGCGACCGGGTCAGCGGCTACCTCCCCAACATCCCCGAGGCCGTCACCGCCCTCCTCGCCACCGCCGCGATCGGCGCCGTCTGGACCTCCTGCGCCCCCGATTTCGGCGCCCGCAGCGTCCTCGACCGCTTCCAGCAGGTCGAGCCGGTCGTCCTGTTCACCGTGGACGGATACCGCTACGGCGGCAAGGAGCACGACCGCCGCGACACCGTCGCCGAACTCCGCGCCGAGCTGCCCTCCCTGCGCGCCGTCGTCCACATCCCGCTGCTCGGCACGCCGGCCCCCGAGGCAGCCCTGACCTGGGCGGACCTGACCTCGGGCGATGCGGAGCCCGTCTTCGAGGCGGTCCCCTTCGACCACCCCCTCTGGGTCCTGTACTCCTCCGGCACCACCGGCCTGCCCAAGGCGATCGTCCAGTCCCAGGGCGGCATCCTCCTCGAACACCTCAAGCAGCTCGGCCTGCACTGCGACCTCGGCCCGGAGGACCGGTTCTTCTGGTACACCTCCACCGGCTGGATGATGTGGAACTTCCTCGTCTCCGGCCTGCTCACCGGCACGACCGTCGTCCTCTACGACGGCAGCCCCGGCTACCCCGACACCGGCGCCCAGTGGCGCATCGCCGAGCGCACCAAGGCCACCCTCTATGGCACCTCCGCCGCCTACGTGATGGCCTGCCGCAAGGCCGAGGTCCACCCCGGCCGGGACTTCGACCTCTCCGCCGTGAAGTGCGTGGCCACCACCGGCTCCCCGCTCCCGCCCGACGGCTTCCGCTGGCTGCACGACGAGGTGGCCGAGGACCTCTGGATCGCCTCCGTCAGCGGCGGCACCGACGTGTGCAGCTGCTTCGCCGGCGCCGTCCCCACCCTCCCCGTCCACATCGGCGAGCTCCAGGCCGCCTGCCTCGGTACGGACCTCCAGGCTTGGGACCCGTCCGGCAAGCCCGTGATCGGCGAGGTCGGCGAGCTCGTCGTCACCAACCCCATGCCGTCCATGCCGATCCGCTTCTGGAACGACCCCGACGGCAGCCGCTACCGCGACAGCTACTTCGAGATGTTCCCGGGCGTCTGGCGCCACGGGGACTGGATCACCATCACCGACCACGGCTCGGTGATCATCCACGGCCGCTCCGACTCCACGCTCAACCGCCAGGGCGTCCGGATGGGCTCCGCCGACATCTACGAGGCCGTCGAGCGCCTCCCCGAGATCAAGGAATCCCTCGTCATCGGCCTGGAGGAGCCGAACGGCGGCTACTGGATGCCGCTCTTCGTCCACCTCGCCCCCGGCGCCACCCTCGACGAGGACCTGCGCGCCCGGATCAAGGCGACGATCCGCGAGGAACTCTCCCCGCGCCACGTCCCCGACGAGATCATCGAGGTCCCGGCCATCCCGCACACCCTCACGGGCAAGCGCATCGAGGTCCCGGTCAAGCGGCTCCTCCAGGGCGCGCCCCTGGCCAAGGCGGTCAACCCGGGCTCCGTCGACAACATCGACCTCCTCCACTTCTACGAGGAGCTGGCCCGCACCCGCCGCTGAGCTCACTGTCAGTGGCGGTGATTACTCTGAGTGAGCAAGTGATTGCGTCACTCAGGGGGAACCATGCCACCGAAGAAGGACACCGGAAACAACACCAGCACCAGCGGCACCACCAGCACCAACACGTCCGGAAGGACCTCGCGGACGCGCCGGGCGATCGGCAGCGACCGGCGCCGCATCCTGCGCCGCGAGGTCCCCAGCACCGTCGGCCTGCTCGCCGACGCCGGGGACTTCGCGGCCATGCGGGGCTACGGCAGCTTCGCGTTCGACCGCCACGACGAGTACGCCGACTACCTGCGCCACGTCGACGCCCTGCTCCGCTCCCTCGCGGCCCAGGGCATCCACACGACCGTCGCCCTCTTCGACCCCGAGGAGTACGCCGAGTACTGCGCGGAGCACGGCCTCGACCCGGACACCGCCGAGGCCCGCACCCGCTTCACGGCGGAGCTCGCCGGCACCGGCGCCGGCCTGCCCTACGCCGGCCAGCCCATCGACGAACTCGTCCCGCTCCTCGTCGACGAGGCCGTCCGGCAGGCCACCTGGGAGTACGCCACCAGCCTCCTCGCCGGGGTCGGCACCTGCGCCGACTGCGGAGAGGACATCGGCCAGGCCTCCTTCGAACGCGCCGCCGCCGCGCTCGAACGCCTGGTGGCCGGCGCGGGCCGCGGCCACCACCACCTCGTGTGCAGCGTCCCGACCGAGGCGGAACAGCTCGTCGCCGTCCTCCACGCCGACGTCGGCGACGACCCGGAGGCGCCACCCCGCATCGAGGGCCGCGAGGGCCTCGACTTCGTGACCGTCCTCGCCGCCGGACTCGCCCTCGGCGGCCCCGGGGGACTGGTCCTGCGGAGCACCACCGAGGGCTTCCGGGACCGGGTCCACGGCTGGCGCCTGGACCGCGGCCGCCTGACCGCCCTCTCGGCCGCCGCCGTCTTCAACGCCTACTGCACGGACGCCGACACCGGGGACCCCGTGGCCCCCGAACCGCGCGTCGAATACTGCCCGGGCTACGAGGTGGACGCCCCGGGCCCACACCGCTAGACGAAACGGCCGAGGGGCCCTCGCCACCGGCGAAGGCCCCTCGATCGACTTGCTGCGCACACCGTCCGGCGGCTACTCGCCGGAGAGCACCGCCTGCGCGGCCACGCGGGCCTCCTCGGCGCTGTCGCACGCGCGCGCGGCGGCAGCCGCCCGCTCGCACTGCGCGAGGGTGTACTTGGCGAGCGTCGCCCGGACGTACGGAATCGAAGCGGCACCCATCGACAGGGAGGTGACACCCAGACCCGTCAGCACACAGGCCAGCAGCGGGTCCGAAGCGGCCTCGCCACAGACACCGCAGCTCTTGCCCTCCGCCTTGGCGGCTTCCGCCGACATGGCGATCAGGTCGAGCAGCGCCGGCTGCCACGGGTCCTGCAGACGCGACACCGCACCGACCTGACGGTCCGCGGCGAAGGCGTACTGTGCCAGGTCGTTGGTGCCCAGCGACAGGAACTCGACCTCCTGGAGGATCGAGCGCGCCCGCAGCGCGGCGGACGGGATCTCCACCATCGCGCCGAACTTCGCCCTCAGACCCGCCGCGCGGCACGCGTCCGCAAAAGCCTTGGCGTCGGTCCGGTCCGCCACCATCGGGGCCATGACCTCGAGGTAGACGGGCAGCCCCTCGGCGGCCTTGGCCAGCGCGGTGAGCTGCGTACGCAGCACGTCCGGGTGGTCCAGCAGCGACCGCAGACCGCGCACGCCGAGCGCCGGGTTCGGCTCGTCGCCCGGAGTCAGGAAGTCCAGCGGCTTGTCGGCGCCGGCGTCCAGCACCCGCACCACGACCCGGCCCTCGGGGAAGGCCTCGAGCACCTTGCGGTACGACTCGATCTGCTTCTCCTCGGACGGCGCCTTCTTGCTGTCGTCCAGGAACAGGAACTCGGTGCGGAACAGACCCACACCCTCGGCCCCGGCCTCCACGGCCGCCGGCACGTCCGCCGGACCGCCGACGTTGGCCAGCAGCGGCACCTTGTGGCCGTCGGACGTGGCACCCGGACCGGACGACGCGGCGAGAGCGGCCTTGCGCTCGGCCGCCGCGGCCTCCAGCTCGGCCCGCTTCTCCTCGCTCGGCTCGACGAACAGATCACCGGTGCTGCCGTCGACGGCGATGACCGTACCCTCGGCGATCTCACCGGCACCCGGCAGCGCCACGATCGCCGGCACGCCCAGCGCCCGCGCGAGGATCGCGCTGTGGCTGGTCGGGCCGCCTTCCTCGGTGACGAAGCCGAGCACGAGCGCCGGGTCCAGCAGAGCCGTGTCGGCGGGGGCAAGGTCCCGCGCGATCAGTACGTAGGGCTCGTCGCTGTCCGGCACACCCGGCATCGGCACACCCAGCAGGCGCGCCACGATGCGGTTCCGTACGTCGTCCAGGTCGGCCACCCGGCCGGCCATGTACTCGCCGGCCCCCGCGAGCAGATCGCGGTAGGAGGCGAAGGCGTCGTACACGCCACGCTCGGCGGTGCTGCCGACGGCGATCCGCCGGTCCACGTCCGCCATCAGCTCGGGGTCCGTGGCGATCATCGCCTGGGCCTCGAGCACGTGCTGAGCCTCGCCACCGGCCAGCTGGCCGCGCGCGATCAGGTCGGCCGAGACAGCCTCCACGGCCTGACGGGCGCGCCCCTGTTCGCGCTCCGCCTCATCCGCGGTGATCTGCTTCGCCGGCGGTTCGAGAACCGCCGTACCCATGTGCCGGACCTCGCCGATCGCCACACCGTGGCTCACGCCGACGCCTCGCAGCGTTGTCTCCATTTCACCCGTCTCCGATTGAGCGGCGGGCCCAGCCGCCGCGGTGGATGTCCGACTCGCCTGTCTAGGCGGACGCGGTCACTTCCAGCTGAAGAGAACGTCCCCGGCCTTCATGTCGCCGCTCTCGGCCACACCGGAGAGGGACTCGGCCGAGGCCTCCAGCGCCACGATCGGGCAGATGGGGGACTTGCCCGCGGCCTCGACCGCGGCGGGGTTCCAACGGATGACGGCCTGGCCGCGGGCCACGGTGTCGCCCTTGTTCACGAGGAGCTCGAAGCCCTCGCCGTTGAGCTGCACGGTGTCGATCCCCAGGTGCGTGAGTACACCGTGGCCATCGCCGTCGACTACGACGTACGCGTGCGGGTGCAGGGAGACGACCACACCATCGACGGGGGACACCGCCTCCGAGGGCTCACGCACGGGATCAATAGCGGTGCCCGGTCCCACCATCGCGCCGGAGAACACCGGATCGGGCACTGCCGCGAGTCCGATGGCGCGCCCGGCAAGTGGGGACGTCACGCTGGTCATGGGGGCCTCCCAGGGGTGGGGCTTCTTCGTGTCGCCGTCACTACCTGTCGCGAACGGCGTACTCTTCAGAAGGATATGTCACAGGATGTTCGGGTTCGCCCGATGTTGGTCCCGACCTGGGCTGGCCCTTTGGCACGGAGACTAGTGGACTAGACCGGTGGACTAGACCATACGCCTGATTCGATTTGCTTGGGCATCACGGGACCTGTACTGTCGTGACTCCCGCCAGGACGCCTCGTGTGAACTTCTCGCGAACGTCTGATGGACGGGACTCCTCCTCTTCAGTATCGATCTTGATCTCGACTTCTTTCCGCATGCCCTTTTCGGGAAAGCGGAGGGTGGTCAGGGAGACCGGGAATCGCTGATAGAGTCGGAATCGCCGGAAAGGGAAAGCGCGAAAGCGTAGAACCTCGAAAGCGCCGAGGAAATCGGGCCCGAAAGAGTCTGATAGAGTCGGAAACGCAAGAACAGAACGAAAGCCCGGAGGAAAGCCCGAGAGGGTGAGTACAAAGGAAGCGTCCGTTCC
>NZ_JBHWUO010000109.1:0-8691 GCF_042736975.1 Streptomyces sp. NPDC059989
ATCGACTCCCCCTACACCGAGCCGGGGCCCTGGGACCCGCGGGGGGAGCGGGGGCGCGCAGGGGCGTCCCCGCAGGACGAGCGCGCAACCAAAGCAGCACGCCGTGACAAGGCATGGTGCGCGAGGACGAGGAGACGTCCCGGAGGGACCCCGCGCACAGCCCGGGCACTCCGACCCCGCCCCGGCGAACAAACCCACCTGGCCGACCCCGCCCGGGCGGAACAAACCCACCTGGCCCCACCCGGGGGTTGAACCCAGCCCGGGGGCAAATCCAGCCCCGCCGGCGTTTGAGGCGCGGGGTCTGGGGCGGAGCCCCAGCAGCGGAGCCGAGCCCGGCCGGCCAGACCCCGCCCGGGGGCACCAAACCCAGCCCCGCCGGCGATTGAGGCGCGGGGGCAGAGCCCCCGGAACGGCGCCGCGCCCGGAGAGAATGGCGGCATGACCTCACGTGCCCGGTCCTTCGATGCCGCCGCCGCGCTGTACCAGGCCTACCGCCCCGCGTATCCGGCGGCGTTGTTCGACGCAGTCGAGGCGCTCGCCGGGCGGTCGCTCGTCGGGGCGCGGGTGGCCGATGTGGGGGCCGGGACCGGGATCGCCACCGGGCTGTTGCGGGCCCGTGGGGCCGAGGTCGTCGCCGTGGAGCCCGGGGACGGCATGGCCGCCGAGTTCCGGCGGGCCAACCCCGGCATCCCGATCGTGCGCGGCGACGGCGACCGGCTGCCGCTGGCGAGCGGCGCGTTCGACTTCCTCACCTACGCCCAGGCATGGCACTGGACCGACCCCGCCCGCTCCGTCCCCGAGGCCCGCCGCGTGCTGCGCCCCGGCGGTGCGCTGGCGCTGTGGTGGAACGACCTGGACACCGCCGTCCCCTGGATCGCCGAGCAGGACCAACGGCTCCGTGCCTTCTTCGGGGCGACCGGGCTGCCCACCCGCGAGTCCCTGGAAGGGCTGGACGTCACCACCCGCGAGGTCCGGTGGTCCCGGCGGATCCCGCTGGCCGCACACCTCGCCAACCACGCCAGCCACTCCGCCTTCCTCCTCCTGGGGGAGGCCCGCACCCGGGAGTTCATGGACGCCGAGCGGGAGCGGCTGCTGGCCCTCTTCCCCGACGGGGCCGTCGAGGAGCCGTACGTGGTCAGCCTCAGCGTCGCCCGCGTGTGAGACGGGGAACACGGCACTGGACAGCCCTCCCGGATCGGGTGAGGTTGTGCGCATGACAGCACCGCGCCGTAGACGGACCTTCGGGATACTCCACGACCTCCTTGCCTTCGTCCTGGAGGTCTTCGCCCTTCTCACCCTCGCCCTGTGGGGCTACCGGCAGGGAGGCGGGCTGATCGGCGGAGTGCTGCTCGGTACGGCGGCCGCGGCCGCCGCTGCCCTGCTGTGGGGTGCCTTCGCCGCGCCCAAGGCCCGCTACCAGGTCCCGCTGCCCGCCGTACTTGCCGTCAAGGCCGTGGTGTTCGGGGCCGCCGCCCTCGCCCTGGTCGGGCTCGGGCTGCGGCCGCAGGCCTGCTGGTTCGCGGGGATCGTGTTCGTGAACACCGCTCTCGTTACGTACTACCGCTCTCGGGACTCCCGCGCCTGAAGGACCTCCGACCGGCACGCCGACGGCGTACCCCACGCGTCGCGCAGCGGGCGGGCCTTGCGCAGCCACAGGGACAGGTCCAGTTCCTCCGTGTAGCCGACCGCGCCGTGGAGCTGGAGGGCGGTGCGGGCCGCCGCGTACGCCGCCTCGCCCGCCGTGAGCTTCGCAGCGGCCACGTCCCCGTCGGCCAGGGACAACGCCGCCGCCCACACCAGCGGCCGGGCGAACTCCAGGCCCAGCAGGGTGTCCGCCAGCCGGTGCTTGACCGCCTGGAAGCCGCCGATCGGCGTCCCGAACTGCGTGCGCTGCTTCGCGTACTCCACCGTCCGGGCCAGCAGTGCCTCGCCGACGCCCAGGCACTGGGCCGCCGTCAGCAGCCGGGCCCAGCGCCCGGCCTCCGCCGCGGCCTCCGCCACCCGCGGGCCCGCCGCCAGGAGTTCGCCGCCCGCCGCGGGCACGGTCAGCCGGCGGACCGGGTCCGTCGAGGCCAGCGGCGGGCCGCCCCCGTCCGGAGCCAGCCGAAGCTCGCCCGCCTCCGACACCGTGAAGCAGTACGTCGCCGCGTCCGCGTCGAGGGCGTACGGACTCCCGCCCGGCAGCGTCAGCGTGGCCGAGGCCTCGCCCGCGACCAGCCCGGGCAGGAAGCGCTTCGCGAGCCCCTCGTCCCCCAGTTCGGAGAGGAGGACCGCCGCCGAAGCCGTCTCCACCACCGGCCCCGGCATCCCGGCCCGGCCCAGCTCCACGAAGCCGAGGGCCAGTTCCGTCGGGAGCAGGCCCATGCCGTCGTACGCCTCGGGCGCGGCCAGGGCGAACAGGCCCGTGTCGGCCAGCCGGGACCAGAGCGCCCGCCCCGGCCCGTGCCCGCCGCCCGCCCAGGCCCGTACGGCCGCGGGGACGTCGGCCGCGCCCAGCAGGGCGCGCAGCGTACGGGCGAAGTCCGACTGCTCGTCGGTCGGCAGGAAGCGCATCAGCGGCGGCCCTTCGGGAGGCCGAGCAGCCGCTCGGCGATGATGTCGCGCTGGATCTCGTTCGTCCCCGCGTAGATGGGGCCCGCCAGGGAGAAGATCCAGGGCTCGGCCCACTCGCCCTCGGCGAGCTCCGCGTCCGCGCCCAGCAGGTCCAGCGCCGTCTCGTGCAGGGCGATGTCGTACTGCGACCAGAACACCTTGTTCAGGCTGGACTCGGCGCCGATGGTCTCGCCCGCCGCGAAGCGGGAGGCGTTGGCCCAGGTGAACAGCTCGTAGGCGCGCGCCCCGATCACCGCGTCCGCGACCCGGTCCCGCAGCGCGGTGTCGGAGGGGTCGCCCTGCTCCCGCCACAGCCCGAACAGGCGGTCCGCGGCCGCCAGGAACCGCCCGGGGGAGCGCAGGGTGAGCCCCCGCTCGTTGCCGGTGGTCGACATCGCGATCCGCCAGCCCTGCCCCGGCTCGCCGATCACGTCCTCGTCCGGTACGAAGACCTGGTCCAGGAAGAGCTCCGCGAAGGCCGGCTTGCCGTCGAGCCGGCCGATGGGCCGCACCGTCACCCCGGGCGCGCGCAGGTCGAACATCAGATACGTCAGTCCCTGGTGCGGTTTGGGGGCGTCCGGATCCGTGCGGAAGATGCCGAAGGCGCGGTCCGCGAAGGCGGCCCGCGAGGACCAGGTCTTCTGCCCGGACAGCAGCCAGCCGCGCTCGGTGCGCACCGCCCGGGACTTCAGCGAGGCCAGGTCGGAGCCCGACTCCGGCTCCGACCAGGCCTGGGCCCAGATCGCCTCGCCGCTCGCCATGGAGGGCAGCACCCGGGCCCGCTGCTCGGGTGTCGCATGGTCGAAGAGTGTCGGGGCGAGCAGGTTGATGCCGTTCTGCGAGACCCGGCCGGGCGCGCCGGCCGCCCAGTACTCCTCCTCGAACACCAGCCACTTGACGATGTCCGCGCCCCGGCCCCCGTACTCCTCGGGCCAGGACACCACCGACCAGCGGTCGGCGTGCAGGAGCGCCTCCCACTCCCGGTGGGCCGCGAACCCCTCCTCCGTCTCCAGCGAGGGGAGGGCGGCGGGCGGGACGTGCGCGGCCAGCCAGCTCCGGGCCTCCGCCCGGAAGGCCTCCACGTCCGGTGTCTGGGTCAGGTCCATCAGCTGTTCGCCTCCTTCATGGCGGCGTCCTTCATGGCGGACACGTTCATGCCGCCGAGCGAGTCCGCCGCCGTCTCCGCGTTGTGCGCGTGCGCCAGGTGGTGCAGGCCGAACACCGAGTCCATGCCGGTGTGCAGGCCCTGGAGGTCCTCGGCCTGGTTGACGGCCCGCTTGGTCAGGGCCAGCCCGAAGCCGGGCATCTCGGCGATCCGCAGGGCGAGCCGGTCGGTCTCCGGCGCCAACTCGGCCCGTTCCACGACCCGGTTGACCATGCCGACCTCGTACGCGCGCCGGGCGGGCATCCGGTCGCCCGTGTACAGGAACTCCTTCGCGATGCGCGGCGGCATCGCCCACGGGTGCGCGAAGTACTCGACCCCGGGGATGCCCATCCGTACGACCGGGTCCGCGAAGAAGGCGTCCTCGCTCGCCACGATCAGGTCGCAGACCCAGGCCAGCATCAGCCCGCCCGCCACGCACGCCCCGTGCACGGAGGCGATCACCGGTTTCGGCAGCTCCCGCCACCGCCGGCACATGCCCAGGTACACCTCCGACTCGCGCGCGAAGCGGGACTCGGCGCCCGGCCGGTCCGAGTGGTCCCACCACAGGCCGGCCCGCCGCTCGAAGGGGAGGTGGGCGTCGCGCTCCGGGGTACCGATGTCGTGGCCTGCGGAGAAGTGCTCGCCCGCCCCGGCCAGGACGACCACCTTCACCTCGGGGTCGTCGGCGGCGCGGTAGAAGGCGTCGTCCAGGGCGTAGGTCATGGCGCTGTTCTGCGCGTTGCGGTAGCGCGGGCGGTTCATGGTCACGTACGCGACCGGGCCGTGCCGCTCGTACAGCACCACCGGGACCGCGGGGACCACCGGAGCTTCGGACATGCGGACGTCCTTTCCTTACCTGACAAACGGCCTTCCCTAACAAGTGTTTGGTAGGTTAACGTACGGCCATGAGCAGCGTCGAGGAGTTCCGCACCGGGGTTCGGAGTTGGCTGAAGGCCCACCTCACCGGCGAGTTCGCCGCGCTCAAGGGCCGCGGCGGGCCCGGCCGTGAGCACGAGGCCTTCGCCGAACGCCTCGCCTGGGAGCGGCACATGGCGGCGCACGGCTGGACCTGCCTCGGCTGGCCCGTCGAGTACGGCGGCCGCGGCGCGAGCGTCGAGGAACAGATCGCCTTCCACGAGGAGTACGCCCTCGCCGACGCCCCCGCCCGCGTCAACCACATCGGCGAACAGCTCCTCGGCCCCACCCTCATCGCCCACGGCACCGAGGAGCACAAACGCCGCTTCCTCCCGCCCATCCGGGCCGTGGAGGAGCTCTGGTGCCAGGGCTACAGCGAACCCGGCGCCGGCTCCGACCTCGCGGCCGTCCGCACCCGCGCCACCCTCGACCCGGCGCGCGGCGAGTGGGTGGTGGACGGCCAGAAGATCTGGACCTCCCTCGCCCACGAGGCCCAGTGGTGCTTCGTCATCGCCCGCACCGAACCCGGCTCGCGCCGCCACGCGGGCCTGTCCTACCTCCTGGTCCCCATGGACCAGCCCGGCGTCGAGATCCGGCCCATCGTCCAGCTCACCGGCACCTCCGAGTTCAACGAGGTCTTCTTCGACGGCGCCCGCACCGACGCCGCCCACGTCGTCGGCGCACCCGGCGAGGGCTGGACCGTCGCCATGGCCACCCTCGGCTACGAGCGCGGCGTCTCCACCCTCGGCCAGCAGGTCGGCTTCCGCCGCGAACTCGAAAACCTCGCCGAACTCGCCCGCCGCAACGGCGCGATCGCCGACCCGCTCGTCCGCGACCGCCTCGTCCGGGCCTGGATCGGCCTGGAAGCCATGCGCGCCACCGCCCTGCGCCCCGGAACCGCCCCCTCCATGGCCAAGCTGTACTGGGCCCGCTGGCACCGGGACCTCGGTGAACTCGCCATGGACGTCTGCGGAGCCGCCTCGCTCCTCGCGACGGGCGCGCACGGGGACCCGTACGACCTCGACGACCCGCAGCGGCTCTACCTCTTCTCCCGCGCCGACACCATCTACGCGGGCTCGGACGAGATCCAGCGCACCCTCATCGCCGAGCGGATCCTCGGCCTTCCCAAGGAGGTACGGGCGTGACCACCCCCGACTATGTCCCCGGCCACGGCCTGCTGAGGGAGCGCACCGCCGTCATCACCGCCGCCGCCGGCGCCGGGATCGGCGGGGCCACCGCCCGCCGCTTCCTGGAGGAGGGCGCCCGGATCCTGATCAGCGACGCCCACGCGCGCCGCCTCAAGGAGACCGAGGAGGCGCTCGCCGCCGAGTTCGGGGCGGAGCGCGTGGCCTCCCTCCCGTGCGACGTCACCGACGAGGAGCAGGTCCAGGCCCTCTTCGCGCTCGCCGAGCGGACCCACGGCCGCCTCGACATCGTCGTCAACAACGCCGGCCTCGGCGGCACCGCCGCCCTCGTCGACATGACCGACGCACAGTGGTCCCGCGTCCTCGACGTCACCCTGAACGGCACCTTCCGCTGCACCCGCGCCGCACTGCGGTCGCTCAAGGCGTCCGGGGGCGGCGGGGTCCTCGTCAACAACGCCTCCGTCGTCGGCTGGCGCGCCCAGACCGGCCAGGCCCACTACGCCGCCGCCAAGGCCGGGGTGATGGCACTGACCCGCTGCGCGGCACTGGAGGCCGCGGAGTTCGGCGTACGGATCAACGCGGTCGCCCCGAGCCTGGCCATGCACCCGCACCTGGCGAAGGTCACCAGCGAGGAACTGCTCGCCGAACTCACCGCCCGCGAGGCCTTCGGCCGGTACGCCGAGCCCTGGGAGGTCGCCAACGTCATCGTCTTCCTGGCCAGCGGCTACTCGTCGTACATGACCGGCGAGACCGTGTCGGTCAGCAGCCAGCACCCGTAGGCCGAGAATGGACGCGTGCCAACGAAGAAGCCGACCCAGAAGAAGAAGCCGCAGGTGACGGCCTCCCCCGAGCGGCGCCGCGAACTCCTCGACACCGCCGCCGAGGTCTTCGCCGCGCAGGGCTACAACGCCACCACCGTCCGCAAGATCGCCGACGCCGCCGGCATGCTCGCCGGCAGCCTCTACTACCACTTCGATTCCAAGGAATCGATGCTCGACGAGATCCTCTCGGCCTTCCTGACCGAGCTGTGGGAGGGCTACGACACCGTCCTCGCCGCGGGCCTCGGCCCCAGGGAGACCATCGAGGCCCTGGTCACCGAATCCTTCCGGGAGATCGACCGGCACCGCGCCGCCGTCGCGATCTACCAGAAGGAGTCCCGCACCCTCTCCGCACAGCCCCGCTTCCACTACCTCTCCGACTCGCAGCAGAAGTTCGAGAAGGCCTGGCTGGGGACGCTGGAGCGCGGGGTCGCCGCCAAGGTCTTCCGCGCCGACCTCGACATCCGGCTCACCTACCGCTTCGTCCGCGACACGGTGTGGGTGGCGGCGTCCTGGTACCGGCCGGGCGGACAGCACAGCCCCGAGGAGATCGCCCGCCAGTACCTGTCGATGGTGCTGGACGGGATCGCCGTACGCACCTGACCGATCTGAGGAGTTCCGATGCCCGAGGCCTACATAGTCGACGCCGTACGCACCCCCGTGGGGCGGCGCAAGGGCGGCCTGTCCGCGGTCCACCCGGCCGACCTGGGAGCGCACGTACTGAAGGCGCTCGTCGAACGGTCCGGGGTGGACCCGGCCGCGGTGGAGGACGTGGTGTTCGGCTGCCTCGACACGGTGGGGCCGCAGGCCGGGGACATCGCGCGGACGGCGTGGCTGGCGGCGGGCCTGCCGGAGGAGGTGCCGGGGGTGACGGTGGACCGCCAGTGCGGTTCCTCCCAGCAGGCCGTCCACTTCGCGGCGCAGGGGGCCCTGTCCGGCACCCAGGACCTGGTGGTCGCGGGCGGCACCCAGAACATGTCGATGATCCCGATCGCCTTCGCGTCGCGGCAGGCGGCGGAGCCGCTCGGCTTCACGGAGGGCCCGTACGCGGGCTCGGAGGGCTGGCGCGCGAGGTACGGGGACGCGCCGGTCAACCAGTTCCACGGCGCGCAGCTGATCGCGGAGAAGTGGGGCATCTCGCGGCGGGACATGGAGGAATTCGCCCTCCGCTCCCACCAGCGGGCGGTCCGCGCGATCGACGAGGGCCGTTTCTCCCGTGAGACGGTGCCGTACGGGGACGTGCTGGTGGACGAGGGCCCGCGGAGGGACACCACCCTCGAAAAGATGGCGACGCTCAAGCCGGTGGTCGAGGGCGGCACCATCACGGCGGCCGTCTCCTCCCAGGTCTCCGACGGCGCGGCGGCCATGCTGATCGCCTCCGAGCGGGCGGTCCGCGAACACGGCCTGCGGCCGCGGGCCCGCATCCACCACCTCTCGGTCCGCGGCGAGGACCCGATCCGCATGCTGTCCGCGCCGATCCCGGCGACGGCGTACGCCCTGAAGAAGACCGGCATGTCGCTGGCCGACATCGACCTGGTGGAGATCAACGAGGCGTTCGCGCCGGTGGTGCTGGCCTGGCTGAAGGAGACGGGCGCGGACCCGGAGCGGGTGAACGTCAACGGCGGCGCGATCGCCCTGGGGCATCCGCTGGGGGCGACGGGCGTCAGGCTCATGACCACCCTTCTGCACGAACTGGAGCGCACGGGGGGCCGGTTCGGCCTCCAGACGATGTGCGAGGGGGGTGGGCAGGCCAACGTGACGATCCTCGAGCGTCTGTAGCCGGCCGGGCTGCGGCGCCGCTCCGGGGGCTCTGCCCCCGCACCCCCGCGCCTCAAACGCCGGCGGGGCTGGGTTTGGTGCCCCCAGGCGGGGTCTGGCCGGCCGGGTGCGGCGCTGCTGCTGGGGCTCCGCCCCAGACCCCGCGCCTCAAACGCCGGCGAGGCTGGGATTCCCCTGGGCGGGGTCGGAGTGCCCGGGCTGTGCGCGGGGTCCCTCCGGGACGTCTCCTCGTCCTCGCGCACCAAGCCTCGTCACTGGCGTGCGGCTTTGGTTGCGCGCTCGTCCTGCGGGGACGCCC
>NZ_JBHWUO010000110.1:0-8117 GCF_042736975.1 Streptomyces sp. NPDC059989
CACCGAGCCGTTGCTGCGTCTGAACGTCGAGGCCCGTGACGAGGCGACGCTGTCCAAGGTCCGCGACGAGGCCCTGGCCCTCATCCGCGCCTGACGAGTGCTGCCCCGGCAGAGGCCGCCCAGCCCCTGCCGGGGCGGCCCCCCGCCCCACTCCCTCCGCCGTAGGCAATTCCAGGGCTGCCCGACTCCTTCCGGCACTGGGCGGCCAATCCCAGCCTCGCCGGCGTTTGAGGCGCGGGGTCCGGGGCGGAGCCCCGGCAACGGCGCCGCACGCAAGTAGCTGCCGCGGGGCAAATCAGCCCCGCCGGCGTTTGAGGCGCGGGTCCGGGCGGAGCCCGGTGCCCGGCGGAGTCGGGTTCCCCGGGGCGGAGCCCCGCCAGCGACCCCGCACACCAGGCCGCACCGGAGGTGACTCGGCGGTACGCTGACCACGCCCCACCCGCACCCCCGAAGGGAACCCGCCCCATGCCGCTCGAAGCCGGTCTGCTCGAGATCCTCGCCTGCCCCGCCTGCCACGCGCCCCTCGAGGACAAGTCGGCCGACGAGACGTCCCCCGAGCTGATCTGCACCGGCCAGGACTGTGGTCTCGCCTACCCCGTCCGCGACGGCATCCCGGTACTCCTCGTGGACGAGGCCCGCCGCCCCGCCTGAGCCCCACCACGCCGCGAGACGCGCAGACTGGTTCCGTCACACAACAGCCGGAGGCCGCCATGCTCGACGAGTCGCTCCTCGACGCACCGGACGATCTCGCCCGCGCCGACCGGCGGGGCCTTCTCCGAGGCGCCGCCGAAGCCGGCGCCAGAGTCCGCACAGCGGCCCGGCACGCGGCCGAAGCGGGCCTCGGCGACCTGCGGCCCGACGGCCGCCCCCGGGCCGTCCTGATCGCCGGCCCCGGCACCGCCGCCACCGGCGTCGCCGACCTGCTCGGGGCCCTCGCCGGAGCCTCCGCGCCCGTCACCCGCCTGCATCCCACCGGCGTCGCGCACGCCGCCGGCGCCCTGCGCTGGGCCCTGCCCGGCTGGGCCGGCCCCGTCGACCTGCTGCTCATCGCCACCACCGACGGCACCGAGCCCGGGCTCGCGGTCCTCGCCGAACAGGCGTACCGGCGCGGCTGCACCGTCGTCGCCGTCGCGCCCGAGCGCTCACCGCTGAGCGAGGCGGTGGACGGCGCGCACGGGCTCCTCGTACCGATGGCCAAGGCCCCGTACCAGGAGTACGACGAGTCCGCCGCGGCCGGCCCGGGCGCACTGTGGGCCCTGCTGACGCCCCTCCTCCTGCTCCTCGACAAGGTCGGCCTGATCACCGCCGCCCCCGACACGCTCCAGCTCGTCGCGGACCGGCTCGACCGCACCGCCGAACGCTGCGGCCCCGCCATCGCCACCTATTCCAACCCGGCCAAGACCCTCGCCGCCGAGCTGGCGGACTCCCTCCCGCTCATCTGGAGCGAGGGCGAAGGAGCGGGCCCCGCGGGCCGCCGCTTCGCCGCCACGCTCGCCGAGCTCGCCGGCCGCCCCGCACTGGCCGCCGCGCTCCCCGAGGCACTGCCCGCCCACGGTGTCCTGCTCGCCGGATCCTTCGCCGCCGGTGCCGATCCCGAAGACTTCTTCCGTGACCGGGTCGATGAGCCCCAGGCTCTGCGCGCCCGCATCGTCCTGCTGCGTGACCGGCCGACCGGCGGCCTCACCGCCGCCCCCGCCGCACGCGAGCTCGCCCTCAGCCACGACACGGCCATCAGCGAGCTCGAACCGGAGGAGGGCGTGGAGCTGGAACAGCTCGCCGAACTCCTCGCCGTCACGGATTTCGCCACCGCCTACCTGGCGTTGGCCTCCGGGGGACACAGCTGAGGTACACGTCCGTACCCGGCTCTATCCAGGAAGACGACGATGGACCGCCTGACCAACACGATCCGCCCCTACGCCTGGGGATCGACCACCGACATCCCCACGCTGCTCGGTGTCGAGCCCACCGGTGAACCCCAGGCCGAGATGTGGATGGGTGCCCACCCGGGCGCCCCTTCCCGCATCGACCGCGGCTACGGTGAGACGGCCCTCTCCGACGTCATCGCCGCCAACCCCGACGGGGAACTGGGCGCCGCCACCGTCGCCAAGTTCGGCCCGCGGCTCCCCTTCCTCCTCAAACTGCTCGCCGCCGGCGCCCCCCTCTCCCTCCAGGTCCACCCCGACCGGGCCCAGGCCGAAGCGGGGTTCGCGGACGAGGAGCGCCGCGGGATCCCCATCGATGCGGGCCACCGCAACTACAAGGACCCCAACCACAAGCCCGAAATGCTCTGCGCGCTCACCCCGTTCGAGGGACTGTGCGGCTTCCGCCCCCCGGAGCAGGCCGCCGACCTGATCGAGGGCCTGGGCATCGGCTCCCTCAAGCCGTACGCCGACGTGCTGCGCGCCCACCCCGAGGACGCCGCGCTGCGCGAGGTGCTCACCGCCGTACTGACCGCGGACCGCGAGCAGATGGCCCACACCGTCACCGAGACCGCGGCCGCCGCCGAGCGCCTCGGCGGCCCGTACGCCCCGTACGCCGCCCTGGTCCACGACCACCCCGGCGACCCGGGCGTCATCGCGGCCATGCTGCTCAACCACTTCCGACTCCAGCCCGGCGAGGCGGTGTTCCTCGGCGCGGGCGTCCCGCACGCCTACATCCGGGGCCTCGGCGTCGAGCTGCTGGCCAACTCCGACAACGTGCTGCGCGCCGGGCTCACCCCCAAACACGTGGACGTGCCCGAGCTGCTGAAGATCGTGAAGCTCGAACCGGGGGACCCGCACGTACTGCGCCCCGAGGGTGACGGCGAGGAGGTCTACGAGAGCCCCATCGACGAATTCCGCCTCTCGCGCTTCGTCCTGGCCCCGGGCGCGGCCTCCCGGCTGCTGCCGGCGGACACCCCGCAGATCCTGCTCTGTACCTCCGGCCACCCGCGCCTCGGCGAACTGACCCTGGCCCCCGGCGAGTCCGTCTGGGTCCGGGCGGGCGAAAAGGTCGAACTGTCCGGTACCGGTACCGTCTTCCGCGCGACCGTGGTGGCCTGACGTACCGTCCGCGGTGACGGCTGCAACAATGTGCGGCCGGTAGTCAGTGGCTAGGAAGGACACCCTGCACCCATGAGCGCGTCGGGCGGTACCAAGGCGATCGTGGCGGCACTCGCCGCCAACCTCGCCATCGCTGTAGCCAAATTCGTGGCGTTCCTCTTCAGCGGCTCCTCGTCGATGCTCGCGGAAAGCGTCCACTCGCTGGCGGACTCCGGGAACCAGGGGCTGCTGCTCCTCGGCGGGAAGAAGGCCCAGCGCGAGGCCACGCCGCAACACCCCTTCGGGTACGGGCGCGAGCGCTACATCTACGCCTTCCTCGTCTCCATCGTGCTCTTCACCGTCGGTGGCATGTTCGCCATCTACGAGGGCATCGAGAAGATCAAGGAGCCGCACGCGATCGAGGCCTGGTACTGGCCCGTCGGCGTCCTCCTCTTCGCGATCATCGCCGAGTCCTTCTCCTTCCGCACCGCGATCAAGGAGTCGAACGAGATCCGCGGCGGCCAGACCTGGAGCCAGTTCATCAAGCGCGCCAAGGCCCCCGAGCTGCCCGTCGTCCTCCTGGAGGACCTCGGCGCGCTCGTCGGCCTGGTGCTGGCGCTCGGCGGCGTCGGCCTCGCCCTGCTGACCGGCAACGGGGTCTGGGACGGCATCGGCACCCTCTGCATCGGCGCCCTGCTGATCATCATCGCGATCATCCTGGCCGCGGAGACCAAGTCCCTGCTGCTCGGCGAGGCCGCGGGCGCCGAAGAGGTCGAGAAGATCAAGGCCGCCGTCGTCGACGGTGACGTCGTGACCCGCGTGATCCACATGCGCACCCTGCACCTCGGCCCCGAGGAGCTGCTGGTCGCCGCCAAGATCGCCGTCGAGGGCAACGACACCGCGACCGAGGTGGCGGACGCGATCAACGCCGCCGAGGCCCGCATCCGCGCGGCCGTGCCGATCGCCCGCGTGATCTACCTGGAGCCGGACATCTACCGTCCGGGCGCCTCCCTTACCAAGTAACCGACGGGCGTACGGAAGGCCCCCGCGAGCCGCACACGGCTCGCGGGGGCCTTCCGCGTGGCAGGCGTTCCACGCGTTCCGGTCGCCCAGCGCCCTGGGCCCAGCGCCCAGCGCTCAGGCCGCGGGCCAGGTCGGCGCAACCGGCTCCGGCCGCCGCCGGCGCACCACCAGCGCCCAGATCCCCAACGCGCCCCCGAGCAGGAGCACGACGGTCCCGCCGACGGAGAGCCCGCCCGCGACGAGGAGTTCCGTCGGACGCGCGACCTGCTCGCCGATGACGTCCGACCGGTCGAGAGTGCCCTGGTTCTCCCCGGGGTGCAGTGAGGAGTCGTGGGAGTCCATCCGGTTGTCGCCCATCAGGAAGATCCGCTCGCTGGGCACCGTGACGTCGAAGGGCACGCTCGACGGCCGCGACCGGTCCAGGACGTACGGCTCCTCCAGCGGTTCCCCGTTGAGCCTGAGCGTCGTCTCGCCCCGCCGGTACTCGATCCGGTCGCCGCCGACCGCCACCACCCGCGACAGCAGCGGCCCGTCCGGCACCCACTCCGGAACCGATACGAGCACCACGTCCCCGCGCGAGACCTCGAAGTTCTCGCCGTGGGTGCCCATGGTGAACCAGGCGGTGTCCCCCGGCTCGTAGGTCGGCCGCATGTTCGAGCTCGGGATGGTCTTCTTGTCGTAGACCACCTCCACGTGATCCGTCTGCGTCGCCCCCAGGAACGTCCCGCCGAGCAGCAGCAGCGCGCCGGTCACCACCAGCACGATCGCCCAGATACCGCGTCTGTGGCCCCGCCTGCGTTCCATCAGCCCGTCCCCCTCAGAAGCTCCCTGTGAGCGGGCAGCGTACGGAACGCCTTCGGGCCCCCGCCGGCCGGGTGGCGGGGGCCCGAGGGCAGAGGGCTCGGCGGCTACCGGATCTCGCGCAGCACGTCGAGGATCGCCGGCTCGTCCGGGGCGGACTGCAGCCGCTCCCGGAAACCACCGTCCATCAGCTTGCGCGACAGCAGTGCCAGGATCCGCAGGTGCTCGTCTCCGGCCGCGGCCTCCGGCACCGAGATCATGAAGACCAGCCGGGCCTTCGTCCCGTCCAGCGAACCCCACTCGATGCCCTCGTCGGACCGGGCGAAGCCCACCGTGGGCCGGGCGACCGCGTCCGTCTTGGCGTGCGGGATGGCGATCGACTCGCCGAGGCCCGTCGTGCCCTGCGCCTCCCGCGCGAGGGCGACCCGTACGAGCTCGTCCACGTCCCGGACGTTGCCGGTGGTGGCCAGCATCTGCGCCATCTCGCGGATCGCGGCCTCCTTGGAGTCCGAGGCCAGCTCCGTTTTCACGGTCTGCCCGGTCAGGTACCCGGAGAGCACCTGCGACTGCCCGGCCGGAGCGGCGGCCGCCGCCGCGGGCGCGGCCTGCGCCTGCGCCCGTACGGCCGTCCCGGCGGCACCGGCACCCGCACCGGCACCCGCCCCCGCGCCCACGCCCACGCCCGCCAGGACCGGCTCGGGCGATCGGGGCACCTGCGGGCCGGCCCCGCCGTTCCGCCGCTCCTTGATCTCGATCAGCGCGTTCGTGGCCAGCGCCGTGACCACCGTGCCCGCCGCGATCGCGACGAAGAACATGGCGACACCGCTGACGGCGCCGAACAGCGAGACGATCGGACCGCCGTGCGGCACGGAGTCCTCGACCCCGGCCAGGCCCGCGATCGCACCGGCCACGGCGCCACCCAGCATGTTCGCCGGGATGACCTGCGCCGGCCGCGCGGCGGCGAACGGGATGGCACCTTCCGAGATGCCGAAGAAGCCCATGAACAGCGCGGCGATGCCCGTCTCCCGCTCCTGGTCGCTGTACAGCTTGCGGCGCAGCAGCGTCGCCAGGCCCTGGCCGAGCGGCATGACCGGAATCGCGGCCGCGGCCATGCCCATGACGTGGTTGTTGGTGCCGATGAGGCCCACCGCGACGAGGAAGGCTGTCTTGTTGACCGGGCCGCCCATGTCGAAGGCGATCATCAGGCCGATCAGGGCGCCGAGCACGATCGCGCTGGAGCCGGTCATCCCGTTCAGCCAGTTGGTCAGGTGCGTGAAGACCCAGGAGATGGGCCGGCCGATGACATAGATGTAGAAGAGGCCGAGCGCCACGGTCGACAGGATCGGGATCACGATGATCGGCATGATCGGCTGGACGAACTTCGGGACCTTGACCTTCTTGATCCACACGACCAGATAGCCCGCGAGGAAACCGGTCGCGATCGCGCCCAGGAAGCCCGCGTTGGCGTCCGCCCCGTAGATGTTCACGGCATCGGCCGCCAGGAAGCCGCCGATCATGCCCGGTACGAGTGCGGGCCGGTCACCGAGGGCGTAGGCGATGTAGCCGGAGAAGATCGGCAGCATCAGCTTGAAGCCGAGACCGCCCAGGGCGTTGACGTAGAACCAGAACGAGCCCTGGTCGAACTCGATGCCCTTGGAGGTGGAATGCCCGCCGAGCGCGATCGAGACGGCCAGCAGCAGACCGCCCACGACCACGAACGGGATCATGTGCGAGACGCCGTTCATCAGCGCCTTGTAGGCGGCACTGCGCTCCCGGCCGCCGCCGGCGCTCCCGGCGCCGGCCGCCGCGGCCGTCCCGCTCTGTACGGGCGCGCTCCGCACGCGCTCGATCAGCTCCTCCGGCTTGTGGATGCCGTCCGCGACACCGGTGGACAGGACCCGCTTGCCGGCGAAGCGCTCGCGGTCGACCTCCTTGTCCGCGGCGATGATGATGCCGTCCGCCTCTCTGACATCGTTGTCAGTGAGCACGTTCTCGGCCCCGATGGAGCCCTGCGTCTCCACCTTCATGTCGACGCCGAGGCGCTCGGCGGCCTGCTGGAGCTTCTCCGCGGCCATGTAGGTGTGCGCGATCCCCGTGGGGCACGCGGTCACGGCGAGCAGCTTGAGGCGCTTCTCCCCGCTCGCGCCGCCTGCGGGAGGGCCTGCCGGACTGGTCACTGGAATCTCCTTCGCACCAATGGGCCTGCGGGATCGCGCATGTGTTCCGATCCATCGGCATCCTTCCCCATGTAAGAGGTGGATCAAAAGTCCGAAAGGCCCCAAACCTTCCTGCCGGAGGGCCCGACATCGCGTCACGACCTAACGCGCCGTCGACTGGGGCAGGCTCGGCTGATCGGTGTAGATTCGTCATCAGTGTCAGGCGTCGCTGCTGATGGCGGTCGGGCGGTCCTCGTGACCGGCCGAGGGGAGAGAGGGCCCCCGACGGACTGTGCTCGGTGCTCCGTCCCCAGGACGGTGCACGGCTCAGCCGTACCCACCCTCTCGAACCATGAGGAGCAGCACGCATGGACTTCAAGGTCGCAGACCTTTCCCTTGCCGCTTTCGGCCGCAAGGAGATCACGCTGGCCGAGCACGAGATGCCGGGCCTGATGTCGATCCGCGCCGAGTACGCGGCGACCCAGCCCCTGGCCGGCGCCCGCGTCACCGGCTCCCTGCACATGACCGTGCAGACCGCCGTGCTCATCGAGACGCTCGTCGCCCTCGGCGCCGACGTCCGCTGGGCCTCCTGCAACATCTTCTCCACCCAGGACCACGCGGCCGCCGCCATCGCGGTCGGCCCGAACGGCACCCCGGAGAACCCGCAGGGCGTCCCGGTCTTCGCCTGGAAGGGCGAGACGCTGGAGGAGTACTGGTGGTGCACGGAGCAGGCGCTGACCTGGCCGAACACCCCCACCGGCGGCCCGAACATGATCCTCGACGACGGTGGTGACGCCACCCTCCTCGTCCACAAGGGCGTCGAGTTCGAGAAGGCCGGCGCGGCCCCGGACCCGTCCACGGCGGACTCCGAGGAGTACGGCTACATCCTCACCCTGCTCAACCGCACCCTCGGCGAGACCCCGCAGAAGTGGACGCAGCTCGCGTCCGAGATCCGCGGCGTGACCGAGGAGACCACCACCGGTGTCCACCGCCTCTACGAGATGATGGCCGAGGGCAACCTGCTCTTCCCGGCGATCAACGTGAACGACGCCGTCACCAAGTCGAAGTTCGACAACAAGTACGGCTGCCGGCACTCCCTGATCGACGGCATCAACCG
>NZ_JBHWUO010000111.1:0-7171 GCF_042736975.1 Streptomyces sp. NPDC059989
CGCCGGCGGGGCTGGATATGGCCGCTGCCGGAGGCACATCCAGCCTCGCCGGCGTTTGAGGCGCGGGGGTCCGGGGGCTGGCCCCCGGCAACGGCGCCGCAGCCGGAGAGCCGTGCCCTGGCCGGAGGCCGCCTGGCCGCGGGGCCTCCGGACGGGGCACGGTGCGGGGCGGCAGTCCGGGAAGATGCCGCCCCGTTCCCCCGCCTGGGGGCCCCTCCCAGCGGTAGCTGGGGGAGTCAGACGGCCTGGCGGAAGCGCGTGGTCCGGTGGACCGGATCGGTGTCGATGTGCGGGATCACGTGCTCACCGATCAGCTTGATCGTGGTGAGGGTGTCCTCCTTCGAGACGCCGGTCGGCAGACCGAAGGAGAGCTGGTCGGCACCGGCCTGCTCCCACCGCTTGCACTGGGCCCGCACCTCCGACGGGTCGCCGCAGATCAGCAGTTCCTCCGCGATGAGGAGTTCGATGATCTCCGCGTTGTATTCGGGGAGGGTCTCGGGCCATTGCGGGATCGCCTCGGGCCGCGGGAACGTGTCGTGGTAGCGGAAGACCAGCGACTGGAAGCGGTTCATGTTCGCGTTGACCGCGATCTCCACCGCCTTGTCGTGCGTCTCCGCACAGATCGCGGTCGACGTGACCATCACGTTGTCGTTGACGAAGGCACCGATGGCCTTCGCCTCCCGGATCGCCGTCTTGTACTGCTCCAGGACCCACTCCATGTCCGAGACCTTCTGGACGCTGAAGCCCAGGACCCCGAGGCCCTTCTTGGCCGCCATCGCGTACGAGGTGGGGGAGCCCGCGGCGTACCACATGGCCGGGTGCGCCTTCCCGTACGGCTTGGGGAAGATCTTCCGCGGCGGGAGCGACCAGTGCTTGCCCTGGAACCCCTCGTACTCCTCCTGGAGGAACATCTTGGGGAACTCCCCGATGGTCTCCTCCCAGATCTCCTTGGTGCCGTTCATGTCCTCGATGCCGGGAAGGAACCCGAGGATCTCGTGGCTGCCCGCGCCGCGGCCGGTGCCGAATTCGAAGCGGCCCTTGGAGAGGTGGTCGAGCATGGCGACCTTCTCGGCCACCTTGACCGGGTGGTTCACCGGGGCGAGCGGGTTGAAGATGCCGGAGCCGAGGTGGATGCGCTCGGTGGCGTGGGCGAGGTACCCGAGGAACACCTCGTTCGCCGACAGGTGCGAGTACTCCTCCAGGAAGTGGTGCTCCGAGGCCCAGGCGTACTTGAAGCCCGACTTGTCGGCCTGGATGACGTACTCGGTCTCCTCGATCAGCGCCTTGTGCTCTGCCTCGGGGTCGACCTTGGACCGCGCTTCAGGCACGTATCCCTGCACAAAGAGCCCGAATTCCAAGGGGGTTCACCGTCCTTTGGTTTCTGACGTTGCGTCAGATTCGATGTCTCGACTGTTCCACCGCGGGGGCGTGAGCGTCAATACCTGACGCTCCATCAGATACTTGCGCCGCTAGAGGATGCTGACGCCCGCCATCCAGCCGCCGTCGATGACGAACGGCTGGCCGGTGATGTACGAGGAGTCCTCGCCGGTCAGGAAGAGGGCCAGCTTGGCGATCTCCTCCGGCTGCCCGACCCGGCCCATCGGCACGACCCGCTTGTAGAGGTCCGCCATCGCGTCCCGGGCCTCGTCGGTCATGTTCGCCGGATCCAGCAGGCCGGGATTGGCCATCGGGGTGTCCACGGCGCCCGGGCACATCGCGTTGACCCGGATGTTCTTGGCGGCCAGCTCCAGGGCCGCCACCCGGGTCAGGCCGAGGATCGCCGCCTTGGTCGCGGCGTACGTGCCGACGTAGGCCATGCCGGTCAGGCCGGTGTAGGAGGAGGTGTTGACGATGGTGCCGCCGCCGGCCGCCTCGATCTCGGGGGCGACGGACTTGATGCCGAGGAAGGCGCCCACCTGGTTGACCTGGACCACCTGCTGGAACTCCTCCAGCGGGGTCGCGGTCAGCTCGTTGAAGCGCAGGATGCCGGCGTTGTTGACCAGGCCGTCGATCCGGCCGCCGAAGGCCTCCTTGGCGGTGGCTATGGCCGCCGCCCAGTCCTCCTCCCGGCTCACGTCCATCCGTACGTACCGGGCCCGGTCCTCGCCGATGTCCTTGGCCACGGCCGCGCCCTGCTCGTCCAGCACGTCCCCGAGGAGCACCTTGGCGCCCTCGGCGGCGAAGAGGCGGGCCTCCTGCTCGCCCTGACCGCGTGCGGCGCCGGTGATGATCACCACGCGCCCGTCCAGCTTGCCCATGTCGGCAACTCCTAGTCGTTGAGGAGGGGGGCCACCTCGGCCCCGAAAGCGGTGATCTGGTCGACGAGTTCGGTGCGGTCGCGATTGCGGAAGCGGACCTGGATCTGGTCCACGCCGAGCGCCTTGTACTCCCGCAGGGACTCGGCGAGCGCCTCCGCCTTGCCGGTGAGGGCCCGGCGGCCGGTGTCCCAGCCGGGTTGGCCCACGTAGAGCGGCTCGGTGATCGCACCGAACTCGATGGGGCCCTCGACGCCCGCCGCCTCCCTGAGCTCCTTGATACGGGCGATCTGCGCCGGGAGCCTGTCCCGCGGGTCGCCCTGCGGGAGCCAGCCGTCCCCGCGGACGGCGGCCCGGCGCACGGCGGCGGGCGAGGAGCCGCCGACCCAGACGGGGATCCGCTCCTGGGCGGGCCGCGGCAGCTGGCCGAGGTCCTTGAAGGAGAACAGCTCGCCCTGGAACTCCGGATACTCCTCCGGCCCGAGGGCGGCCCGCAGCGCGTCGAGGGTCTCGTCGAGCACGGCTCCGCGGCGGGCGAAGTCCACGCCGAGGATCTCGAACTCCTCCTGCACGTGCCCGGCGCCGACGCCGAGGATCAGCCGGCCGCCCGAGAGGTGGTCGAGGGTGGCGTACTGCTTGGCGCTGATCAGCGGGTGGCGCAGGCCGAGGATGGCGACGTGGCTCAGGAGCCGGACCTGCTCGGTGATGCCGGCGAGGAAGGAGAGGGTGGCCACGGGGTCGTACCAGATGGTGCTCATGGGGCCGGCGAGCCGCCGCGGGATGGCCACGTGGTCGCAGGTGGCCACGTACCCGAAGCCGGCCCTGTCGGCGGCCCGCGCGACCTCGGCGAGATCGGCGGCGGTGGCCGACGCCTCCCAGGGCTCGGCGTAGATGGTGCTCTGCGACTGGACCGGGAGCTGCATCCCGTAGACCAGCCGACCTTCCGGAAACACGCGCGCCATGGCGGGCCCGCCTCGCCTTCGTCTGCCGATTCGTCCTATCGGTGCCGGGCCATCGTCGTAGCTGACGGTCCGTCAGGCAAGAGGGAGGTCCCGATCCGCAGACCTGGAGCAGTACGGGCAGGGGGGCGTACCCGTACCGCTGTGGCACGGGAAGGAGCACGCTCATGGCCGCCCCGAGTCCGTCGGAACAGCAGGACCTGGACACCGAGTTGGACCGGCGCCTGGCGGAGGCGCGGGGCCGGTGATGCCTCAACCCATGACCGGCCCGCCGGTCAGAACCCTTCCGGGCCCATCGCGATGATCGGCTTCGCCGTCGGGTCGAGGGTCTCCAGGACCTTCTTCATCGCCTCCTTGGGGATGCCGACGCAGCCCTGGGAAGGGCCGTCGTGGTCCACGTGGAGCCAGATGTTGCCGCCCTTGGCCTCGCCCTCCGGCTTGGTGGGGTCCAGCGGGGACGTGCCCGGCTTGCGGTTGAAGTCGATGGCGACGACGTAGTCGAAGGAACCGGCCAGGGACTCGCCGTTCACCCCGCGGCCCGTCGCGACGAAGGCGCGGTCCTTGTCGTACGGGAGCCGCGTGCCGGGCGGGGCGGGCAGCAGGCCGCCCGCGTCGGTCAGCGCGAAGACGCCCTGCGGGGAGGTCAGATCGCCGTACGTGCGCTCCGTGGACCAGCCCTTCGCGCCGTTGCGGGCCGGCCAGCTCGCGGCCCGGACCCAGTCGGCGCCGGCCTCGGGGCGGGTGTAGAGCGTGGCCGTGGACTCCGAGGAGTCCTTGGCCTTGCCAGTGACCAGGATGAGCTGGCGGGACTCGGCCGGGATCTTCGCCCGGGTCTGGTCGCTGATGCCGGTCAGGCCCTGCAGGCCGGCCCGGTCGGCGTCGCGCGCGGCCCGGTCCGGGGCCGCGGGACGGCCGTCCGAGCGGGCCTGCGAAACGGCGGCGCCACCGGCCTTGTCGTCGAGGGAGTACACCCAGCCGGCCGCGAAGGTCAGCAGGCCGAAGGTGGCGGCGAGGGCCACGCGGCGGGACGTGGTCGACGGACGGGAGCGGGCTCGGGCGTGCTTGCTCATTGAACCGACCGTACATGAGCCGATCTTCGAAGCCACCGACCCCGGTCCGGCCGTCGGCCGTCCTCCGGCGGGAAGGGGACCCCGATCGACAGCCCGCCGTCGGGCGCCGGATCGGCCCGCGCCACCAGCTCCGCCCCGTGCGCCCGCGCGATCGAGGCCACGACCGATGCCACGATCGATACCACGATCGAAAGCCCCAACCCGGCGCCCTCACCTGCGGTGTGCTGCCGCTCGGCGCGCCGCCGGAACGGCTCCAGGAGCATCGGGACTTCGGCCGGATCGATCGACGGTTGGGTGGGGGACACCGCCGGCTCCCCGTCGGCGTGGTGGTGGCCAGGGTGGGCCGGCCGCCCGCACGGTTGTGACGTACGGCATTGCCCAACAGGTGCCGGACCAGGTGGCCCAGCAGCGTCCGGTCGCCCGACACGGCCGGCGGAGCCGCTCGTCCGCATCCGGCCCCGCCGGCGCTTGAGCGGGGTCCGGGGCGGAGCCCCGGGAACCGGCGCCGCACCCAGGCACGGGCGGAGCCACATCCAGCCCCGCCGGCGTTTGAGGCGCGGGGCCCGGGGCAGGGCCCCGGGAAGCGGGCGCCGCCTCAGGCCCCGGCCCCGGCCGAACGCTCCGTCCGCCACTCCGACGCCAGCACCGACCAGACCTCCTGGTCCTGCCGCCGCCCCCGGTACAGCGCGCTCTCCCGCAACACCCCGTCCCTCTTCATCCCGAGCCTCCGCGCCACGGCGACACTCGGCTCGTTCCCCGCCGCGGCCCACCACTCCACGCGCCGGATGCCCCGCTCCTCGACGGCCCAGTCGATGATCCGCCGCGCCGCCCGGGTCACCAGCCCCCTGCCCGCCGCCGACGGCTCCAGCCAGCAGCCCACCTCGGCCGTGCCCTGCTCGACGTCCATCTGCCGGAAGATGACCGCCCCGACCAGCTTCCCGTCCGTCCGGATCCCGTAGATCCGCCCCGTGTCGGCCGCGGTCCTCTCCGCGTACGTCTGGAGGAACGCCCGGCTCGACTCCAGGTCCGTCACGACGTCCGAGAGCCTGATGAACTGCCCGATGAACTCCCGCCCCCGGTCCACGTGGGCCAAGAACTCCTCGGCCTGCCACGGTTCGAGCGGGCACAGCTCGGCGCCGTCGTCGCCCAGGGATATCGCGTACATCGTCACCCTCCACGGTCCACAGCCCACGGTCCACGGCCCACGGCCCACGACTCCGGCCCACACGTTGCAAAAAATCTTCGCACGGGCGACAAAAGGCCAGGTGCAGGCCCATCCCGCGGCGGCGATCACCGGCGTACGCTGAATCGATGCGAACTCCACGTCATGCAGCGCGCGTTGTCATCGTGTCCCCCACCGGCTCGGTGTTCCTCTTCCGCGAGAACAACGTGGAGGTGGGCATCCACTGGCTGCCGCCGGGCGGTGGTATCGACCCCGGCGAGACCCCCGAGGAGTGCGTACGGCGCGAGCTGCGCGAGGAGACCGGGTGGACCGACCTCGAACCCGGGCGGCTGCTGTGCACCTGGGAGCACGACTTCACGCACGAGGGCATCCCGGTCCGCCAGCACGAGCACATCTACCTCACCACCGGCCCCCGGCTGGAGCCGGTCCTCGAGGCGCCCGACATCCACTGGCAGTGGCTCTCCCCGCAGCGCCTGGCCACCCTCGGCGAACCGCTGTGGCCGCCACGCCTGCCGGACCTCCTGGCGAACGCGCCTGCCGAGCCGGTGCACTTGGGGCTGCTGGCGTAGAGGCCGGCCGGCCTCCTACCGCTTGGCGGTACCGGTACCGGTACCGGTGGCCTTGGCGTACAGCGAGGCGGCGTAGTCGCCGAGGACGGTGCTGGTCGACACGTCGTCCGTGTCGCCTCCCGTGAGGATGCCGATGATCTTTCCGTCGCGGGCGATCCACGCGCTGCCGCTGGTGCCGCCCGGGAAGTCCGCGCAGTCGAAACGCTGCTGGGTCTGGCTCTCGCGGACGGTGACCGCCGTGCACGTACGGGGAACCTTGCGGTCGGCGGGGTACCCGGTGACGGTGACCTCCTCGCCCGCGCGGCCACTGGTGTCCAGCACGGCCGCGCCGGTCACTTCCTCGATGGTGCGGCCCAGGGCGTCGGTGGTCAGGCGGGCGAAGGCGAGGTCGTAGTCGTCGTCCGTACCCTCGGCCCAACGGTCGTCCTCGAAGGCTTCCTCGATCTTCCATGTGCCGTACGGGGCAACCCCGTTGGCGTATGCAGGTGCGAAGACGGCCGTCCCGTTGCTCTGATCCCCGTCGAGCAGGCAGTGCCCGGCGGTGACGATCAGGTTCCGGCCGGGGCTCTGCACCACGGTGGCGGTGCAGAAATGGTCGCTGTCCAGGCCGTTGGTGAACAGGGCCCCGGTGAACGCCGCGGGTCCACCGGGTTGCGGGGTGACGGCCGGCGGCAGCGTGGTGCCGGGCGGCGCGGAGAGCTGAGGCTTCGCCGCTTGCGAACGCGACGGAGCCGTCGCCGACGCGGTCGGCGCGGCCTTCGCCCGCACGGGCGCGGCCCCTTCGGGCGGCGGCACCAGCTCAGCCACGGCGGCGGACGCCCCCAGAGCCGCAGCAGCACACAACACCGCCGTCACCACGGTCCGCTTGTCCACCGGCATGATGATCCTTCCGATTTGCCTCGGCGAAGCATGCCCCGCGGGCGGGGTCGGGTGCAAGGGGCGGGGTCGGGAGGGGGGCCGGGGGACCTGGGCTCGGCGATGTGACCTGTCGGGCGGGGTCGGGGCCGGCGGGATATCCCTCAGGTAGGTCGGCCTGCCGATCGGTGGCTTCGGGGGTCGGGACCCAAGCGGGGGGCATCAGGGAGGGTTTGGGGGTTTCCCGTCAGTCTCATCGTCTCTCCGTGTCGGGCCGGCC
>NZ_JBHWUO010000112.1:0-6402 GCF_042736975.1 Streptomyces sp. NPDC059989
GGCATGGAGAGAACTCCTCGGGCTCCTCGAAACGGCGCGGCCAGGGCACGGATGTGACGCCCACGCCTCAAGCGCCGAGGGGGCTGGATGTGGCGCCCGAGCCTCAAGTGCCGGTGGGTTGGATGTGGCGCCCGAGCCTTAAGTGCCGGCGGGGTTGGATGTGGCGCCCGAGCCTTAAGTGCCGGCGAGGTTGGATGTGGCGCCCGAGCCTTAAGTGCCGGCGGGGTTGGATGTGGCGCCCGAGCCTCAAGTGCCGGTTGGGCTGGATGTGGCGCCCGCGCCCTCAAACGCCGGCGAGGCTGGATGTGACGTCCGCGTCTCAAGCGCCCGCGAGGCTGGATTTGGGTGGGGATGGGGGGCGGCGGACTATGAAGGCTGCCAGGGCGCCTGCGGCGAAGAGGGCCACGATGGAGAGGGCCGTGCCGAGCCACTGGGTGCCGAGCCATTGCGTGCCGAAGTAGCCCAGGGCCACGCTGTAGCCCGCCCAGGCCATGCCCGCCAGCACCGACCACGGCAGGAACTCCGCCACCTTGCGCTGGGTCTTGCCCGCGCCCAGGGAGACCACCGAGCGGCCGGCCGGGGCGAAGCGGGCGATCACCACCAGGGCGCCACCGCCGCGGGCCAGGGCCGTGCCGAGGCGTTCGTGGGCCCGGGTCAGCCGGCGGGAGCGGGCGATGGCCCGGTCCAGCCGGGCACCGCCGCGCCGGGCCAGCCGGTACGCGGCCATGTCACCCAGTACCGAAGCGGTCGTGGCGATCACGAGCAGGGCCAGGATGTCCGGCACCTGCGCGGGTACGGGCACAGGACCCGCCGCTCCGGCGGCCGCGGCGGCCGCGGCAGCGGTGATCACCAGGACCCCGCTGGGCAGCACCGGGAGGAAGACGTCGAGCACGATGGACAACGCCACCACGGCGTAGATCCATGGGCTCGCGGTCAGCGACCCCAGAGTCTCAAACAAGGCGGGACTCCCCAGTCCGGTTCACGTGCTGCGGCATGAAGCGCCGCGACGTCGCGGGGGAGCGGCAGGAGCGGCTTGACAGCCATACAGCGTACGCCCGGCGCTCGCACCCCGGATGCCCGGGGCGGGCACGGCCATCTCCCGGTGTGTCAGGTCGTCGCCCCGAGCCGCCCCGCGCGGCGGCGAGGGGCGGCGAGGGGCGGTGGCACGGCCGCAAGGGTAGGGAACGGGCCCGGGGGAGGGCAGGCTTGCGGCGGCCTGCCGGATCCGCCCCGCCCGCCGCCCGCGCGGGTTACTCCGGGGGCGTGAGGTTGCGGTCCAGGACCGTGACCAGGCGGGCCTTTTTGCCCTTCTTGCGGGCCTGGTCCAGTTGGAGGTGGGCCGAGCGGCCCGCGAGGGCCAGTGTCATCAGCTGGTTGCCGAACCAGGGGCCGCCCGTGCGGCGCCAGCTCAGCGGCGGCCGGCCCGTCCGGCCGTGCCGGGTGAAACCGCGGCCCAGCCAGCGGCCCGTACGGGACCAGCCCAGGCGGAAGCCCAGTTTCACCGCGGTGTGGATGGAGTTGTGCACCGGCGAGCACGTCAGCTGGAACACGCGCGCCGTACTGGGTATTCGGGGCTCGGCCACATACGCGTGATGCACGTCCCCCGACAGCACGCACACCGTCGCCGGTGCCCGCGGCCCCGTCCCCACCTCCTCGATGAGGTCGGTCAGCGCCGCGAACGAGGCCGGGAACGCCGCCCAGTGCTCCAGGTCGCTGCGCCGCCGTAGGTTCTCGCCTATGCGCGCCCACCGCGGGCCCCGATCGCCCCGGCACAGCGCCGCGTTCCACGTCTCCGCGTCGTGGATCAGCGGCGGCATCAGCCAGGGGAGGGAGGACCCGATCAGCAGGTGGTCGTAACCGCCGTGCCCGGCGAGGGCGTTGTCGCGCAGCCACTGCTGCTCCGCCGGGTCGAGCATGGCCCGCCCGTCCTCCGCCAGCACCCGCGCGGCCCGGGTGTCCACCATCAGCAGCCGGGTACGGCCGAAGTCGCGCCGGTAGCTCCAGCGCACCGTGCCCGGATCGGCATCCGCCGCGGACGCGAAGGCGCGCAGCAGATCGGTGCCGTCGGGGGCCTGCCGTACCGCCCCGTAGAGCCCGTCGGCCGCGAGCTCGGCGGGGGAGAGGTTCCCGAGGTGCTGGTACACCCAGTACGACATCAGCCCGCTGAGCACCCGCTCCTGCCACCACGGCGTCGCCCGCATCTCCGCCAGCCACGCCGCGCTCGTGTTCCAGTCGTCGATGACGTCGTGGTCGTCGAATATGTGCAGGCTCGGCACGGTCGACAGCAGCCAGCGGATCTCCGGGTCGAGCCAGGACTCGTAGTAGAGGCGGGTGTACTCCTCGTAGTCCGCGACCTGGGCGCCCGGCGCCTCCCGCAGGTCACGGCGGGCCGCGAGCCATTGCCGGGTCTCGCGCGACAGCGCGTCCGCGTACACCTGGTCGCCGAGCAGCAGCAGGAGGTCCGGGCGGAGCGCCTCCGGATCGGCGGCCAGCCGCGCCGCGAGGGTGTCGAGCGCGTCCGCGCCGTGCGGCCCGCGCCGGCCGGTGGCGGGCGGCGCGGCCTGCCGGCAGGAGCCGAACGTGACGCGCAGCCCGGGCCCGGGCCGGCCGGAGCCCGCCACGGCCGGGGTGGTGATCGTGCTGGGCGGGAAGCCGCTGTCGGGCAGCGGCCACACGCGCACGCCGTCGAGCAGCACCTCGTACTCCGTGGACGACCCCGGAGTCAGGCCCGTCACCGGTACCAGCGCGTAGTGGTGACCGGCTATCTGGAAGGTCCGCTCGCTGCCGCCCGCCCCGTCGGCGCACCGCACCTCGGCCGTACACGGGCGGTCCGCCTCGACCCATATGGTCGCGGCCCCGCCCGTGTCCCAGTCGACATGGCGCAGCAGTGGCCCCAGACGCAATCCGGCCATGCAACTCCCCCTCCTCGGTAACCCCTTCGATCACGGTACGACGGGGAGGGGGAGCCTCGCCTCCCCCTGGCGGGGGAAAGATCGACCGCTTCTCGTCAGCAGCCGTTGAGGATGTTGACCAGGGCCGTCTTCTCGCCCGAGTCCATGCTCAGCGCCCAGTACTGCTTCACCTGGACCCACATCCGCGCGTACGTGCAGCGGTAGGCGGTCCGCGGCGGCAGCCACTTGCCGGGGTCGAGGTCGCCCTTGGCCTGGTTGACGTTGTCGGTGACCGCGATGAGCTGCGGGCGGGTGAGGTCGTTGGCGAACTGCTGGCGCTTGGCGGTGGTCCAGGAGTTCGCGCCCGAGCGCCACGCCTCGGCGAGCGCGACGACGTGGTCGATGTCGAGGTCGGAGGCGGCGGTCCAGGTGGCGCCGTCGTACTCGGAGTACCAGCTGCCGCTCACCGCGGCGCAGGCGGAGTCCTGGACGACGTTCACGCCGTCCCGCTTCAGGACGGTCTCGCGGGTGTTGCAGCTGCCGGAGACGGTGCTCCAGTGCGGGAAGAGGTCACGGCTGTAGCCGCTGGTGGAGCCTTCCGCCTTCGGGGTCACCGTCGCCAGGTAGGAGCGGGCGGCCGCGGCGCTGATGGGGGTGGGCGGGGCCGCCTGGGCGGTCGGGGCGCTGACGAGGGAGGTGAGGGCGGCGAGCGCGGCAGCTGACGCGAGCACGCCAATTCGACGCGCGTAGACGCTGGATATGAGTGCCATGAGGGGCTCCCTGGATGCGGGGGGAGGGCCGTGCGGACCCGGTGGGCCGCGGCCATGGTGTCGGCGCCAGGTTTCGCGGGGATGGGCGCCAGGTGACAGCGTGGCGACATGAGCACGTCACATCAAGTCGTGCAAGCACCCTTGTTCAAACGGAAGTTGAGATTCCGGCGCGAGGGGGCGGTGGATATGTGTGCGGTCGGGACCAAAGGCCTATTCCGGGCACCCGTCGGCGTCACGTACCCTGTACGGAGCAGAAGGGGAGTAGCTCTTCGCCGGACCGTCGACATACTGCTGGGTCACCCCAGCCGGCGCCCGGAGGCAGGCCGCGCAAGCGGTCGGCCAGCGAGACCTTCGGCCGCAGTGTCCTGTTCCGGCGTAGGCGCGTTCGCACGCGCATGCGCAAGCCAGGGTGCCGCCGAGCCGAAGCGACCCCTGATACACCCCAGGTCTCTCGGTCCGATGGCGTCCTGCCCGACCGATTGAGGTTTCACCCCCGTGCTCAGCTTCAGCGTCACGGCGATCGCCTTCGGCGTCGTCTTCCTCGCCGAACTCCCCGACAAGACGGCCCTCGCCGGCCTCATGCTCGGCACCCGCTACCGCGCCTCGTACGTCTTCGCCGGCGTCGCCGCCGCCTTCGCCGTGCACGTCGCGCTCGCCATCGCCGCGGGCAGTGTGCTGACCCTGCTCCCGCACCGGCTCGTCCAGGCCGTCGTCGGCATCCTCTTCCTCGCGGGCGCGGCCATGCTGCTCCTGAAGAAGAGCGACGGGGACGAGGAGGTCAAGCCGCCCGCCGACCAGTCCTTCTGGAAGGTCTCCGGGGCCGGCTTCATGCTGATCCTGGTGGCGGAGTTCGGCGACCTGACCCAGATCATGACCGCCAACCTCGCCGCGCGCTACGACGACCCCGTCTCCGTCGGCATCGGCGCGGTGCTCGCCCTGTGGGCGGTCGCGGGCATCGGCATCCTGGGCGGGCGCACGCTGATGAAGTACGTACCGCTGAGCCTGATCACCAAGATCGCGGCCGCGGTGATGGCAGCACTGGCCGTCTTCTCGCTGTACGAGGCGATCGCGGGCTGACCTGCGCGGATGCCGTGACGGGCAGCCCCCGGAAGCCCCTTGCGGGAGGCGGCGGCTTCGACCACCCTCGTGCGGGTGACCGAAACCGCCGCCTCCGCGCAGCCCCAGCCCGAGCCCCAGTCCGAACCCGTACCCGGCCAGGAGCGGCGCTTCGGCTGGTCCAACATGTTCGTCCACCCCGACGAGGACACCCGTACCGACGGCGGTTTCCGCGGCGAGCGGGCGATGCTCGTCGGCTACCTGCGCGACCAGCGGCTGACGCTGGAGCTCAAGTGCGCGGGCCTCGACGCGCAGGACCTGGCCAAGCGCTCGGTGGAGCCCTCGAACCTGTCCCTGCTGGGTCTCGTACGCCACCTCGCGGGCGTGGAGCAGTACTGGTTCCGGCACGTCATGGCAGGCCAGGACGTACGTCGGCACTACCGCTCGGCGGGGGATCCGGCGGGGGAGTTCACCGGTGCCGTGGGTGACCCGGCGGTGGTGGCGGACGCCTGGGCGACCTGGCGTGCGGAGGTGGCCTTCGCGGAGCGGCTCGTCGAGCGGACCCCCGACCTCGGCGCCACCGGGGCCGGCGGGGAGGAGCCCGCGGAGCTCCGGGAGGTCCTGGTCCACATGATCGAGGAGTACGCCCGCCACAACGGCCACGCGGACTTCCTGCGCGAGCGCATCGACGGGCGGGTCGGCCAGTAGCCGGCAGGCGGACCTCGGGCCCCCGGCCTCCGGCCTCCGGCGCGGTCGTCGGGTGCGAGGGCGTGCCACCCCGTGAGCAGGACTTCGGAGTGCGTTGAACGGCGACAGACTAAAATAGAGGATGTTCGTTTTTTTCTTGAGGGGAACGAGGCTCCATGTCAGAGCGGAAGCGGCAGCGCGCGCCCCAGCAGCGGGCCGTCCAGACCAGGGCGGCCATCCTGCGCGCGGCCGCCGAGGTCTTCGACGAGTTCGGCTTCAGCGGGGCCAGTATCAGCAAGATCATGAACCGGGCCGCCGTCACACAGGGCGGGATGTACTTCCACTTCGGCTCGAAGGAGGAGCTCGCCTACGCCGTCATGGTCGGGCAGGGCGAGGGCCTGGAGTTCCCGGCGGGGGAGGACGGGCTGCAGCGCCTGGTGGACATCACGCTCTACCTCGCCGAGCAGCTGCAGCACAATCCGGTACTCCGGGCCGGTGTGCGACTGGCCGTGGAGCAGGGGGAGTTCGGGCTCCGCGATGACGTGGCCTACCAGGCCTGGCTGCTGGAGTTCCGCCAGCAGCTGCGCTTCGCCCGCACCAAGGGCGAACTCCAGCCCGACGTCGACGACCACGAGCTGGCGTGGGTACTGGTCAGCTCCTTCACCGGGGCGCAGCTCTTCTCCCAGGCGTCCACCGGGCGGGCCGACCTGCCGCAGCGGATCGCCTCGCTGTGGCGCTACCTGCTGCCCGCCGTCGCCACCGAAGACACCCGCAGGCACATGCGCCTGACGCTGCCTCTGACGAATCCGGAAGCGGACCAGCCGGAGCCTGCGGCGGCGGAGTCGCCGTCGGGGTAGCGTCCGGATCCAGCCGGTCATCCCTGAAGGAGCTGAAATGCCCGACCTTTCGAACATCGTCAAGGCGTATGACGTGCGTGGCGTCGTGCCGGACGAGTGGGACGAGTCCCTGGCGGAGCTGTTCGGTGCCGCATTCGTGGA
>NZ_JBHWUO010000113.1:0-6389 GCF_042736975.1 Streptomyces sp. NPDC059989
TGCGGAAGATTCCCTACTGCTGCCTCCCGTAGGAGTCTGGGCCGTGTCTCAGTCCCAGTGTGGCCGATCACCCTCTCAGGTCGGCTACGCATCGTGGCCTTGGTGAGCCATTACCTCACCAACTAGCTAATGCGCCGCGGGCCCATCTGTAAGTGACAGCCGAAACCGTCTTTCCATCTTTCCTCATGCGAGGAAAGAACGTATCCGGTATTAGCTCCGGTTTCCCGAAGTTATCCCAGTCTTACAGGCAGGTTGCCCACGTGTTACTCACCCGTCCGCCGCTAACTTCAGGGAGCAAGCTCCCATCCATTCGCTCGACTTGCATGTATTAGGCACGCCGCCAGCGTTCGTCCTGAGCCAGGATCAAACTCTCCGAAGAAATGTTTGACTTGCTCATTTGCTTTTAGAGTGTGTGCTCACTATTTTAAAACGTTGGCGCTTAGTTTTGTTCAGTTTTCAAAGAGCAATCACTTTAACAACTTAATCATCATATCACGAAGTTGAGTAGTTGTCAACTTCTGCGAAGAATGTTAGTTATTTTTAAAATCGCTATTTCTTAGCGACTACCTAATCTTACTACTATTTCAATAAGACGTCAATAGTTTTTTTCAAGAACATGTTCGATCTTGTTTTTACTGCTCTATCAATAATTTCTAAGATCAAAAATGCCTTGCTTGCTAAATAAGCAACTCCCTTATGATAAAAGAGTTTACACATGATGTCAATGATTTTTTTAGCAAGTTACTTTATGTATGATTCTGTAGACGACCGTACATTCATTTCCTTGATTTCATTGACTTCCTTCGTTTTTAATCCTTATAATGAAGATAAATACATAAAATCATACATTCAAGTATCCGTTTTATAAGGGCTCGCAACCTTTTCGGAACGTCTTGAAAAAGAAGGGGACACAATTATGAACCCTATTAAGAACGTGCAGCCCATTCGGAACCAGCAGCAGCTGGAAGATATGAAGTGGGCGCTTAAACGCCATTGTTCGGAACGTGATTACATTCTGTTTGTCCTTGGCTGTGAAACCGGGCTGCGAGTTGGAGATCTTTTACGACTCAAAACCAAACAGATTCTGAATTTGAAAGGAAAGTACACGAAGATACTGCGCATCAAAGAGGGAAAAACACAAAAAATCAGGGAGATGTACCTTGAAAACTGTTTTCAGGAAGTCTACGGCTATGCCGTCAATGTGGACAGTGAGTGGCTTTTTCCATCCCGGAAGGGGGACGGCGCCATCACGCCGACCCAGGCATACCGGCAGTTAAATAAGGCCGCCGACTTTGCTGGTGTCGACCATGTCGGCAACCATACCCTGCGGAAAACGTTCGGATACTGGTTTTACAAAGCGACAAAGGACATTGCGATGCTGCAGGGAATCCTGCACCATTCGGACCCTTCGATTACCCTGAGGTATATCGGCATCACAGAAGAAGAAACCAATAATGTCTTGAAAACCTTCAGTGTGTTTAAATAACGGTTCCGAACGAAGGAGCAGTCTTTGACTGTTCTTTTTTTTTACTTCCGAAAGACCCTCGTTATCAGACGTCCATAAAGGCTGTTTTTAGAGGTTTGAACTCCCTATCTTTATTTTCCTATTCGGAAAAAAATCAAACAGCTTAGAAAGGCAAATACAAAGCTTAAACAGCGTATTTTTTAAAAACCTCTTGGTGAATCATACACTTTTATGCCTGTTTTTCATTTTTCCTTTTCGGAACCCTCGAATCCTACATCTGTAGCTTTATCTACTTTCATTTTTCTCTTTTTCTTTTTCTAAAGCATTTATTTTCTCTTAACTCACATCTTGCCTGACTGTTCACATCAAGACAGAAAACTTTCCCTACCGGCCGGCGATATCTTTAGAGTGCCAGAAGACCTCAGCATTCCAAAAGGTACGTTGGCAGGGTGAGGTCTTCTGGCGTTTACGAAAAAGAATGAGCCGGCCGGTATCCTGAATATGTATAAGATCATGCTAGAAATAAGACAGAAATAAAGCCAGACATTGAATTCTTTATAATTTCTCTCTTTTTATCGCTCTATCAGAGGTGTAAAGACAGATCATTAAAACCTTTTAAAAAAATAATAGTCTTTAACCTTTGATACACAAATTAGTGTTTTGAACTTACTCTATCTTAAAGTTTTCAGAATTTTCACAACAAAAAACCCCCTGTTGTGTTTGTTTTACTAATATTGTTTTAATTGTTTTACATTGTTTTAATTGTTTTCGGAGGCCTCAAACCATTGGTATGACTGGCCTCAAGACCTCTAACTATAACATTTTTGGTGCGAACTATAACATTTTTGGTGCGAACTATAACATTTTTGGTGCGAATTATAACAAAAAAATCCTTTTGTTATCGATGGATTTTTGTCATAATGAAGAAGCTCGAAAGGGAGGAAATTGTGATGAAAATTTTAGAAAAAAACGAAACACAGAACAACCATTTGGTGACTAAGTCGAATATGCTCATTGAAGCAAATTATAAATTAGGCGTGGTAGAACAAAAAATCATCCTTTGTCTGGCGAGCCATATTACACCTGCAGATTCAGATTTCAAAACCTACACCCTGCCTATTCAGGAATTTTCAGATCTCCTAAGCTTAAAAGGAACACCCAAATATACAGAACTGAAGCAGATTACGAAGGATTTGATGAAGAAGGTATTTGAAGTGCGGATTAAAAAAAAGGTCATACAGGTTTCGTGGCTCAGCTATGTAGCGTATAACGAAACGGAAGGAACTGTAGACATAAGGTTTGATCCCTTCCTGCGGCCGTACCTGCTTCAGCTGAAAAGGGAATTCACAAGCTACAAACTTGAGAATGTGGTGAAGCTGAAAAGCTCCTACGCCATAAGGATATATGAATTACTGAAGCAATATGAAAGACTGAAGGAAAGATCCTTTTACCTGAAGGACCTGCGCAAAATGCTCGGGGCTGAGGATATCTATCCTGCATACGGAAACTTTAAGCAGCGTGTTCTTGTACCAGCCCAGAAGGAATTGAAGGCTAAAACGGATATATCCTTTGAAATAGAAGAAATCAGGACAGGACGAAGAGTGGATAAAATCAAATTTTTCATTACTTCAGGAAGCAATGGAAAACCTGATCAATTGGACCTGCTTCAAAATCATTTGCAGGAATTTGCCGATACGTTTATAGAGAAAGTGAAAAAACTCGGCTTAAAGATGGGGGTAAGGTTAACGGACGAAGTCATTCTTTCATGGGAAAAGCATGGACAGGACAATGTAATGAGCCTCCTGGAGAAAATACAGGACCGCAAGGACATCGAAAACCCCGTCGGATACATAACCAAGGTCTTAAAGGCAGCAAACAAGGATAATGATGAATCAGAAGACATCCTTATACGCTTAGTATCTGACTTCAGAAAATCAAAAGAAGTACTGCCTGCTTGGTATATACGGGAAAAGTCCATTGAAAAAATGGAGGAAGTACTGAAATTGGATCATGAATCAGCAGCAGTTACATTTGAAGAAATTAAAGAAGAATTATTTGAAGTTCTGCAAATTCAGGAGCCGGAGGCTGAAAGTGATTCAGTAGAGGAGCTAGAAAAGCGCAAGCGTAAGTTCGAAAAGCAACTTAAGAAATTAAAAAAAGGCACCCATTAATGAGTGCCTTTTTTAATTGGATGACAAAGGCATCGTATAAAATAAGAAGAAAACAACGTTAGAAGAAAGGAAGAAAAGAAGAAAAGAAGAAAACAACGTTAGAAGAAAAAAATAAAAGAAGAAAGGGTGATAAAGGGATGGCGATTACTATTACAATGGGAATTCAAAAGGGAGGCTGCGGAAAATCCACCACAACCGGCATTCTCGCGCACTTGTTGAGCAGAAATGGATATAGGGTCCTTGCAGTGGATATGGACTCACAGGGCAACCTTACAGAGCTTCTGTCTGAGCAGCCTTCAAATGAGTATATGGGCAAGTCCGTGCTGGAAGCGATGCAGGAAGATAATGTTGAGGGCTACATACTGAATATCAACGATCACCTCGATCTTCTGCCTGCCAACAACTTTTTGGCAACTTTCCCGCGCTGGCTGTATACGGGAAAAACATATAAAGGCGATACGATCCCTTTTAGCGGGAATCCAAGTTCTGTCTTAGATCATGCTTTGAAGTCCGTCAGGGACAGATACGATTTTATCGTTATTGATACTCCTCCCTCCTTAAGCGAACAGACAACAAATGCACTGTGTGCCAGTGAATACGTGGTTGTTTTATTCGAATGTTCAAATTGGTGCTATTCAGCTATCCCGAATTTCATGGATTCTATCCATGGAGCCAATGAATTCGGAAAGAGAAATACTCAGGCGATCGGCGTGCTGCGCACGATGAATGATGTAAGGCGAAGCGATGCCAAGGCCTTTAATGAACTAATTGCGGAAGATTACCCGGACCTGGTATTTGATACGGTGATTACCAGGAAGGCGCCTGTTGGCAGATTATCTCTGTATGGATTTAACCAGAACGCTGAACTGCGGCAGGCATTGGGACAATACGAAGGATTCTATAAGGAGTTGATCAGCCGTGTCGAAGGTAAATGACATCAAGAGTAAAATGCGCAGTCAAAAGCACATTAGCCCCAGTTTTGCCTTGAACGAAGAAGTATTACCGGAAGAAACCAAGGAACGTTTAAACAGTGGAAAAAAAGAAGAAAAGAAGAAAGACCGAAAACGGGTATCCTTCGATCTAAGAACGGACCTTCATAAAGAACTGAAAATGCAGTCGCTGCTTCAGGAAAAGAACATTTATCTATTGATCGAGGAAGCATTGGAACAGTATCTTAAATGAACACGATAAAAAAGAAATACCCGAATAACTGGGTATTTCTTTTTTATCAATCAAATGTATTTTGAATAGCTGCATCAAGTCCCTGTCCGGATTCTTTGATATAGCGTTTAGTCATATTTAAATCCTTATGGCCGACCAGCTTTGAGACGGTTTGAATCTCAATTCCTTTATCGATAAGATTCTGGCAAAAAGTATGTCTCAACTTGTGCGGGCTCACATCGTACTTGCTCAGCATATATTGAACCGCCCTCGGTGTCATACGCTGGTTAACACTGGATAAGAAGACTGCTTCATTCTCGGCCTTCAGAGAGTCTTTATAACGCTTAATATGCTCACTGGCAGCTCTTGATAGGGGGATAACCCGTTCAATCTCGCCTTTTGAATCCCGGATAAGAATAGATTCTCTTTCACCGTCTTTTTTTATATCGGTGTGATTTAATTCACAAAGCTCGGAGACCCGAATCCCGGTATGAAGAAGAACATAAACAATAGCAATGTTCCGCACATTTCCTTCGTCTTCCACTTCTTTTATTAGTGCTGACTGTTCAGCTGGCTCCAGTGACTCTGGTGGTTCATCCTTCTTTTCCTTGGCTTTGCGGTCAATGTTGGCCATAATCTCTGGTTTGTTAAGAAACCGGGAAAATACAGTGATGGCTGTATAATGCTTTTCGATTGTTCCGGCACTTTTATTGGAATCGTCCATATAATCAAGATAGGCCTGCACATGGGTCGATTCAATCTCTTCTATTTCTTCTTTCATCCATTGAAAAAATTGAGAGAGAACACCTACATATGTTTTAGCCGTACTGTCTGATTTATTTTGATCCATTAACCATTCAGCAAAAGAATGAAGGATTTGGTCAGTATTTCGGATTTCTTCTTTATTCATCAAAAATCCTCCCGCCTAGAGTTCATCCAAACGCTTCAGATGAAAAAATATACAAAAAAACCTTAGGAAAAATCCTAAGGTTTTTTTGAAAAGAGATAGGATTTTGAACCTGCATTCTTCGGGTTATGAATCCTAAAACTAGAAATTGCTTGGCGGCGTCCTACTCTCACAGGGGGAGAACCCCCAACTACCATCGGCGCTGAAGAGCTTAACTGCCGTGTTCGGAATGGGAACGGGTGTGACCTCTTCGCTATCGCCACCAAACTATGAGGAACGTTGTTCCTTCAAAACTAGATAATAGAAGAAGTAAATTCTGCACGTCATTTTGGTTAAGTCCTCGATCGATTAGTATCTGTCAGCTGCACGTGTCACCACGCTTCCACCTCAGACCTATCAACCTGATCATCTTTCAGGGATCTTACTAGCTTGCGCTATGGGAAATCTCATCTTGAGGGGGGCTTCATGCTTAGATGCTTTCAGCACTTATCCCGTCCGCACGTAGCTACCCAGCTATGCCTTTGGCAAGACAACTGGTACACCAGCGGTGCGTCCATCCCGGTCCTCTCGTACTAAGGACAGCTCCTCTCAAATTTCCTGCGCCCACGACGGATAGGGACCGAACTGTCTCACGACGTTCTGAACCCAGCTCGCGTACCGCTTTAATGGGCGAACAGCCCAACCC
>NZ_JBHWUO010000114.1:0-6367 GCF_042736975.1 Streptomyces sp. NPDC059989
GCTACCTCGCCGGCCTCCACCTCCGCGCCGCAATGATCTGGATCGACGACCTGCTGAAAACCGCCGAATGATCACGACATCACACAGGCCCTAGGCCAGCGTCCCCAGCGGGTCGTCGAGCACCGGCTGCCAGGCCAGCTCCGCCGCGCCGACCAGGCTGTTGTGGTCCAGGGTGCACGGCAGGATCGGTACGCCCCCGCTGCGCCCCCACAGGCTGCGGTCCGCGACCACCGCGCGCAGCCGCTCCGGATCCGCGGACAGCAGTTCCCGGTGCAGCCCGCCCAGGATGATCCGGTCCGGGTTCAGGATGTTCACCAGGCCCGCGAGGCCGAGCCCGAGCCGGTCGATCAGCTCCTCGGCGGCCGCCCGTACCGCCGGCTCCGCGTACTCCGTGCTCAGCAGATCGCGCGCCTGCTGGAGCAGCGACACCTCTGGGCCCGGCGTGCGGCCCGCCGCGGTGAGGAAGGCCAGCGGGTCCGCCTCCACGTCCAGGCAGCCGCGGCCGCCGCAGTGGCAGGGCCGCCCCTCAGGATTCACGGTGAGGTGGCCGACCTCCAGCGCCAGGCCCGAACTCCCGCTGTGCAGGCGGCCGTCCAGCACCAGGGCGCCGCCCACCCCGCGGTGCCCGGTGGCCACGCACAGCAGGTGCTGCGCGCTGCGCCCCGCGCCGTGCCGGTGCTCGGCCAGCGCGGCCAGGTTCACGTCGTTCCCGGTCAGCGCCGGGCCGTCGATCCCGGCCGCCTTCACGCACTGCGCGAAGACGGCCCGTACGGGAGAACCGGGCGGCCAGGCCAGGTGCAGCGGGTTCAGCGCCGTACCCTCCGGCTCCGCGACCGCGGACGGCACCGCGAGCCCCGCGCCGATACAGCGGCGGCCGGTCTCCGCGAGCAGTGCGGCCCCGGCGTCCACCACCGCGCCGAGCACCTGCGCCGGGTCGGCGGACACGGTGATCTTGCCGGGGGCCGTGGCCACGATCCGCCCGCCGAGGCCGACCAGGGCGGCCCGGAAGCCGTCCGGGTGGACCTGCGCGGCGAGCGCCACCGGGCCGTTCTCGTCGATCGAGAGGCGGTGCGAGGGGCGGCCCTGGGTCCCGCCCGCGCCGCGCCCCTGGGTCCCGCTCGCGCCGCCGGGCCGGGAGTCGACCCGGATCAGCCCGAGCGCCTCCAGCTCGGCGGCGACGGCTCCGGCGGTGGCGCGGGTGACGCCGAGCTCGGCCGTCAGGACGGCCCGGGTCGGGGCACGGCCGGTGTGGACGAGCTCCAGCGCCGGGCCGAGGGCGCCGCGGCCCCGTTCCAGCTTGGTCCTCGTGGAAGCAGAAGCAGTGGACACCGTGGTCACATCCCCCACCCGCGGCGGGGCCCCGTTGCCGTTCATGACCCCGATCCTCGCATGATCGGGGGGTCCGGGGCGCCGCCCGCTAGCCGAGGCCGCCGACCCGGAGGGTGATGTTCAGCCGGCCGGTCAGCCCGAGCCCTTGCGGGGCCGTGCCCGGCAGGACCTTCGGCACCCCGTGGTAGGCCAGTCGGCTCGAATCCCCGAAGACGAACAGATCCCCGCTGCGCAGCTCCACGTCCCGGTACGGGCGACCGCGCGAGGCGGTGTTCCCGAAGCGGAAGACGCAGCTGTCGCCGAGGCTGAGGGAGACGACCGGGGCCCCGGACTTCTCCTCGGCGTCGCGGTGCATGCCCATGCGGGAGTCGCCCTCGTAGAAGTTGATCAGTGCGATGTCGTACGCGGCCCCGGGCTCCAGGGGCTCCCCGTACGCCGCGGCGACCGCCTCCCGCCCCAGCTCGGCGAGCCAGTGCGGCATCGGCTTGACCGGCGCCCCGTCGCCGTCGACGGCGGTGCTTGCGTAGCCGTACGGGTACCAGTGCAGTCCGAGGCACACCTGCCGGGCGGTCATCGTGCCGCCGCCGGGGGTGTGGACGGTGCGCAGCCCGGCGGGCGGCCGGGCCCATGCGCGGCAGGCCGCGAGCAGCTCCCGCTGCCTGTCGTCCCCGAGCCAGTCGGGCACGTGCACGGCGCCGGGGGCGATCACGGTCCGCTCGCGCGGGAAGAGTTCCCCGTTCATCAATCCATTGTCCGGTGTGTGGCCGTGGCCCGGCTGGCAGAATCCCGACATGGAGATCACCACTTTCGTGAAGACGCTCGAACGGGACGGGCAGCTGCTCGCCGACCTGGCCGAACAGGCCGGTACGGATGCCCTCGTGCCCACATGTCCGCAGTGGCGGGTCGCCGATCTGCTGCGGCACACCGGATCCGTGCACCGCTGGGCGGCCGGGTTCGTCGGGGAGGGGCTGCTGGAGCCGTCGGCGTTCCCGGACGCGCCGGAGCTGGTCGGGGCGGAGCTGCTCGCCTGGTTCCGGGAGGGGCACGCGGCCCTGGTACGGACCCTGGTCGAGGCACCGGCCGATGTGCAGTGCTGGACGTTCCTGCCGACCGCCGCGCCCTCGCCGCTGGCGTTCTGGGCGCGCCGGCAGGCCCATGAGACGGCCGTGCACCGGATGGACGCGGAGGCGGCGCTCGGGGTCGCCTTCTCTCCGGTGGAGCCCGAGTTCGCGGAGGACGGGGTGGACGAGCTGCTGACGGGCTTCCACGCGCGGCCGCGCAGCCGGGTGCGGACCCCGGAGCCGCGGGTGCTGCGGGTGCGGGCCGCCGACACGGGAGCGGTGTGGACCGTACGCCTGTCGACGGAGCCGGCCCGCACGGTGCGGGGCACGACGGACGACCCCGTGGACTGCGAGGTGACCGGCGAGGCGGCCTGGCTGTACGCGGCGCTGTGGAACCGGCTCCCGCTGGTGGGTCCTGGGGTGACCGGCGATCCGGGGCTGGCCCGGCTGTGGAGCGAGACGGCCGGGATCTGAGACCGGCGGCGCGGGGCGGGCTGGAGCGGGACGGCGCCGGTCGGGGGCGGCGCGGGCGGGCATGGTGCGGACCGTCTTGTGACGGACTGTGCCCGATGTGACACTTCACGCATGGGGCGACACACTCAGGCGGACCGCGACGCGATCACCATCGAGATCGGCTATGCCGTCGTCAGCGCCTGCTTCGCGGCCGCCCTCGCCTTCGGCGCGGTGTACGGGCCGGCGTGGGCGTTCTCGCTGTCCCGCGCGGCGGACCGGGTCCTGGCGGTGGCGGGCGGCATCGTGGCGGCGGCCGTGTTCGTGCTCCGGGTCACGCACCTCCTGTGGCGCTTCGCCCGCCGCCCCGAGAACGACGGCCGATAGGGCGTTCGGTAGGGTCGGCTCCCTCAACGATCACGGGGGATCTTCGATGTCCACTTCCACAGTGCGGGGCGCGGCGGTGCTCGCCGTGGCCCTGGCGGCCTTCACCGTCTCCTGTGGCGCGGACCCGGCTCCGCAGGCCGCCACGCCGTCGGCTTCGGCTTCGGTCTCGGCTTCGGCTCCGGGTTCGGCTTCGGCTTCGGGTTCGGCTTCGGGTTCGGCTTCGGGTTCCTCGCAAGGTGCGTCGCCGAGTTCGCAATCCCCGACCGAGCCGACCGCCCGTCCCGCCGAGCTGGTCCGGGACGCGTTCGCGGGCCTCCAGGCGACCCTGAAGGACTCGTGCACGCCGGGCAACTGCGCCTACTTCCTCGGCCGGGTCTACGACGAACTGCACCGCATGGACCGGGCGATGAAGGCGGACCCGAAGGGGCCCGGCCACTTCCCGGAGCCCATCTCCCTGATCGCGAAGCTCGACGCGGAGCTGGGCGGCGACCGGACCTTCGAGAACCTGAAGAAGCACCAGACCTCGCTGATCGGCACCCGGGACCAGATCAACACCTGGATGCAGGGCCACCCGGACGACTACCGCTGACGCGCGTCAGCCGAGCGTGGCCGCGTACCCGGTCTGGGCGCGGAACGTCCACGCCGGGGAGCTGTCCCAGGGGTTGGGCATGATCGCGCTGGTCGCGTACGCGTAGCCCGCGCCGCGGCCGAAGGCCGTGCGCAGGGTCGCGCGCATCGCCTCGGTGTCCGGGACGTCGTGGACCAGGTGCCAGAACGCCGTTCCGCTCGGGTCGAGTTCGGTGCCCGGGCGGTAGCCGTTGACGGGGTCGAAGACGTTGCCTCCCGGCCAGCCGCCGCTCGTGTAGGCCGCGTAGGTGTCCTCGTACGTGACGAAGACGTCCGCGGTCCGGTGGCCCGGCTCCAGGTAGCAGTCGGCGATGGCCGTGCCCGGGTTGTCGACGACGAGGTCGGCGGCGGCCGGGTCGACGGCGCGCATGGTGTCCTGGACGTGGCGGCGGAGCTCCGCGTAGTGGTCGCGGGTGGCGTTGCCGGGGCCGCAGTCGCGGCTGACGACGTCGAAGAAGATGCCGTCGACGTGCAGGCGGCCGTCGGGGGTCCGCAGGTAGTTGTCGACGGAGGCCTTGACGGCGGCGAGGTCGCGGTTGCCGTGGTCGGTGTGGACGTAGCCGAGGACCTTGGTCTTGTCGCCGGTGGCGGTGGTGCCGCGGCGCAGAGCGTCGGCGCGGGCCCGCCAGGGAGCGTCGAACGGGGCGTCGCCGTTCCCGGGGTTGAGGACCACGATGGAGGCGGCCGGTCCGGTGTCCGTGAGATCCGCCAGCATCCGGTCCTTCGCCCCGACGTACGCGGGAACCGCGATCTCCAAACCCCGGACGCCGGGTATCCGGGATGTGGCGGGGGGCGCGGCGGGGGCCACCGCCCCAGCCTGCTCCTCGGCGCGCGCCGGCGCGGTGGCCGCGGGTGCGGGCGCCGGGGCCGGCGCGGCCAGTAAGGCGGTGACCACGACGGCGTACAGGGCCTTCACGGCGCGGGGCATGACGGTTCCTCCGGCGGCGGCAGGGGGCGACCCGAGGAACACTAGACGGACGGGCCTTGGTTCAAGGGGCAACCGCCTGTTTTGGCCCGGGGAACTGGCGAGCGACGGGCCGCCCCCGCACATGAGTCCCCGTCAGGCCTCCCCCGGGCTCCCGCTCATACGGCCGGCAGCCCGACCCCGTGGGCCAGCTGGCCCGCTGCGTGCGTGAAGAAGGCGTCCCGGTCCTCGACGACCCGGTTGAACTGGCCGAACAGCTCGAAGGAGACGAGGCCGACCAGCTGCGCCCACGCGGCGACCAGGGCGGCCGTGACCTCCGGGGGCAGGCCTTCGGCGAAGTCGGCGGTCATCCGTACGGCTTCGGGGCGCAGGGCGGCCGGCAGCGGCGGCAGGGCGAGGCCGCGGCCCTCGTAGGCAGAGCGGAGGACGGCGATGAAGGCGTTGCCGACGCGGGATGCGGGACCGATGGTGTCCTGGGGGGCGCTGTAGCCGGGGACCGGGGAACCGTAGATGAGGGCGTACTCGTGCGGGTGCTCCAGCGCCCAGGCGCGGACGGCCTCGCAGACCGCGATCCAGCGCGCGCGGGGCGGGGCCGCGGCGGCGAGGGCGCGGGCGTCGGCCTCCTCGGCGGCGGCGCCGACGCTGTCGTAGGCGTCGATGATGAGCGCGGTGAGCAGCTCGTCGCGGCTGGGGAAGTAGCGGTAGAGCGCGGAGGAGACCATGCCCAGCTCGCGGGCGACGGCGCGCAGGGAGAGTTTGGCGGCGCCTTCGGCCGCGAGGCGGCGGCGCGCCTCGTCCTTGATGGCGGCGGTGACCTCGATGCGGGCCCGTTCCCTGGCCCCACGGACGGTGTTCATGCGGGCCAGTGTGCCACGCGGGTGGAGCACTGCCCAAGAAACGGATTGCCGATCCATTTCGAGAGCAGTGCTCTTGTTTTGGCGCACCGATCCGTGCACACTGTTCTCAAGCGAGAGCAGTGCTCTCTCAACCGCGGAAATCGACCCCGGAGGCCACCATGAACGCGCCCACGCCGTCCACCCCGTACTACGTCCAGGCCGGCCCGTTCGCCCGGCGCTTCAACGCGCTCTTCGGCAAGCTGGCGCGGATCGGCATCAGCCTGGCCGGCTCCGCCGAGCTGTCGGTCCGCGGCCGCAAGTCCGGCCAGATGCAGCGGATCCCGGTCAACCCGCACACCTACGAGGGCGCCCAGTACCTGGTCTCGGCCCGCGGCCACTCCCAGTGGGTCCGCAACATGCGCGTCGCGGGCGGCGGCGAGCTGCGCGTGGGGCGCAAGGTGCGCACCTTCACCGCCACCGAGATCACCGACCCGGTCCAGCAGGCCGCCGTCCTGCGCACCTACCTGGAGAAGTGGGGCTGGGAGGTCAACGCCTTCTTCCAGGGCGTCACCGCGAAGTCCTCCGATGCGGAACTCCAGGCGGCCGCCACCGACCACCCGGTGTTCCGGATCGCAGTGTCGAAGTGACCGCGCGCCCGACGGCGGCCGGGGCGGCCGGGGCGGCGACGGCGCGGGTGGCACGGCGACGGGCACGCGGGGCCGGAGCGGCGGGCTCCTCGGCGACGGCGGCGG
>NZ_JBHWUO010000115.1:0-6247 GCF_042736975.1 Streptomyces sp. NPDC059989
GGGCTCCGCCCCGGACCCCGTACGTGCGCTCCGCGCCCGTGCCCGCAAACGCCGGGCGGGCTGAATTTCGGCGCCGCCCCGCGCCACCGCCGGGCCACGGCGTGCGCGGCGGCGGTGGCCGTGCCCGCGAGGGCCAGGCCCGCCAGCGCGTCCCGGGCCCGCGTGGGCCGCAGGACCCCGGCACGTCGCAGCCGGCCACGGGCCCAAAGGGTGAAGGGGACGACGACCAGGGGCGAGGTGACCACGCCCGGGGTGTAGCCACGGGTGGCGGCGGACTGCCCGAGGTGGACCAGCCCGTGCAGGCCGAAGCCCGTCAGGGCGCTCTGGTAGAACGCGGAACGCCCACCGGTGCGCAGCCCGTCGGCGGAGGCCGCGGCGACGACGAGGCCCATGAGGCCGACGGCGGTGGCGAACTCGCGCCCGTCCACGCCTTCGAGCCGCCGCCAGACCCGGTCGGGCACGCGGGGGTGGCGCTCGCGCAGGACAGGGACCCGGGTGCGGGACCAGCGTGCCATGGTGGCCACCTCCTCCAGGTCGTGCACGGCCCAGGCCGCCAGCAGGCCCAGAGTGGCGGTCGCGAGTAAGGGCGCGGAGCCGGGCCGCTCTTGGGCCGGCTGCTTCGGTTCGCTCATGAGGCCACAGTCTGCAACCAGAGGGGCAGCAACAGGAGTGATACGAGCGAGCTCTTGATCACAACGGAGGCGGAGAGTTCGACGCCCACGTCGTAGCGCTGGGCGAAGATGAACAGGTTCTGCGGGGTCGGCATGGCGGCGATCAGGACCAGGTACGCGAGCCACTCGCCCCGCACGCCGAACACCGCCCCGCACACCGCCCAGGTGAGCAGCGGGAACACCAGGCACTTGAAGCCGATGAGCGCCAGCTCCTCTCGGGTGGTGCCCCGCAGGTCCAGACCGATGCCGCCCAGGTGGAGGCCGAGGGCGAACAGGGCCACCGGGGAGGCGCTGTCCCCGACGAAGGCGGCTCCGTTCAGGACCACCGGGGGGACGTGCACCGAAAGCAGGTTGAGCAGGATCCCCGCGTTGCAGGCCAGGACCAGCGGGGTGGCGAGCGAGGCGCCGACCGCCCGGGCCAGCCGCCGCCCCGGGCCTCCCGCGGCGGGACCGGAGCGGCCCAGTTCCATCAAGGAGATGACGACCAGGGACAGCACGCACACCTGGAAGAGCAGGATCGGGAAGATCGGGGCCGCCGTCCCGAACACGGTGATGAAGACGGGGACGGCGAAGTAGGCGGTGTTCACCTGGACTCCCGCCATCACGCGCAGGGCCACGGCGCGCGGTTCCCGTACGCCGCGGGCGACCGCCGCGGTGGCCACGGCGGCCACCGCGAGGGCGGCCGCACCGGCGTAGCCGCCGATCGCCCGCCAGTCGAAGAGGGCCGCGAGGTCACCGGCGTAGATGTTGCCGAAGAGGTAGCAGGGCACGGCGAAGAGGAAGGCGTAGTCCGAGAAGGCCTTGGAGGCCTCGAGCGGGACGATCTTGCGGCGGGCGAGGAACACCCCGCCGCCGAAGGCCAGCAGTACCGGCACCAGCTTTTCCAGCGCGGCTGCCCCGCCCATGCGTACCGGCTCCCCCGTGATCGACCGGCGAGCAGCCTATCCGTACCGCGGATCCGGGTCCGAGGCGCATAGGCTGGTCCGATCATGAGCGACAAAGCCCGCCGCACCCGCCCCCGGCTGCGCCTCAGGACCCGCGAAGACACCCGGAGCCGCTCGGCCGGCGCGCCCGGCGCCCGGGTACCGGGCGCGCTGGCGCAGCTCGCGGTGGTGATGCGCACGCCGGCCCGGGCGGCCGAGCCGTTGTTCGCGCAGGCGCCCAAGACCTGGCAGCGGTGGCTGCCGTTCGGGGTCGTCGGCGTCTTCGTGGTGACGCTGCTGCCGGTGACCATCGCGGTGCTGACGAACGACTACGGGCTGGCCGGCGGTTGGTCGGGCGCGCTGGGGGTGGCGCAGACCGTGCCGCTGCTGCTCGCCGTGACCCGGCCGATGGCCGCCTGGGCGCTGATCCTGCTCACGGACACGATCGGCGCGCTGCTGCTGATCCATGCCGACGGGGTGGTCGCGCGCGCCTGGCCGTGGACCCCGATGGCCATCGTCGGCTATCTGGCGCTGATGGCCTGCCTGGGGCTGCGCGAGTCGATCCGGACCCTGGTCGGGGTGTGGCTGGCGACGGGAGCGGTCGGAGCGGTGCTCGGCTTCTCCCAGCCGAAGGGCTCCATGAACACCGCCGCCCTGCTGTTCGTGCTGGCCGGTGTGATGCTCGTGCTCACGGGGGCGCTGCGCGGGCTGGGCGACGCGCAGCAGCGGATCGCCGAGCAGGAGAGCATCAGCGAGGCGGAGCGGGCCCGGCGGACGCTGCTGGAGGAACGGGCCCGGATCGCGCGGGAGTTGCACGACGTGGTGGCGCACCACATGTCGGTGATCACCGTGCAGGCCGATTCGGCGCCGTACCGGCTGCCGGGCATGCCGGAGCCGGTGCAGGAGGAGTTCGCGGCGATCGCGGCCAGTGCGCGCGAGTCGCTGGGCGAGATGCGCCGGCTGCTGACCGTGCTGCGCGGGGACGGCGCGAACGGTGCGGACGGCGCCGACGGCGGCGGCGCGGGCACGCTGGCCCCACAGCCCGGCATCGACCGGCTCCAGCAGCTGGTGGAGGCGACCGTACGGGCCGGGCAGCCGGTGGAGTTGTCCCTGGCCACCGGCGCGGCCGAGGCGGCTCCGCCCGCCGTGGACCTGTCGGCGTACCGGATCGTGCAGGAGGCCCTCGCCAATGTGGTGCGGCACGCCCCGGGGGCGCGGACGCGGGTCTCGGTGACCGTCGACGAGGACGAGGTCCTCGTGCTCGTGGTCAACGGCCCGGCCAGGGACGCCGTGGTGGAGCTGGAGAGTTCGGGCACGGGCCACGGCCTGGTGGGGATGCGCGAGCGCGTACGGTTGACCGGCGGGACCCTGGACACCGGCCCGCTGCCCGACGGCGGCTTCCGCGTCGCCGCCCGCCTGCCCCTGAAAGCCGATACCGAGGACGCAAGTTGACCATCCGCGTGATCATCGTCGACGACCAGGCCATGGTGCGGGCGGGGTTCGCCGCACTGCTGTCGGCGCAGGCCGACATCGACGTGGTGGGCGAGGCACCCGACGGGCGGCAGGGGGTGCAGGTCTCGCGTTCCACGCACCCCGACGTGGTGCTGATGGACGTACGGATGCCGGAGATGGACGGGCTCACGGCCGCCCGGGAGCTCCTGGATCCCCCGCCCGGGGTGGTGCACCGGCCGAAGGTGCTGATGCTGACCACCTTCGACATCGACGACTACGTGTACGAGGCGCTGCGCGCCGGCGCCTCCGGCTTCCTGCTCAAGGACGCGCCGCCGGCCGACCTGATCGCGGCGGTCCGGGTGGTCGCGTCGGGCGAGGCACTGCTGGCGCCCTCGGTGACCCGCCGGCTGATCGCGGACTTCGTCCAGCAGCGCCCGGCGCCGCGCAAGGACCCGGCACTGCGACTGAACGGCCTCACCCCGCGTGAGACCGAGGTACTGGAACTCATCGCCCGCGGGCTCTCGAACCAGGAGATCGCCGGCCGGCTGGTGGTGGCGGAACAGACGGTCAAAACGCACATCGGCCGGGTCCTGGCCAAGCTCGACCTGCGCGACCGCGCCCAAGCGGTGATCTTCGCGTACGAGGCGGGCCTCGTACGCCCGGGCGACGCCGGCTGACCTCTTCTCCTCCACCCCCTACCGGGGTATGACATCCCGGTTGGCTCCACGGTCCGACGTGCGGGCCGGTACCTCCTTCCTACCTTCCTCCTCGTCACGAGGCTCGTCACGAGGAAGGGAGAAGGGGCATGCGCCGCTTCGGAAGGACGATGGTCACGGCCGCGCTGGCGGTGGCCGTCGTCGGGGGGACCGCGGGATGGGCCTCCGGCGACAGCCGGCGGGCGGTCACCGGGCCGCCGCCCGGGACCGCCGCCTGGCGGGCCGATACGGCCTCCGGCCGGGCGCTGCCCGATCCGGCGGGTGCGTCGCCGCGCGAGGTGGCCCGGTTCTTCGCCGGGCTGGACGAGGGCGCGCGCCGGGAGCTCGTACGGGCCCACCCGCTGGTCGTGGGCAATCTGGAGGGCGCGCCGCTCGCCCTGCGGTACGAGGCCAACCGGATCGCCGTCGCCGCGACGGGTGAGGCCCGCTACGCCTCCCTCGCCGCGCCGGACCGGCGGATCCTGGCCTTCGACCCGCGCGGGCGGGGGCAGGTCGCCGAGGTGTTCGGGGACCTGGAGCACGCCGAGCACGTTTCGGTGATCGTGCCGGGGTCCGACAACGACGCCACCGGCTACGACGCCGTGCGCAAGCCCGCCACCGGGCCGGCCGGAATGGCCCGGGCGCTGCGGGCGGCGGCCGGCGGCTCCACCGCGGTGATCGCCTGGGTCGGCTACACCACCCCGGTCGGGGTGGGCCTGGACGCGGCCGACGGCCGGCTGGCCGAGGCCGGGGCGGTGCGGCTGGCGCGGTTCACGCAGGGGCTGGACGCGGTGGGCGCCCCCGACCCGGTGCTGTTCTGCCACAGCTACGGCTCGGTGGTCTGCGGACTGGCGGCCCGGCACACGGACGCCACCGACATCGTGGCCTTCGGCTCCCCCGGCATGCGCGCCGACACCGCGGCCGGCCTGCGCACCGGCGCCCGGGTGTGGGCGGCCCGGGGGCCCTCCGACTGGATCGCCGACATCCCGAACGTCGAGTTCGCCGGGATCGGCCACGGCGCCGACCCCACCTCCGCGGCCTTCGGCGCCCGCCGGGTGCCGGCCGCCGACGTACAGGGCCACACCGGCTACTTCGCGGCCGGGACCCAGTCACTGGCGGCGTTCGCCGCGATCGCGAAGGGGGACGTCCGATGAGCGCGCTCACCGTGGTGAAGGGGACCGCCGACCGGATCGAGCGGCAGACCCCCGCCCACCGCGACCGGGCGATCGACGGGCTGCGCGCCCTGGCGCTGCTGGCCGTGCCGACCGGGCACTGGCTGCTCGGCGGGTTCACCCTCGACGCCGAGGGCGGGCTGCACAACGCCAGCCCGCTGTCGGCCTTCGGCGGGCTGGCCCCGGCCAGTTGGGTGCTCCAGATGCTGGGCATCTTCTTCCTGGTCGGCGGGTACGCCTCGGCGCTCTCCTTCCGGCGCCGCAAGGGGTCGACGGGGGCGTGGCTGAAGGGCCGGATGGCCCGGCTGGGGCGGCCGGTGCTCGGGGTGACCGCGGCGTGGGCGCTGGCCGCGCCCGTGCTGTACGCGGCCGGGGTGCCGGAGGCGACGCTGCGGACCGGGGCGACGCTGGTGATCCAGCCGCTGTGGTTCGTCGGGGTGTACGTGGTGGTGACCGCGCTGACCCCGTACTGCGTGCGGGCGGCCCACCGGCTCGGCGGCTGGGCGGCGGCGCCGCTGCTCGGGTCGGTCGCGGTGGTGGACTTCCTGCGCTACGGGCCACTGGCCGACTCCGTGCCGTCCTGGCTCGCGCTGGTGAACATCCTGCCCGGCTGGCTGTTCGCGTACCAGCTCGGTGTGTCCTGGGGCGAGGGGCGGATCGGGCGGCGCGGGGGCCGGCTGCTGCTGGTCGGCGGGGCGGTGCTGTTCGCGGCGCTGCTGGCGGTCTTCCACTACCCGGCGTCGATGGTGGGCGTGCCGGGTGAGGTGCGGACCAACTCGCACCCGCCGTCGCTGCTGGTGCTGGCTCTGGCCGCCACCCAGTCGGGTGCGGCGATCCTGCTGCGCGGGCGGCTGGCCGCCCTGCTGGCCCGGCCGGCCCTGTGGGCGCCGGTGGTCGTGATCAACCTGTGCGCGATGACCATCCTGTGCTGGCACCAGACGGCGATGCTGGCGGCGGCCGTGCCCGGTTCGTTCGTGGGCGGGCTGGCGGGGCTGACCACGGCGCCGGACAGCCTGGGCTGGATCGCGGCGCGGGTGGCGTGGATGCCGGTGTTCGCCGTCCTGTTGGTGGCCATCGCCCGCCATGCGCGGAGGTTCGAGGAGCCGTGGCGCAAGGCGACGGGCGTGCGGCGGACCGTGGCGGGGCTGCTGGCGGCCGGGTTCGCGGTGTTCGCGCTGGGGTTGGCGTAGGCGGGCACCGGGGGGGGCGGGGCCGAGGGGTACCAGGGCGGGGGTACCGGGGGGGCGGTGCCGGGGGCCGGTGCCGGGGGCGGGGTGGGGTGTCGTCCGGGACGGGCTTCGATGTTCGGCGCCCTGAGTTTGGTGGGATTGCGC
>NZ_JBHWUO010000116.1:0-6065 GCF_042736975.1 Streptomyces sp. NPDC059989
TGCCCACGAACGATGCACGCACTCAGCCTGCGATGACACGTGCAGCGTCAGTCAAGTTTCACTGAGACTGCTCGAACTTCGCTGAGACGAGACAGGCTGACCTTCAAATGCGCCAGGCGCCGTCACCGCAACAAGTCGAGGTACTGGGTCGTGGACCGGTACTTCGGCAGATTCCACCCGTCCCGGCGAGACCGGTGGGTGTTCGGCGACCGCGACAGCGGCACCTTCCTCATCAAATTCGCCTGGACCGGCATCGTCCGCCACCAGCTCGTCAAGGGAGGAGCGTCCCCGGCCGACCCCGCGTTGATCGAGTACTGGCGGGACCGCCGCCGCAGGAAAGCGCCGCCGCCGATGGACAGGACGAGTCTTCTCCTGGCGGTCCGGCAGCAGGGGCTCTGTCCTCTCTGCAAGCAGGCGCTGATTGTCGGAGCCGAGTACGAACCAGACGGTCCACGCGAGTGGATCAACTGGTTCCCGGCCTCGAAGAAGATGCTCCACGAGCATCACTTCACCTACCGACGGGACGGCGGCACGGACGAACGGAACAACCTTCGCCTCGTGCACTCCGAATGCCACCGCCAGCACCACGCTGGCGACGGCGAACGGACCACATAGCCCTGCTGACCTGCGAAGCCCTCGTGGCTTGCTTGAGCCGGATGCGCTGAAAGGTGCACGTCCGGTTCCGAGGGGGCCGGGTCACGGCAACGTGATCCGGCTACCCGACCACAGCTACCGGGCCCCGCGACCGGGGGCCGGCTGGGTCCGCGGCCGTAGTCGTTCGCCCTGCGGCCCGAACAGGATCAGGTACTCGACCGGCCCGCCGGGGCCGGCGTTCGCCACCCCGTGCGGGGTACGGGTGTCGAACTCGGCGACGTCCCCGGCGGCCAGGGCAAGATCCTGGGTGCCCAGCGCGAGCCACAGCCGCCCGTACAGAACGCACAGCCACTCGTAGCCCTCGTGGGAGACCTGCCGGGGCCGCGTGGGCGGATCCTCGACGGCGGGCAGTACGTGCTTGTGGGCGTGCAAGCCTCCGACGTACCGGGTGAGCGGCAGCACCGCCTTGTCGTCGCCGAAGCTCGGCGGCGCCGAGGTACGCGGCTCGGCCACCGGGGCGGGTGCGGTACCGGCCAGCTCGTCCAGGGAGACGCCGTACTCCTTCGCCAGCTGCAGCACCACCTCCAGGGTGGGCTTGCGCCGGCCGGTCTCCATCCGCGACAGCGTGCTCGGCGAGATGCCGGTCGCAGAGCTGACAGCGGCGAGCGTGACGCCGTGCTGCTCGCGCGCGGCTCGTAGCCTGGGCCCCATCGCCGCCAGCGTGCCGTCGAGGTCGCCGCCTGTCACCGTTCCTGCTCCCTCCAGCCGCACCGCTCCGCTGCCCTGTCCTGCGAGCTTGCCAGAATGGCAACGCTGATCGCGTCGGCGGCCGCCGCGACGCATGATCGACGGGTACCCGCCTCCGCCCACGAACCCAGGAGAAGCCCATGCAGCCCGAGCCGACCGCCGAACTCCGCCACCGCACCATCGAGACCCCGGCCGGGCGCCTGCACCTGGTCGAGCAGGGCACCGGCCCACTGGTCCTGCTCGTGCACGGCTTCCCCGAGTCCTGGTACTCCTGGCGCCGCCAGCTCCCGGCCCTCGCCACCGCCGGCTACCGGGCGGTGGCGATCGACGTGCGCGGCTACGGCCGCTCCTCCAAGCCCGCCGCGACCGACGCCTACCGGATGCTCGACCTGGTGGAGGACAACGTCGCCGCAGTGCGCGCCCTCGGCGAGGAGAGCGCTGTGGTCGTCGGCCACGACTGGGGATCCAACATCGCCGCCTCCTCCGCCCTGCTCCACCCGGAGGTCTTCCGCGCCGTCGGCCTGCTGAGCGTCCCCTACGCGCCGCCGGGCGGCCCGCGCCCCACTGACATCTTCGGCCAGATCGGCGGCCCTGAGCAGGAGTTCTACGTCTCCTACTTCCAGGAGCCCGGCCGCGCCGAGGCGGAGATCGAGCCCGACGTCCGGGGCTGGCTCGCCGGCTTCTATGCGGCGCTGTCCGCCGACACCATGCCCGCCCAGGGCGAGCCCGACCCGCACTTCGTCGCCCACGGCGGTCGGCTGCGCGACCGCTTCCCCGCAGGCAAGCTCCCCGCCTGGCTGAGCGAGGACGACCTCGGCGTCTACGCCGCGGAGTTCGAGCGCACCGGCCTGACCGGCGCGCTCAACCGCTACCGCAACATGGACCGTGACTGGGAGGACCTCGCCCCCCACCGCGGAGCCCCGATCAAGCAGCCGTCCCTGTTCATCGGCGGCACCCTGGACGCCTCCACCAGCTGGATGGCCGACGCCATCAACGCCTACCCCTCCACCCTCCCCGCCCTGTCCGCCTCCCACCTCCTGGAAGGCTGCGGCCACTGGATCCAGCAGGAACGCCCCGACGAGGTCAACCGCCTGCTGACCGACTGGCTCACCACCCTCCAGAGCTGAACCAAACACGCCGAGCACCCGGCCCCGGACACCCCAACCACATAGGCGATACGGCCTTCTCACAGGTCAGCCACCTTGCCTGCCAACTGGAATGCACAATCCGACAGATCTAGTGCTCAGTCACAACAGGCAGCAGCGCCTCACCGTCCGCCGACCGGGCCGAGGAACGCCTCCTCCTGACCACCGTCGCGTCACGCTCGTCCGGCGACGTCGTTGGACCCTGGTGAAGACCTCGACCTCCCGCACGACGAGCACCGGGCCACGCCGCCTGATGGCCGTCGCCCCGCTTTGCCACCTGTGTTCAGACGAGGACCAGGTCGACCAGGTCCTCGCCGATCCAGCCCTCACCGTCACCTTCCACCCGGCCTCCGGGATCGCCCGCCAGGTCGCGCTGTGCGAGCCCTGCCACTCCAGCCGGCCCAGCCGCGGGAAGACGGACCTGGGACCCGCCGACCTCGCGGGGCGGGTAGTAGAGCGCTACGCCACGACTCTGCTCGCCGACTACGAGGAACACTGGTCCGACTGTCGGGCAGACGACGCCGGGCACTGTGCATACGGCACGGCACCCGATGCCTGATATCTCAACGGCGGCACGGGAGATGTCTGACCCTCCCCCGACCCGCGCTTGGCCCCGTCGTTCGGGCTCCGGTCCCCGTGAGGGGGACGGGTGACGAAGGTGTTCGAATGCGGCCGCTTCAGCCGAACGCCATGGTTCGGACGGCCAACCCCAACTACCCTCGGTGCAGCGGTGCTTGAGTGGTTCGCGTGCGCGCGTTCCGTGTCCCGGAGCGGTAGGGGGAAGGTGTTGCCGAGCGTGTATCCCGAACGGTATTTCGACGCCCTCGCCCTGCAAGCAACGGTCACGGTGCTCGACGCCGGGGCTCTGAACGGAACCCCAGATGACCAGTGTGAGGTGGTGGGCACAGGGTTCTTCGTTGCCCCCGGTCTCGTCGCCACCAGCGCCCGGCTGGTGGAGCGGGCCTTGGCCGCGATGCCCGACGATCTCCTCGCGGTCCGCTATTGGTACGGGGCCGGGTCACATGCCGTTGTCCCCGCCCGGCTGCTCGAAGCAACGCCCACGGCGGGACCGGGGCTCCCGACCTCCCCCGCTGTTGCGCTCCTGGTCCTGTCGGATCCCGTTGAGGAGCACAAGGTCGTCTGGTTGACCGCCCAGGGCCCGCCCCGTCCCGCAGCGCGTGTCATGGTGGTGGGCCACCACCGGCGTCCCTTCGGTGTCGATGCCGGCCCGATGCTCGAGAGGTTCATGCGCAGGGACTGTGCGCAGCGCTTCGGCGTTGATGCACTCGTCGCAGAACACGACGAGTGGCCGCCGGAGGCGGAGGGCGGCCCGGTCGTCGCCTTGCGAAGTGGCGAGGTCATCGGTTGGTTGTCCGGGCTGGAGGTCGGCCCGGACCGCGCTGCGATCGCCGAGATCGGAGCCACGCTCCGCTTACTCGCTTCATACCAACGTCTGATGGTCGCCCATGACCTCTGGCACGGTCGAATAGCTGGGCGAAGCCGCTACAGGACGTGGCTCGACGTCCAGCGGATGATCTACGAGGAGCAGCCCACCGATGGCAAGGGGCGGTCCTGGACCCCGCTCGACCGCGTGCAGTCGCTGGCCCTGCTCGCGGCCCTCCCCCAGCCCGAGGAGACCGACCTCGTATCCGCACTGATCCGGGAGACCACCTTCACAGAAGGTGGGCCGCCGCAACACCGCTCGGAGCCGTTGCCCTGCTGGCGGGACGGACACGGGGTGCTCTACGAAAACGGAACGCCCATGGAAGCACCGATACAGCTGAGCTACCTCCGGCGAGTCGCCCTGCACGTACAAGCCCAAGGGACGGACACCTCCGCGCTGACGGACTGGATACGGCAACGCGCCGAAACCCTGGGCCACTCCGAGCGCAGGATGTGGCGCGCATCGGTGGAGGGCACACCGCCCGCCGCCCAGGGCCTGCCGCGGCCGGCGGAATGCTGGCGCAACGGCGGTGCAGTCCTCGTCGGCGTCGGCGCATACGACCACCTGCCGAACCTGCCCGCAGTCCCCCAGAACCTGCTCGACCTGCACGAACTGCTGGTCTCACCCGCCTTCGGAATGCCCGAGGGCAACTGCCGGGTCATCGAAAACCCGCGCTCAGCCGCCGAAGTCCACGAAGCCATAGCCGACGTGGCGGAACGACTCGATCCCGCGAACGGCGGACTGCTCTTCTACTACGTCGGCCACGGCAACTCCCACCCTTCCCACGGGCGGCTGCTGCTCTCACTCGCCGGAACCCGCGAAACGCGGCCATACACCTACTGGGACTTCGACCAGCTACGACACCAGCTCATCGAAGAGGGGCCGCGCACCCGGTTGGTCGTCCTGGACAGCTGCTACAGCGGCTCCGCACTCGACCAACTGTCGACCGCGGGCGACGCGGCCCTCGCCATCAACGGCACCTACGTGATGGCATCTTCCAGCGCCACCGAGCCCTCCAGCGCACCCTTGGGCGCCCGCCACACCGCGTTCACCGGCCAGATCCTGGACACGCTGCGCAGCGGCATCCCGGGCGGAACCGTCGTGATCGACGCCGACGGGCTGTTCGACGCCGTACGAGCCCACTGCCTGGCCGCGGCACTCCCGCAGCCGGTACGGCAGGTACGAGCCGACGGCGCGCACATCCCCCTCGTACACAACGTCGCTCACTGGAGGACGACATGGGCTCGGTAATCCGCATCACCTCCCCTCTGGGTGGGCAGGCACCCGCCTCGTTGCAGAGGTTCCTCACCGCCGACCCCGAATTCCGGGCCTGTGGAAGGGCCCGCTGGGAAGCGGGCGCTCCCACCGTCGAGGGTCACCTCGGAACCGGGCTGGATGTCCTGACCCTCGTCGTGACGGGCGTACTGGCCCTGCCCGCGGCCATCGACACCGTACGGCGCTGGTGCACCGCACCCGGGAACCGGGACACCTCGGTCGAACTGCGCGCGGGTGGAGTGACCGTGATCGTCAGCGGCACAACGGCACTCCACGATGTCGCCGCACTGGCCACAACGCTGGCGGCGGCTCTGGAACCGACTGCCCCGCCCTCTCCCCCGAGCCCGGCTTCGGCCACGGCTCTGAGCGCGGAGCCGGCGGACGCGGAGCCACCGCGAGCGGACGCCTCGCTCGGCGATGGCGAATCGGTGCGACAGGACACCCAGGAGCGGAACTGATCTCGTCCCGCTCCTCGACAAGGCTGGGAAGCCGGTCATGCTCACTCACTGGTACATCGACTGGCTGCAGAAGGCGGAGCTCACTGCACACCAACCATCTACAACGCTCCTTACCGTGTTGACGGGTTGATTCCGGTCCTTCGTACGATCGGGAGACCCGGTGGCCTGGGTGTGGCTAAAAACGCTCATGCCGTAGGTGTGGCTTTGACTGATTGGCCGCCCAGTGCCCCGCGACGACACGGCCACTCATTGGGATGAGCGAACAGAGATCGCTTCGTAAGGACACGTCGGCGTGGTCGTCTGCAGGGACCACTAGGCAGTGTCTGATGGCTCTTTGATGAGATCGCGGAGCCAGATCACGATGGCTGCTGTGGCCAGGGTGCCGTTGAAGATGTAGTCGCG
>NZ_JBHWUO010000117.1:0-5641 GCF_042736975.1 Streptomyces sp. NPDC059989
GCAAATATGGTGGAGGATGACGGGCTCGAACCGCCGACCCTCTGCTTGTAAGGCAGATGCTCTCCCAGCTGAGCTAATCCTCCATATATTACACTTACGTGTAATGGCTTGGCGGCGTCCTACTCTCACAGGGGGAAACCCCCGACTACCATCGGCGCTGAAGAGCTTAACTTCCGTGTTCGGCATGGGAACGGGTGTGACCTCTTCGCTATCGCCACCAAACCATTGAGAGTGTTCTCTCAAAACTAGATAACAGTAAGCATACATTCAAATTGGTTAAGTCCTCGATCGATTAGTATCTGTCAGCTCCATGTGTCGCCACACTTCCACCTCAGACCTATCAACCTGATCATCTTTCAGGGATCTTACTTCCTTGCGGAATGGGAAATCTCATCTTGAGGGGGGCTTCATGCTTAGATGCTTTCAGCACTTATCCCGTCCGCACATAGCTACCCAGCGATGCCCTTGGCAGAACAACTGGTACACCAGCGGTGCGTCCATCCCGGTCCTCTCGTACTAAGGACAGCTCCTCTCAAATTTCCTGCGCCCGCGACGGATAGGGACCGAACTGTCTCACGACGTTCTGAACCCAGCTCGCGTACCGCTTTAATGGGCGAACAGCCCAACCCTTGGGACCGACTACAGCCCCAGGATGCGATGAGCCGACATCGAGGTGCCAAACCTCCCCGTCGATGTGGACTCTTGGGGGAGATAAGCCTGTTATCCCCGGGGTAGCTTTTATCCGTTGAGCGATGGCCCTTCCATGCGGAACCACCGGATCACTAAGCCCGACTTTCGTCCCTGCTCGACTTGTAGGTCTCGCAGTCAAGCTCCCTTGTGCCTTTACACTCTGCGAATGATTTCCAACCATTCTGAGGGAACCTTTGGGCGCCTCCGTTACTCTTTAGGAGGCGACCGCCCCAGTCAAACTGCCCACCTGACACTGTCTCCCCGCCCGATAAGGGCGGCGGGTTAGAAGGTCAATACAGCCAGGGTAGTATCCCACCGACGCCTCCACCGAAGCTGGCGCTCCGGTTTCCAAGGCTCCTACCTATCCTGTACAAGCTGTACCAACATTCAATATCAGGCTGCAGTAAAGCTCCACGGGGTCTTTCCGTCCTGTCGCGGGTAACCTGCATCTTCACAGGTACTATAATTTCACCGAGTCTCTCGTTGAGACAGTGCCCAGATCGTTGCGCCTTTCGTGCGGGTCGGAACTTACCCGACAAGGAATTTCGCTACCTTAGGACCGTTATAGTTACGGCCGCCGTTTACTGGGGCTTCAATTCGCACCTTCGCTTACGCTAAGCGCTCCTCTTAACCTTCCAGCACCGGGCAGGCGTCAGCCCCTATACTTCGCCTTACGGCTTCGCAGAGACCTGTGTTTTTGCTAAACAGTCGCCTGGGCCTATTCACTGCGGCTCTCTCGGGCTTGCACCCTAACAGAGCACCCCTTCTCCCGAAGTTACGGGGTCATTTTGCCGAGTTCCTTAACGAGAGTTCTCTCGATCACCTTAGGATTCTCTCCTCGCCTACCTGTGTCGGTTTGCGGTACGGGCACCTCTCACCTCGCTAGAGGCTTTTCTTGGCAGTGTGGAATCAGGAACTTCGCTACTATAATTCGCTCGCCATCACAGCTCAGCCTTCACGGGAAACGGATTTGCCTATTTCCCAGCCTAACTGCTTGGACGCGGATATCCAATACCGCGCTTACCCTATCCTCCTGCGTCCCCCCATTGCTCAAATGGTGAGGAGGTGGTACAGGAATATCAACCTGTTATCCATCGCCTACGCCTTTCGGCCTCGGCTTAGGTCCCGACTAACCCTGAGCGGACGAGCCTTCCTCAGGAAACCTTAGGCATTCGGTGGAGGGGATTCTCACCCCTCTTTCGCTACTCATACCGGCATTCTCACTTCTAAGCGCTCCACAAGTCCTTCCGGTCTTGCTTCACAGCCCTTAGAACGCTCTCCTACCACTGTTCGAAGAACAGTCCGCAGCTTCGGTGATACGTTTAGCCCCGGTACATTTTCGGCGCAGAGTCACTCGACCAGTGAGCTATTACGCACTCTTTAAATGGTGGCTGCTTCTAAGCCAACATCCTGGTTGTCTAAGCAACTCCACATCCTTTTCCACTTAACGTATACTTTGGGACCTTAGCTGGCGGTCTGGGCTGTTTCCCTTTCGACTACGGATCTTATCACTCGCAGTCTGACTCCCAAGGATAAGTCATCGGCATTCGGAGTTTGACTGAATTCGGTAACCCGATAAGGGCCCCTAGTCCAATCAGTGCTCTACCTCCAAGACTCTTACCTTGAGGCTAGCCCTAAAGCTATTTCGGAGAGAACCAGCTATCTCCAGGTTCGATTGGCATTTCACCCCTACCCACACCTCATCCCCGCACTTTTCAACGTGCGTGGGTTCGGGCCTCCATTCAGTGTTACCTGAACTTCACCCTGGACATGGGTAGATCACCTGGTTTCGGGTCTACGACCACGTACTCAATTCGCCCTATTCAGACTCGCTTTCGCTGCGGCTCCGCATCTTCTGCTTAACCTTGCACGGGATCGTAACTCGCCGGTTCATTCTACAAAAGGCACGCCATCACCCGTTAACGGGCTCTGACTACTTGTAGGCACACGGTTTCAGGATCTCTTTCACTCCCCTTCCGGGGTGCTTTTCACCTTTCCCTCACGGTACTGGTTCACTATCGGTCACTAGGGAGTATTTAGCCTTGGGAGATGGTCCTCCCGGATTCCGACGGAATTTCACGTGTTCCGCCGTACTCAGGATCCACTCAGGAGAGAACGAAGTTTTGACTACAGGGCTGTTACCTCCTATGGCGGGCCTTTCCAGACCTCTTCATCTACCTCGTTCCTTTGTAACTCCGTACAGAGTGTCCTACAACCCCAAGAGGCAAGCCTCTTGGTTTGGGCTAATCCCGTTTCGCTCGCCGCTACTCAGGGAATCGCATTTGCTTTCTCTTCCTCCGGGTACTTAGATGTTTCAGTTCCCCGGGTCTGCCTTCTCATATCCTATGTATTCAGATATGGATACCACTCCATTACGAGTGGTGGGTTTCCCCATTCGGAAATCTCCGGATCAAAGCTTGCTTACAGCTCCCCGAAGCATATCGGTGTTCGTCCCGTCCTTCATCGGCTCCTAGTGCCAAGGCATCCACCGTGCGCCCTTTCTAACTTAACCGTTAAAAAGAATCACTACGTGATATCTTGCATTACTAATTGAATGTGAATTACTTCTGTTATCTAGTTTTCAAAGAACAACATCTCGAAGAATCGAATGATCCTTCAAAACTAAACAAGACAGGGAACGTTCTGTTTATAAGACCCAAGGTCTTATATTCCGTTAAAATCCTTAGAAAGGAGGTGATCCAGCCGCACCTTCCGATACGGCTACCTTGTTACGACTTCACCCCAATCATCTGTCCCACCTTCGGCGGCTGGCTCCTAAAAGGTTACCTCACCGACTTCGGGTGTTACAAACTCTCGTGGTGTGACGGGCGGTGTGTACAAGGCCCGGGAACGTATTCACCGCGGCATGCTGATCCGCGATTACTAGCGATTCCAGCTTCACGCAGTCGAGTTGCAGACTGCGATCCGAACTGAGAACAGATTTGTGGGATTGGCTTAACCTCGCGGTTTCGCTGCCCTTTGTTCTGTCCATTGTAGCACGTGTGTAGCCCAGGTCATAAGGGGCATGATGATTTGACGTCATCCCCACCTTCCTCCGGTTTGTCACCGGCAGTCACCTTAGAGTGCCCAACTGAATGCTGGCAACTAAGATCAAGGGTTGCGCTCGTTGCGGGACTTAACCCAACATCTCACGACACGAGCTGACGACAACCATGCACCACCTGTCACTCTGCCCCCGAAGGGGACGTCCTATCTCTAGGATTGTCAGAGGATGTCAAGACCTGGTAAGGTTCTTCGCGTTGCTTCGAATTAAACCACATGCTCCACCGCTTGTGCGGGCCCCCGTCAATTCCTTTGAGTTTCAGTCTTGCGACCGTACTCCCCAGGCGGAGTGCTTAATGCGTTAGCTGCAGCACTAAGGGGCGGAAACCCCCTAACACTTAGCACTCATCGTTTACGGCGTGGACTACCAGGGTATCTAATCCTGTTCGCTCCCCACGCTTTCGCTCCTCAGCGTCAGTTACAGACCAGAGAGTCGCCTTCGCCACTGGTGTTCCTCCACATCTCTACGCATTTCACCGCTACACGTGGAATTCCACTCTCCTCTTCTGCACTCAAGTTCCCCAGTTTCCAATGACCCTCCCCGGTTGAGCCGGGGGCTTTCACATCAGACTTAAGAAACCGCCTGCGAGCCCTTTACGCCCAATAATTCCGGACAACGCTTGCCACCTACGTATTACCGCGGCTGCTGGCACGTAGTTAGCCGTGGCTTTCTGGTTAGGTACCGTCAAGGTGCCGCCCTATTTGAACGGCACTTGTTCTTCCCTAACAACAGAGCTTTACGATCCGAAAACCTTCATCACTCACGCGGCGTTGCTCCGTCAGACTTTCGTCCATTGCGGAAGATTCCCTACTGCTGCCTCCCGTAGGAGTCTGGGCCGTGTCTCAGTCCCAGTGTGGCCGATCACCCTCTCAGGTCGGCTACGCATCGTTGCCTTGGTGAGCCGTTACCTCACCAACTAGCTAATGCGCCGCGGGTCCATCTGTAAGTGGTAGCCGAAGCCACCTTTTATGTCTGAACCATGCGGTTCAAACAACCATCCGGTATTAGCCCCGGTTTCCCGGAGTTATCCCAGTCTTACAGGCAGGTTACCCACGTGTTACTCACCCGTCCGCCGCTAACATCAGGGAGCAAGCTCCCATCTGTCCGCTCGACTTGCATGTATTAGGCACGCCGCCAGCGTTCGTCCTGAGCCAGGATCAAACTCTCCGATAAAGTAGTTTGACTGACTACGCACATCGCTGTGCGATTTATTTAAAACTTTGAATTAACAGGTACGTTTTGTCTTGTTTAGTTTTCAAAGATCATTACCGCTTGTTGAAGCAGCTTTATTATCTTACCACTCAGCTTCTTTTATGTCAACAACTTTTTTTAAGTTGTTTCCGAAGCTTTTCGTTGTTGTCTGCTGTTCATCAGCGACGTTTAATAATATAACACCCTTTTGAAAATATGACAATAGTTTTTTAAAAAAAATCATTAATTATTTTCTTTCATACTTATTTCAGTTTCTCTTCTATAGAAAGATAAGCTGTCTTGTGGTTTGGCATATTTTCTTGTATAGTAAGATTGAACTAAATACTTGATGACCACAAGGGGAGCATTAAAGCTGAGAGTGAACGTTTTGTTCTGACCCTTTGAACCTGTTAGTTAACGCTGGCGTAGGGATGTGGCAAAGCCAAATGATTTGCAGTTTATGTAAGCAGCGCGCGGACCTTTTCCCATCCTTCCCCGCGCTGCTTTTTTGTTTATCCTTGATACGGTTGTCTGACCAGGGGGAAAACTATGAATCATTCAACACAGCTTGTGCGCTTAATTGAAATAGCGATTATGACCGGGGCGGCTGTCATTCTTGACATTGTCTCAGGTATGTTTCTCCGGATGCCCCAAGGCGGTTCGGTCTCTATTATGATGATTCCGATTTTTTTGATT
>NZ_JBHWUO010000118.1:0-5424 GCF_042736975.1 Streptomyces sp. NPDC059989
TCCGGGGGGACCCCCAGGCGAGGCTGATCTTTCAGCCCCTCCGGCGTTTGAGGAGCGGGGTCTGGGGCGGAGCCCCAGTTTCGGGAAGGGGCGGGTAGGGGAAAGCCCCGCAGGGCCCGTCACCCGCGCCCCCCTGGGGGCGGTGGCCGGGGCCCGCAGCGGCGACAAGGGCGGCGACGCCAACGTCGGGGTGTGGGTCAAGTCCGACGCCACATGGGACTGGCTCGACCGCACGCTCACCGTCGAGCTGTTCCAGGAGCTGCTCCCCGAAGCCCGGGACCTGCCGGTCACCCGTCATGCGCTGCCGCACCTACGGGCCCTGAACTTCACCCTCCCCGGCATCCTCGGCGACGGCGTCGCCTCCGGACACCGCTTCGACCCCCAGGCCAAGGCCCTCGGCGAATGGCTCCGCGCCCGCCACCTCGACATACCGACCCACCTCCTGCCGCCCGCCCCGGAGGGGAACCGCCCATGACCCGCCTCGCCACCACCGTCGACCCGCACGCCCCCGAGCACGCGCAGGCCCGTACCGCCGCCCTCGAACGACTCGTCGCCCTCGACGCCGAGCACGCCAAGGCCCTCGCCGGCGGCGGCGAGAAGTACACCGCCCGCCACAAGGACCGCGGCAAGCTCCTCGCCCGCGAGCGCATCGAGCTGCTCCTCGACCCGGACACCCCCTTCCTGGAGCTGTCCCCGCTCGCCGCCTGGGGCAGCGACTACCCGGTCGGCGCCTCCATGGTCACCGGCATCGGCACCGTCGAGGGCGTCGAGTGCCTGGTCACCGCCAACGACCCCACCGTCCGCGGCGGAGCCAGCAACCCCTGGACCCTGAAGAAGGCGCTGCGGGCCAATGAGATCGCCCGGCAGAACCGGCTCCCCTGCATCAGCCTCGTGGAGTCCGGCGGCGCCGACCTGCCCTCCCAGAAGGAGATCTTCATCCCGGGCGGCGCGATCTTCCGCGACATCACCCGCCTGTCGGCCGACGGGATCCCGACCGTCGCCGTCGTCTTCGGCAACTCCACCGCCGGAGGCGCGTACATCCCCGGCATGTCGGACCACACCATCATGATCAAAGACCGTTCCAAGGTGTTCCTCGGCGGTCCGCCCCTGGTCAAGATGGCCACCGGCGAGGAGAGCGACGACGAGTCCCTCGGCGGAGCCGACATGCACGCCCGCACCTCCGGACTCGCCGACTACTACGCCCTCGACGAGCACGACGCGATCCGCCAGGCCCGCCGGGTTATCGCCCGCCTCAACCACCGCAAGCCGTACGCGGATCCGCCGAAGGCCGAAGAGCCGCTGTACGACCCCGAGGAGCTCCTCGGCATCGTCCCGCCGGACCTGAAGACCCCCTTCGACCCCCGCGAGGTCATCGCCCGCATCGTCGACGCCTCCGACTTCGACGAGTTCAAGCCCCTCTACGGCACCAGCCTCGTCACCGGCTGGGCCACCCTCCACGGCTACCCGGTCGGCATCCTCGCCAACGCCCAGGGGGTGCTGTTCAGCGCCGAGTCGCAGAAGGCCGCCCAGTTCATCCAGCTCGCCAACCAGCGCGACATCCCGCTCCTCTTCCTCCACAACACCACCGGCTACATGGTCGGCAAGGAGTACGAGCAGGGCGGCATCATCAAGCACGGCTCGATGATGATCAACGCGGTCTCCAACTCCCGCGTCCCCCACCTCTCCGTCCTGATCGGCGCCTCCTACGGCGCCGGCCACTACGGCATGTGCGGCCGCGCCTACGAGCCCCGCTTCCTCTTCGCCTGGCCCAGCGCCAAGTCCGCGGTCATGGGCCCGGCCCAGCTCGCCGGGGTGCTCTCCATCGTGTCCCGGCAGTCTGCCGCGGCCAAGGGGCAGCCCTACGACGAAGAGGCCGACGCCGGGATGCGCGCCTTCGTCGAGGCGCAGATCGAGTCCGAGTCCCTGCCGATGTTCCTGTCCGGGCGGCTGTACGACGACGGGGTCATCGACCCGCGCGACACCCGTACCGTCCTCGGCCTGTGCCTGTCGGCCGTCCACAACGCCCCCGTCGAGGGCGCCCGTGGCGGCTTCGGCGTCTTCCGGATGTGAGCCCGCAGATGACCCTGAACTCCCTCCTGGTGGCCAACCGCGGCGAGATCGCCGTCCGCGTCTTCCGGACCGCCCGCGCCCTGGGCCTCGACACGGTCGCCGTCCACTCCGACCCCGACGCCGACGCCCTGCACGTCCGCGACGCCGACGCGGCCGTCCGGCTGCCCGGCGCCGCACCCGCCGACACCTACCTGCGCGGCGACCTGATCATCAAGGCCGCCCTCGCCGCCGGGGCCGACACCGTCCACCCCGGCTACGGCTTCCTCTCCGAGAACGCCGACTTCGCCCGCGAGGTCCGGGCCGCAGGCCTCACGTGGATCGGCCCGCCGCCCGAGGCCATCGAGGCCATGGCCTCCAAAACCCGGGCCAAGGAACTGATGCGCGCCGCCGGGGTCCCGCTCCTCGAACCCGTCGACCCGGCCACCGCCACCTCCGCCGACCTGCCCCTCCTCCTCAAGGCAGCCGCCGGGGGAGGCGGGCGCGGCATGCGCGTGGTCCGTGAGCTCGACGGCCTCAAGGAAGCCCTCGACGCGGCCTCCGCCGAGGCCCGCTCCGCCTTCGGCGACGGCGAGGTCTTCGCCGAGCCCTACGTGGAGCGCGCCCGCCACGTCGAGGTCCAGATCCTCGCCGACGCCCACGGCACCGTATGGGCGCTCGGCACCCGCGACTGCTCCCTCCAGCGGCGCCACCAGAAGGTCATCGAGGAAGCCCCCGCGCCCGGCCTGCCCGAGGCCCTGCGCACCACCCTCCACGAGGCCGCCGTCGCCGCCGCCCGCGCTGTCTCGTACGAGGGCGCGGGCACGGTCGAGTTCCTCGTCACCGACGAGGGCCGCCCGTACTTCCTGGAGATGAACACCCGCCTCCAGGTGGAACACCCCGTCACCGAAGCGGTCTTCGGCCTCGACCTCGTCGCCCTCCAGCTGCGCATCGCCGCGGGCGCGGCCCTGCCCCTCACGCCCCCGCAGCCCACCGGCCACGCCGTCGAAGCCCGTCTCTACGCCGAGGACCCCGCCCAGGACTGGCGCCCCCAGACCGGCGTCCTGCACACCCTGGCCGTCCCCGGCGAGGTCCGCGTGGACACCGGCTTCACCGACGGGGACACCGTCGGGATCCACTACGACCCCATGCTCGCCAAGGTCGTCGCCCACGCCCCCACGCGCGCCGAGGCCGTCCGCGTCCTCGCCCACGCCCTGGCCGGAGCCCGGATCCACGGCCTGACCACCAACCGCGAGCTGCTCGTACGCTCCCTGCGGCACCCGGAGTTCACCGCCGGCCGGCTCGACACCGGCTTCTACGAACGCCACCTCACCACCCTGACCGCCGACACCCCGGACGCCACCCTGTCCGCCCTCGCGGCCGCCCTCGCCGACGCGGCCCCGGCCCCGGACGCCCCCCTCGCAGCCCGCCTGGGCGGCTGGCGCAACGTCCGCTCCCAGCCGCAGACCCGCCGCTACACCGCGGCCGGCACCGAGTACGAGGTCCAGTACCACCCCGTGAACCACCCCGGCCTACGGGTCCTGGCCGTCGAACCCACCCTCGTCACGCTCGAAGTCGAGGGAATCCGGCGCCTGTTCCACGTGAAACAAAATTCGAACAAGCCCGAGGTCTACGTCGATTCACCGCTCGGCGCGCACACCCTCACCCCCGTCCCCCGGTTCGCGGACCCCCAGGACCGCACCGAACCGGGCTCCCTGCTCGCCCCCATGCCCGGCACCGTCGTCCGCGTCGCCGAGGGCCTCGCCCCCGGCAGCTCCGTCACCGCCGGGCAGCCCCTGCTCTGGCTGGAGGCCATGAAGATGGAACACCGCATCCTCGCGCCCGCCTCCGGCACGCTCACCGCGCTCCACGCCGCCACCGGCCAACAGGTCGAGTTCGGCGCCCTGCTCGCCGTAGTCCAGGAGGAACCGCAAGCATGAGCTCCGTCATCGAATCCAGCGAACACAAGGCCCTGCGCACGGCGGTCGCCGCCCTCGGCCAGAAGTACGGCCGCGAGTACCTGACCCGCGTCGCCCGCGAGGGCGGCCACCCCGACGAGCTGTGGGCGGATGCCGCCAAGCTCGGCTACCTCGGGGTCAACCTGCCCGAGGAGTACGGCGGCGGAGGCGGCGGCATCACCGAACTCTCCATCGTCCTGGAGGAACTCGGCGCCGCCGGCAGCCCCCTCCTCATGATGGTCGTCTCGCCCGCCATCTGCGGAACGGTCATCTCCCGCTTCGGCACCGAGGCCCAGAAGCGGGCCTGGCTCCCCGGCCTCGCCGACGGCAGCCGCACCATGGCCTTCGGCATCACCGAACCCGACGCCGGATCCAACTCCCACCGCATCACCACCACCGCCCGCCGCGACGGCGACGACTGGATCCTCACCGGCCGCAAGGTCTTCATCTCCGGTGTCGACATCGCCGACGCCACCCTCATCGTCGGCCGCACCGAAGACGCCCGGTCCGGGCGCCTCAAGCCGTGCCTGTTCATCGTCCCCCGGGACACCCCGGGCTTCTCCCGCACGGTCATCGACATGGAACTCCAGGCGGCGGAGAAGCAGTTCGAACTGGTCCTGGACGAAGTGCGGCTCCCCTCCTCCGCCCTGGTCGGGGACGAGGACGCGGGCCTCCTCCAGCTCTTCGCGGGCCTCAACCCCGAGCGCATCATGACGGCGGCCTTCGCCATAGGCATGGGCCGCTACGCCCTCGCCAAAGCCGTGGACTACGCGAAGACCCGGCAGGTGTGGAAGGACCCGATCGGCGCCCACCAGGCGATCGCGCACCCGCTCGCGGCGGCGCACGTGGAGCTGGAGCTGGCGGGGCTGATGATGCGGAAGGCTGCGCTGCTGTACGACTCGGGGGACGACATGGGGGCGGGCGAGGCGGCGAACATGGCCAAGTACGCGGCGGGGGAGGCGTGCGTCCGTGCGGTGGACCAGTCGGTCCACACCCTCGGCGGCAACGGCCTCACCCGCGAATACGGCCTGGCCTCCCTGATCACCGCCTCCCGCGTGGCCCGCATCGCCCCGGTGAGCCGCGAGATGATCCTCAACTTCATCTCCCACCAGACCCTGGGCCTCCCCAAGTCCTACTAGCCGCCGCCGTTGCCGTTGGTCTGGCGGCTTAGCCGCGTGGGGCTCCGCCCCAGACCCCGCGCCTCAATCGCCGGCGAGGCTGGATTTTGCCCGGCGCCGCCGCCCAGGTGCGGCTCAAGGATTCGGGGCTCCGCCCCGTACCCCGCTCCTCAAACGCCGGAGGGGCTGGATTTTGCCCGGCCGGGACTGAATGTGCCCGGCGGCGCTGGAACGTGCACGGCAATGGGCGGGTGGGATCGGCCCGAGGGAGGGGTTGGCCGGGGTCGGGGACGGGGTGGGGT
>NZ_JBHWUO010000119.1:0-5404 GCF_042736975.1 Streptomyces sp. NPDC059989
CCACCAGATACGACAAAACCCGGGAGTCCTACCAAGCAGCCGTCACGATCGCGTCCCTCCTCCTCTGGATCAAACCAGTTTGAAGACACTGCCTAAAGGTTGTTGCAGATGGCTCGGCCCGGGGCATTCTTCCTGTATGGGTGGGGTGTTGCGGGCTGAGCCGGTGTGGGTGGAGACGTTCACGGGCTTGCGGATCGAGCGGTTCGCGAGGCTGGTGAAGGTGGTGCGGGAGCGGGGCGGGAACGGGCCCGGTGGCGGCCGGCCCTGGTGCCTGCCGCTGCGCGACCGGGTGCTGCTGGTGGCCGTGTACTACCGCACGAACCTGACCATGCGGCAACTCGCTCCGCTCTTCGGGACCCGGCCACCGTCTGCCGGGTCATTCAGCGCCTGCGGCCGCTGCTGGCGCTGGAGCCGGCCCCGCGGCCGGTCGCCGACGTGGACCGGTTGTGGATCGTGGACGGCACTCTGATCCCGGTCCGCGACCGCACCGTAGCCGCCTCGTCCCGCAACTACCGGTTCTCGGCGAACGTGCAGGTCATCATCGACGCGGACAGCCGCCTAGTCGTCGCGAGCGCCCGCCCGGCCCCGGGCAACAAGGCTGATGTCCACGTCTGGCGCGAGTCTGACCTGCCAACCCAGGCCGCCGGGACGACGGTCATCGCGGACGGCGCCTACCTAGGCACCGGGCTGATCGTCCCGCACCGCAGGCGAGCCGGACGTCCCCTCCTGCGCGGCCAGGAAGAGGACAACGCCGAACACCGCAGGGTCCGAGCCCGCGTCGAGCACACCTTCGCCCGGATGAAGAACTGGAAGATCCTCCGCGACTGCCGCCAGAAAGGCGACGGCCTCCACCACGCAGTCCAAGCCGTCGCCACCATGCACAACCTCGCCATGACAGGGTGAAACAGCAGGTCAAACACCACCCAACCCTGCCCGCGACAGACCTTCTGCAACAACCTTTAGACACCGGCCCATGGTCATCGGCTACTGCAGGACAACGACCGCCCGCTGGCGATCCACGGGCGGGACCGGACTTCCGAAGCGGTCTGACGGGGGGAGCCCATGTCGTTGAGACGGCTTCCCGGAGTGAACCGGCGAGTGCTCCGTGCGGCGCACGGCTGGCCGCGCGCACTGTTGCTCGCGCTCGCCGTCACTCTCACGGTGGTCTCGCCGGCTGGCGGAGCGGCCGCCGAGCCGCGTCCCGGCGTCCCGCCTACGGCTGCCGGCCCGTCGCGGGCGGACGGCGAGGGGACGCTGGAGCGGGTCCCGGTGAAGCGGCGTGTGGACGTACGGTCCCTGCCGCGGCCAAAGCGCTCGACCGAGACGCAGGTTCAGCCATACCTTGCCCCTCCAAAGGGGCCGGCGCCCGAGGGGCCGAGACAGCAGGCGAGTCTGCCGGTCACCACCGCGTCCCTGACCCCGAAAGACGGGAAGGCCGGCGCTCGGCCGAAGGCGGTGCCGTCCACGGCTGTCATTCAGCGACTGAAGACGTTCCCCACCCTCGGGAACGTGGACAACACCGTTCCCTCCGACGCACAGCTGGCGGTCGGCCCCACCCACATCGTCGAGTTCGTGAACCGCTCCGGTCAGGTCTACGACAAGGCCGGCACCGCGGTCGGCGCCCCCTTCGACCTGGGCGCCTTCTTCGGCTTCGCGGCGAACACGGGCGGTGATCCGCGGGTGCACTACGACGCGGGGTCCGGCCGCTTCTTCGCCGCGTACGAGGGACTCCTGGGCGGCGGCGACGAAGTCGACGTCGCGGTCAGCGACACCTCCGACCCCCGCGGGAACTGGACCGTCTACATCGCCGGCAGCAACACCACCAACGTCCTGCAGGACCAGCCGAAACTCGGCTACTCCAACGACAAGGTCACGCTCAGCTGGAACAACTACGACCGGACAACGACCCCCAGGGAGTTCCTGGGAGTGGTGACCGTGGTCGTCAGCAAGGCTGACCTGCTGGCCGGAGGTACGGTCGACCTCACGACGTTCGGCCAGGACGACACCAAGTTCCAGGTCGTCCCGGCCACCTCGCTGTCGGCGATCAACGACCAGCTCGCGATGGAGCACGACCCGCGCGACGCCACCAATGTGGTGGTGACCACGATCACCGGAGTGCCCGGCGTCAGCGCCGTGAACCTGACCGAGAACACCATCGCCATCGGAGCCGCCGCCGCGCCGCCGGACGCGGCCCAGCCGGCCGGGGGCGACGCCACCGTCGAGACCAACGACGACCGGATGCTGTCGGTCGCCTGGCAGAACAACCGCCTGTGGGGCGTGTTCAACGTCAGCTGCACCCCCGTCGGCGACACCGCGGTCCACGCCTGCCAGCGGTACATCCAGATCTCGACCGGCGGTACGCAGACGCTGGCGACCAACCTCGACCTCGGCATGGTGGGAGGGGACATCTACTTCGGCTCGCTGACGCTCAACGACGAGGACGACCTGTTCTCCGGATTCACCGCCTCCTCCTCCACCATGTTCCCCACCGGGGTGGCGATCGGAGTGCCGTCTGGGAACTTCCCCGCGAACACGTTCGGCGACTTCTACGCCGCGGGCACGCAGGCCTACACCTGCAACTGCGGCACCCCGACACGCTGGGGCGACTACTCGGGCACCGCCCGCGACCCGGCCAACCCCAAGGACGTCTGGACGATCCAGCAGATCGGCGGCCTCGCGGGCGGCGACTGGGGCACCGCGATGGACCGCGTCACGCTGTCCCCGCCCACCGTCACCAGCGTCACCCCGAACCACGCACCCGAACTCGCACAGTGCGTGAACACTGTGACCGTGCGCGGCACGGAATTCCCCACGAGCGGCGCCACCGTCAACTTCGGGTCCGTGGCGGCCACGAACGTGAACGTCATCGGGCCCGAGGAACTGACCGCGGACGTGCCCCAGCAGACGCGGGGCACCGTGGACGTCACCGTGACCAACGCCAACGGCACCAGCCCGATCACCCCCGCCGGCCGGTTCACCTACGACGCGGACACCTCCGCACCGGCCACCTTCGCAACCATCTCGCCGACGCCGAACAGCGCCGGCTGGAACACCACCAGCCCCACACTCGTCAACATCGGGGCACTTGACGGGTCCTGCGGCTCCGGCGTCCAGAAGATCACCTACAGTGCGAGCGGAGCCCAGCCGATCGGATCCACCGACGTCCCCGGCGCGAGCGCCGCCGTGGCCATCACCACGAACGGCGTCACCACGGTGACGTACACCGCCACCGACGCCGCCGGCAACACCTCCGCACCCCAGACGATCACGGTTCGGCTCGACACCGCCGGGCCGACGATCACCATCGTGCGCCCCGCGGCCAGCACCTACCTGTACCGCCAGCCGGTCACCGCGTCCTACTCGTGCACCGACGTCACCTCCGGGGTGGCTAGCTGCGTGGGTACGGTCCCCAACGGCAGCCCGATCAACACCTCGACGCTCGGCTCGCGCACGTTCACGGTCAACGCCACGGACAACGCCACCAACCCCTCCACCAAGAGCGTCACCTACAACGTGGCGTACCGGATCTGCCTGCTCTACGACCCGAACCGCCCCGTCCGCCTGCTCGGCCAGGTCGTGATCAGCCTGCGGATTTGCGACGCGAACGGCAACAACCTCTCCAGCCCGAACATCACGCTCACGGCCAGCCGCATCACCGGCCCCGTCACCAGGCCCGTCACAGGCCGGTTCAACTACACCCCGATCCTCTCCTCCTACAGCCTCCCCGTCAGCACGAGGAACCTGCCGAACGGCAACTACAACCTCGAATTCACCATCAGCGGAGCGGACACCACGGGCCACGTGGCTCCCTTCACTCTGCGCTGACCCACAAATCCCGTCGGAGCGCGCCGGCCCGGCCCCGGTCTCGGGGCCGGGCCAGCGCGCGTCAGGACGACAAGAGCGGGGTGTTAGGCGGTGTGTCGAAAGTGGATCTTGGGGTTATGAATGATCACGCTTCATGGGTCGGGGAGATCTCACGGACGAGCAGTGGGCGGTGCTGGAACCGCTGTTGCCGAAGGGTGCCAGGGCGGGGCGGCCACCCGTCTGGCCTCGGCGGCAGCTGATCAACGGCATACGGTTCCGGGTCCGCACCGGAATTTCGTGGCGGGACATCCCCGTCGAGTACGGCCCGTGGAACCGGGTCTACGACCTGTTCCGCCGATGGCAGCGGAACGGAACCTGGCAGCGGATCCTCACCCGGCTCCAGTCCCTGGCCGACGCGAAGGGCGCGATCGTCTGGGACCTCAGCGTTGACTCCACGGTCTGCCGCGCCCACCAGCACGCGGCCGGGGCCCGAAGGCAGGGTGACCTGCAGAAGGAACCACCGGGCGGCCTCTTCACCGAGCCCCATGATCATGGGCTGGGACGGTCGCGCGGCGGGTTCACCACCAAGCTCCACCTGGCCGTCGAGCAAGGTCAGAAGCCCATGTCGATCGTGGTGACGGCAGGACAACGCGGGGACTCGCCGCAGTTCGAACCGGTGCTGGAGAAGGTCCGTGTGCCCCGCATCGGTCCGGGCCGGCCACGCGTCCGACCCGACCGCGTGCGGGCCGACAAGGCGTACGCCTCCCGCAGAAACCGCGCCTACCTGCGCCGACGCGGAATCCGCTGCACCATCAAGGCCGACCAGGCGCGCAACCGCCGGAAGCTCGGTTCCCGCGGCGGCCGGCCACCGTACTTCGACCCGGCCGACTACCGCGAACGCCATGCGGTCGAGTGCGGGATCAACCGACTCAAGAGACATCGCGCCGTCGCCACCCGCTACGACAAGCTCGCCGTCCGCTACGAGGCAACCGTGCTCGTCGCGGCCATCAACGAGTGGCTTTGAACGGAGGTAGCCATCCCGTCCTGGTCTACCAGTCCCGGCCGGCGGTCAGCTCCTCGGCCTCCGCTTCCGTGAACCCGTATGCCGACGCGACGAAGCAGAACTCGTCACAGATCCACTCCCGCGCCACCGTCTCGATCTCGCTCCCGGCCGCCACGAACTCCCTGTCCAGCAGATTGAACTCCTCCGTCGCAGCCTGGGTGAGTGCATACAAGCTCTCCAGGTCCGACGGCCGCTCGGCCTCAATGCGCTCGCACAGTCGCAGCAGGATCGCCTTCCCCTGGTCGACCACGTGATCAGGGAAGTACGAGTCGTCGTACATCTGCCGCAGGAACGCGTGTCCCGCTACCTGCTGGTTTGTGATCGGCATGGCACTTCCCTACCTCCGCGAAAAGCTGACGCGCCGATCATGCACAGCACCACTGACAACGACGCCCCCCATGGACGCCAGACCTCACGCGACCAGGACTTTCACAACAGGCTCTACTGATCTTTTCGTAAGTTCAGTGGGTGTGGTGGCCGTGTGGGTGGGAGGCTGTCGGGGTGGCTTATCAACCTTCCTCTTCGGCTGCCGGCTCC
>NZ_JBHWUO010000120.1:0-4045 GCF_042736975.1 Streptomyces sp. NPDC059989
AAGCTAAGCCTTTCAGCGCCGATGGTACTGCAGGGGGGACCCTGTGGGAGAGTAGGACGCCGCCGAACAATCATTGTGGGAAAGCCCCGCACCAAACCCTTCGGGGTTGGTGCGGGGCTTTTCTGCGTTCAGGACCAGATCGTCGGCCTCGGCTGGGTATCCTGGCCGCGTTCCCCTGGAGGACGCGATGACTGCACAGCAGCTGGAAGAAGGCGGCCCACTCGTCCCGCAGCCGGCCATGACACGGGAGGCCCTGCGGGACGCCGTGCGCCGGATCGACATGGCCAACCTCGCCGTGCTCGACAAGGAATGCAACGAGGCGTTCGACCGGGCCGCCGAGACGGGCGCCATCAACCCGCTGCGGTTCTTCCTGATCAAGTGGGCCACGCACGTGGCGATCCATCGCTGGCCGGCGCGCTCGGCGGCGCTGTACGAAGCGGAACGCGTGGCCGGGGACCCGGCGGCGACGGAGGAAGAGTTCCGGGCCGCCATGGAAACCAGCAGCCGCATCCTGGCCGAGGCCCAGCGCGAGATCGGTCAGTGACTCCGCGGGGCGAGGGCGTCGAGAACGACACCGGCTGGGCCTGGGAGTGCGACCCCAGCCGCCTGTGGGTGCTCGGCGACATGCCGCCGGAGCAACAGGGCCTCGTCAGTGCCGTCATGGACGGCCTGGTCGACCTGGCGGCGATGGCGATCGACCCCAAGGACGGCAGCCTCTACGAGGACCCCCACCCGATGCGGCTCCGTACGTACGAGGACGAGCACGTCATGCTCTGGTACCAGACCATCCCGCACCGCAGTCGCGTCTACCTGAAGCGCGTCAACCTCTGAGCCCGATGGAGACGTCGCCGGCTTGAAGGCGGCCCGGCGGCCGAGGCGCCGATCCCGAGCGGCAGAACGCGAAGGGCGTGAACCCGCGGGGCCTTGCCGAGCTGATCGGCAACTACGACGTGGCCGTGCTCGGTGCCGCGTCGGGCGATCACCGGCTCCACGCCGGCACAGACGAGGCGGGGGCACTTGTCGTGGTCGTAGCCGCGGTTACCGAGCACCATGTCCGGGCGGCGCTGGGGCCGGCCGCGCTTGCCCCGCACCGGTGGAATGGCTTCGAGCAGCGGATGAGCTGGGTGACGTCGTTCCGATTGCCGCCGGTCCGGGTGACGGCGAGTGGGATGCCGGTGGACTCGATGATCGGGTGGTGCTTGCTGCCGCCCTGCCCCGGAACATGACTTCCTCCCGTCTGGTCAGGACCGCCGGGTGCTGCCATCGCGGCCCCAGTGCGCGCTCCAACGAGGGATGAGGCGACCGGGCAGCCCATGTCCATCGCGACCGCCAGCGGCAGGGCAACGATCGCGGCCGGCTGGGCGACCAGGACCAGCACCGTTCCATGCTTGGACTTCAGCCTCGCGAACAGCTCGCGAAGCTTGGGTTCGGTGTTGGGCTAGCGGCTTAGAGGTCGTCTCAACTGGTCTGATCACTAGGGTGTCTGTTGTGATGACGTGGGTGGAGCGTCTGGTTCCGGACGGGTTGTGGGAGTTGTTTCAGCGGGTGGTCCCGGCTGCTCCGGTGCGTCCGCAGGGCGGTGGCCGACGGCGGCACGGTGATCGTGAGGTGCTGGCGGCAATCATGTTCGTGGCCACGACGGGCTGTACCTGGCGGCAGCTACCACCGGTCTTCGGTCCGTCTGGACCGACCGCGCACCGTCGGTTCACCGAGTGGAGCCGAGCCAGGGTTTGGGGCAAGCTCCACCGCGTGGTCTTGGATGAACTCGGTGCCCGCGGGGATCTGGACTGGTCGCGGTGCGCGGTCGACTCGGTGAACATGCGGGCCTCAAAGGGGGGCCCTGACAGGTCCGAATCCCGTAGATCGTGGCAAGAAGGGCTCAAAGATCCACTTGATCACCGAGCGGTCCGGTCTGCCCCTCTCGATCGGGATCTCCGGAGCGAACATCCACGACAGCCAGGGCCTCGAACCCCTCGTCCGCGGCATCCCGCCCATCCGCTCCCGCCGTGGACCGCGTCGACGACGGCCCGCCAAACTCCATGGCGACAAGGGTACGACTACGACCACCTGCGAAGGTGGCTGCGCTCCCGCAACATCACCCCGCGCATCGCCCGGAAGGGCGTCGAATCCTCTCAGCGCCTGGGCCGCCACCGTTGGACAGTGGAGCGAACGGTGGCTTGGCTCGCTGGATGCCGCCGTCTGCACCGCCGCTACGAGCGCAAGGCCGAACACTTCCTCGCGTTCGCCGGCATCGCCGCCACCCTTATCTGCTATCGGCGTCTGGACGGGTGAGCCGGTTCAGGCGACCCCGAGGAAGCCCGGGTCGGTGCCATCGGACTGAAGGCACGAATCGCGGCTCACGGCAAGGAGTTCCGCCATGGGCACCGCGCGACGGCTGGTCGCCGACAGATCCTGGCGGGCCTCGGCCGACCACAAAGGCGGGAAGAACGACAGTCCCTGCCGACCGTCCAGCACAGAGACCTCACTGCGCCAGCCGTCCCACCGCAGGCCTTCATAGAACTCCCGGAGTCCCCCGGAGAAGACCCAGGACAGCCACGCCGAGTGGCCGGCGCCCAAGGCCTCCCAGCCGAGCGCATCAGGGGCGAAGTAGAGGATCTCGCCTGGCTCGCCGGGCCGACCGGCCTCACGAGGGTTGCCCCCGTTGAGGGCGAAGACCCCGCCCAGCACGTCATGCGCAACCACGAGACCAGCACCAGGCCGCCATGAGGGATCGAATCTCGAGGGCATCGCGTTGACCTCGGCCAGGCCGGGCAGTCCGGCGTCGCTCGGGCTTCCAAAGATCCGCAGCCATCCACCGTCCACGAGCAGACCGCCGCAGTTCAGTACGATGCCGCCCAAATTCGACCGGGCGGAGACCTGCAGTTGCAGCACGGAGGCTCGGCCTGCCACGGGATCACCGAGCAGCACCTCAACTGGTACGTCGGTGCCGGACAGCTCCTGAAGAAGGAGCGGCCATGCAGGGTCGTCGACGTTGATCAGTTCATTGTGCTCGCGCATCTCCGCATCGTCGCACCAACGCCGAGAGGCACAGTCCGCCGGGTCACCCGCACTTCGATCCACCAATCGAGATGACCTCTTAAGGATGGCCCGCCCCTCACCGCGGCGGGATTCGCAGCCCTGTGGCGACCAACCTGTGGGCCTGGAGGCAGACTTGGCGTTCTGGGGCGTGGGAGCGGACCACAGGCCAGCGGGTATAGAGGCGAGGGGCGTGGGGGAGTGGTTCGGTGGAGCTGAGTGCAGTGATCATCGCGGTGGCTGGTGTCGCCGGCACCCTGGGAGCGTCGCTCCTCACCCAGCGCGGCTCCGAGCGTACGAAGCTCAGGGAGATAGAGCTCGTCCGCGGCCAGGAGGAGATCCACGAGAGCCGCGTACTGCGCCGAAGCTGCTACGTCGAGCTCAACCGGGATGCCCGGCAGTTCACCACGGCGCTCAACCGACACCTGCACGTGCTCAGGGAACGCGGTGTGGAGGAGGCCGACAGGGCCGCGCTGGAGGAGGCGAAGGACGCTCATCGCGATCGGTACTCCGAAGCGCAGATGATCGCCCCGGACGAGGTGCTCGCGCGCGCGAGCGCCGTCAACCAAGCCCTGAACAAGGTCTACGGGCAGGTCAAACGCCTGGAGCGAGGTGAGCCCGAGCCGGGCGAGACGATGGAGACTGCGGAACGGGACCGGCAGGCGGTGTGGGACATGCTCCGGGCGATGCGCGCCGCGATGCGGCACGACCTGGGTGTGTCGACTGAGGGATCCCCCGACGCGCGGGGAGCCGACCAGGACTCGTTTTGACACCTCCATGGCACGGTTGTAGAGTCGAGCAGTTGCCTCGAGCTGGACAAGCTCGGCAGCAGCCCCCACAAGGAAGGAATTTCGCGTGGGGACACTCGACTCTTCATTCGGGAATCGAAGCCGGGGAAATCCGGTGGAGATTTTCTGATAGAGTCGGAATCGCCGGAAAGGGAAAGCGCGAAAGCGTAGAACCTCGAAAGCGCCGAGGAAATCGGGCCCGAAAGAGTCTGATAGAGTCG
>NZ_JBHWUO010000121.1:0-3908 GCF_042736975.1 Streptomyces sp. NPDC059989
GCGGGTACCTGAGCGCTGCGCGCTCAGGAGAGAACCGCCTCGCTGCGCTCGACTGGGCTCGGCTTCGCCGAGCCAGGGTCGGCCCTTCGGGCCGGAGTCCTGCGCTTCGCTCCGGACAAAGTTCGGGGTTCCGCTTCGCTCCACCCCGAACGGCTCGCTTCGCGAGCCCAAGTGACCCCGTTTCACGGGGTCCGGTCCTCCGGACCGTTGGGCGGGTCCGCTTCGCTCCCCCGCCCTGGGTCCTTCCGGCTTCGCCTCCAGGACCAGCCCGCTCCGCGGGCGCCAGCAACGGGGTTGGGGTCTGGTCACGCTGGCTCCTGGCTTGCAGAGCTCTCGGGCTGGCCATGTGCCCCTGCTGAAGGAAAGGGTTCGCTCTATCGAGACAGTGCTACTACCGTCTTCAGGGCGGGAACAGCAGCTCCCGCTGGTTGCGGAGTCGTGGCAGAGCGGCCCAATGCGATCGGTGTAAGGAAGGCCCTTCTTACGCCGACTGACCGGGTACTGGGCGGGCCTGCCTCCCCCGGTCCGCGGGTTCCAATCCCGCCGACTCCGCAACCACTCCCTGGAAGACCGACCCGCTTCGGCACCCGTACCGACCGGGCGAGGGCCAGTGTTTCAAAAGCGGGGTACGGATCGACTCTGGGATGCGGGCGTACTGCCCTGCACTACAACGACGCAGCCTTGATGCGGGCGTGTGCCATTGCGGGGGTGAGTTGGTAGTCCCAATCGCGAGGAAGGTCAGCGAACTGGATGTCGTGCTCGCTGCGGGTGATCACGACTTCCAAGGGGTCCAAGTCGTGGGGTCCCCGAACGCAGCGCGAGCACTGCAGCGCGGGGTAGGTCGGCGCGAGTCGGTTATCCCGCTCGTCGCGCTCGCCGTGCTCCCGCTCATGGATCGCGGTAATCTCGGCAAGTCGCTGGCGGACGTCGTCACCGGTGCGCAGCACGGTGGGGCCCACGCCGTAGAGGCAGTAGAACCGTCGGGCTCCCGGTTGTGCTGGCTGCGGGGTGGGCTGGCCTTGCCCGGGGAGCTGGTCAAGGGTGATGGGGGTGGAGGTGACCACGGTGTGTTCCTCCACGAGCCGGGTCACGGACTGATGGTCGGTGTCATTGGCCCAGTACGGTCGGACCGTGTACACGGAGGTGAGGTGGGAGCTGGTGTGGGTCGCTCCCTTGCCCTCGCCGGTAGTGCGGTCACGGTGCTGGACCCGCCATGCGACCGCCGGGACGACGCACAGGGTCAGCTTCTGGTGCGGTTGGTAGAGGACGGTTCGGCCCACGCGCCGGGCCGGCCCGGTGCTGTGCAGGCGTACGGCCACCGTGCCCGTGCTCCGGATCTCAAGGTCGGCCACGGTCGCGGGCCGGAGGTCATCGAGGATGACGGCATGCTGGTAGAGGTCCCGTGCCTGGATCTGTTCCATGGCTGCTCCTTCGTGGGGTGGGGCAGCACGTGGGGGCGCGGCTGCTGGCGCCCCCACGTGCCGGCCTTGGGGCGGTTCAGACGGCCGTGAGTCGGAAGGCGCGTTCCATGACGTCATCGGCGGCGCCCGTGATCACTCGCTCAGCACGGGCGGCGGTCTTCAGATCCGGGCTGGTGCCGCGTGCCGGGGCTACGTGGTTGGCGTACTCGGTGATCGCGTTGTAGCCCGCCCAGGCCGTTCCCCGGATGCCCGCCTGGGTGTCCGCCTGCTCGAAAAGCGTGCGGATGCTGTTCCACCGGGTGGCCTGGTTCGTCTTCTTCCGGGTGCTGTCGGCGTTGGCGACCGGCCACAGCTCCTCCACGACCGAGCGCAGCATCGGGGTGGTCATCTCCGCGTCGAGCATCCGCTGTGCCGCCTTCTCGAACTCCTCGGCGTACTTGAACGTCAGCCCCAGCGCCTGACGGGCCTGTGCGATGCGGCCGCGCGCTCCGGAGGTGTGGCGGACCGTGTAGCTGCTCTTCGCGGTTCGCAGACCGGCGCGCAGGGTGTTGGCGCACACCACGCGGACGGGCGTGACGACGATCCGGAATGCGCTGCTGCCGTCGTGCGAGTTGAACGCTGCAATGTAGAGGTCCACCTCGTCGCTCCTGCCGATGGTCATCGTCTGAGGCAGCTTCATGGTCAGGAAGACCTGTCGGCCGCCTCGGAGGGAACCGGCCGTCTCGAAATGCGCCCCGGACTCGTCCACCAACTAGTTCAGGAACTCCGCGTGTTCCTCGTTCTGCACGGGCACGTAGTCGGGGCCGACCACGCCAAGCGTCTCGGGTCGTCCGGACTTGGGGTGTGTACGCACGCTCGCGCGGTGGTTCGGCACGTCCAGCAAGGTCGCGCCATCGGCCGTCAACTCGGTCGCGTGCAGGCCCACCAGGCGGACATTCCATCCGTCAAGCGAGGCCTCGCGCATCGCGTCTTCTGCAGTCAACACATCTGCGGTCACCCTGCCCAGCCGGTGCCAGGCGCTCACACGCGCGCTCACGAATGCGGCGCTGCCGTCGCGGAACCGCTCGATCTCGTCTGCCATGGGAATCTCTCCTTGTCGGTGCTCTACGGATGCGGCGGGGGTGCCACTCCCCCGCCGCTGGTGTGCAGCGGTCAGTTCTGCGGGGTGCCCGCGGCCAAGGCGGCCAGCCGCCGGGGAGATTGCGGCTGGCCGCGTGCGGGGCCGGTCAGACGAGTGCGGGCGCGTCCACGATCGACAGTGAGGGTGGGAGCGGGGCCGTGATGTCGCGGTCCGTGCCGATGCAGTAGGCGACGCGGCTCTGTTCAGCCGTGGCCGGGTACGCAGTGAGGTCGCTGATCATCCAGGACATGAACCTCACCGTGCCGTCCGGGTGCATCGTGCGCGCGGCCAACATGGCATTGACGCCGGTCGTGGTCACGGCCAACGTGTAGGCGGCGTACACGAGGGGGTCGTTCGCGTCGCTCTCGTCGGGCACAGGCCCGTTGATGATGCACTCAGCCTCGCTGAACTCGTCCGGGGTCGCGAGGACGACCGTCAGATGGTGGAGGCCTTCTCCGGCGGCGCGTGCGACAGCCCGCACGAGGGTCATACTGCGGCGGGCAAGGATGCGCGCGGCGTTGCTGCGGTCGGAAGTGGGGAAGTCGGTCATGAGCGTGCCCTTTCTTCGGTCGGCCTGCGGGTCCGGGTGCCACTCCCGGCCCGCAGGCGGGGTAGGTCGGCCGGGGCGAGGGGCCCCGGCCAACCGTGCCGGTCTGTCAGCGGGTGCGCTGGGCGGGGATGTGCAGGCTGCGCAGCAGGGCCCGCTTGCCGGTCAGGTGGCGCTCGATGAGCTGGAGCGCCTCGTCCTGCGTGAGACCTTCCGCGTTGCGGGCTGTGCTGTAGGCGATGGCGCCGGTAAGGAGGACCGGGCCGCAGAACACGTGCGCGGTGTCCAGCAGGCGCGCGGCGCTTGGGTTGGCGGGTCCGCCCTTCCACAGGGCCTCGCCGTCCGCCCAAACGGTCAAGTTGCTGTCGACCCGGTGCGGGTGCATCAGGCGACCCATCGCGTGGACTCCTTCGCGGAGGAGTAGTTCGTGGGGCTCGGTGGCACAGGTCCAGTCGGCGAGGATGAACCCGCCGTCGTTCTGCACGATCAGCGCAAAGGGCTTGGCGTCCGTGATGGTCATAGCTCTCCCTGGGGTTCACGGTCCTGGGGTTCTTCGGCGCTGGTGGGGTCCTGCCACATCCCCTCACCAACAAGAGAATGCTATCGCAATCTGACGTCATTCGGGAGTGGAAACGGGCCCTTCGGCCGCCCCGAAAGAGTGATGTTTTCGCAGGTCACCAGGGGTTTACAGCCCGACGGGGGGCGGGCATTGCGGGTCCGGTGTCGGCTGGCCCCGGAGCGCGGAGCGCGCAGGGCAAGGGGTGTGGTGGCGGGCGGAAAAGGCAGGGGTATTCTGCGCGCGCAGCGCGCACCCCTGCCT
>NZ_JBHWUO010000122.1:0-3863 GCF_042736975.1 Streptomyces sp. NPDC059989
GCGCCGAACACAACAAGGCTGCCACTCCCCGACCCCTGGCCACGTTCGGCGCCCGAGGAGGTGCCCCGGCGCGCGCCCGGCCCCGCCGAAACCGGTGCTCGGCGGCTTCGCCGGTGGGGCTCCGCCCCACACCCCGCGCCTCAAACGCCGGCGGGGCTGGATCGGCCCGAGGAGGTACCCGGCGCGCCCGGCCCCGCCGAAACCGCCCCGCCCCCGACCCTGCCGCAGCCGGCCTCCGCCCCACCGAAACCGGCCCCGCCCAGCCCCACCCCGGTCCCACCTGCCACGACACCCGCGAGGTACTCCCCCCATGCCCGCTTCCGCCCCCCGCCGTACCCCCCTGCCCCGCCGCCGCGACGTGCTAGGCGCGTCCGCCGCCCTCGCCGGCGGCGCGCTGCTCAGTGCCTGCGGCGCCCCCTCCGCCCCCTCGGCCCCCTCCGACCCGGCCCCCGCCGCCGGCCGGGGTCACGGCGGCATGCGCCACGGCGGCGCCGCCGCAGACGTGGCCGGCTACGTCGACCCCGCCGGCCCGGAGGTCAAGGCCGCCGAGGCCGCCCGCAAGGCCACCGGCCCGCTCACCGAGGTCAAGCTCACCGCCACCGCCGCCACGCTCGACCTCGGCGGCGGCCGCTCCGTCCGCTCCTGGGCGTACGGGGACCAGCTGCCCGGCCAGGAGGTCCGGGTCACCGCGGGCGGCACCCTCGCCCTCACCCTGTCCAACAACCTCCCCGAGGCCACCTCCCTGCACTGGCACGGCCTTGCGCTGCGCAACGACATGGACGGGGTCCCGGGGCTGACCCAGCGGGACATCGCCCCGGGCGGCTCGTTCGCGTACCGGTTCGCCGTCACGCACCCGGGGACGTACTGGTTCCACCCGCACACCGGCGTCCAGCAGGACCGCGGCCTGTACGCGCCGCTGATCGTCGAGGACCCGAAGGAGCCCCTCTCGTACGACAAGGAGTGGGTGGTGGTCCTGGACGACTGGATCGACGGGGTCGACGGGGTCACCCCGGACGCGGTCCTGGCCGAGCTCCGCAAGGGCGCGAACCCCAAGGCCCACGCCGCGCACGGCCGGGCACCCAGCCCCACCCCCAGCCCCAAGGCCCCCGGCGCCGCCCCCAAGCCCCCGCGCCTCCTCGTGGGCGCCGACAGCGACATCCTCGGCCGGGAGGCGGGGGACGTCGCCTACCCGCACTACCTGGTCAACGGCCGGGTGGCGGAGGACCCGTCCGTCTTCACCGCGAGCCCCGGCGACCGGATCCGGCTGCGCATCATCAACGCCGGCGGGGACACGGCCTTCCGGCTCGTCCTCGGCGGCCACGAGCTGACGGTCACCCACGCGGACGGCTTCCCGGTGGAGCACGCGAAGACGGGCGCCCTGCTGCTGGGCATGGGCGAGCGCTACGACGTCCTGGTCACCGCGAAGGACGGGGTGTTCCCGCTCACCGCGATCGCCGAGGGCAAGGGGCGGTCGGCCCTCGCGGTGCTGCGCACCGGGGCGGGCACGGCGCCGACCCCGGCGACCCGGCCGACCGAGCTGGACGGTCCGCCGCTGATGGCGGACTCACTGCGGCCCGCGGAGTCGGTCGCGCTGGCCGCGCGCGAGCCGGACCGTACGGTGCGGCTGCGGCTGACCGGCTCCATGTCCCGGTACAACTGGGCCTTCGACGGCGCGCCGTACACGCCGGACCAGCGGCACCCGGTGAAGGCGGGCGAACGGGTCCGGCTGGAGTTCGCCAACGCCACGCCGATGTGGCACCCGATCCACCTGCACGGCCACACCTTCGCCCTGGGCGGCGAGGCCGGCGGCGCCCGCAAGGACACCGCGATCCTGCTGCCGGGCAGGAGGCTGACCACGGAGTTCGACGCGGACAACCCCGGGCTGTGGATGACCCACTGCCACAACGTCTACCACTCGGAATCCGGGATGATGACGGTCCTCGGCTACCAGCTCTAGAGCCCGTACGGCCCGTATACGAAGGACGAAAAGAGGCCGGGCCCAGGACATCGCGTCAGAAAGACGATTACACTGGGCCGCGTGCCTCAACTTCGCCTCGCTCTGAATCAGATCGACTCGCGCGTCGGCAACATCACCGCCAACGCGGACTCGGTCGTCCACTGGACCCGGCACTCCGCCGAGCAGGGCGCCCACCTGGTGGCGTTCCCGGAGATGATGCTGACCGGGTACCCCGTCGAGGACCTCGCCCTGCGCGAATCCTTCGTCGAGGCCTCCCGCACCGCGCTGCGCGAGCTCGCGGCGCGCCTCGCGGCCGAAGGCCTCGGCGAACTGCCGGTCGTCGTCGGCTACCTCGACCGCACCGAGAAGGCCGCGCCCCGGCTCGGCCGCCCGGCCGGCTCCCCGGAGAACGCGGCCGCCGTGCTGCACCGCGGGGAGGTCGTGCTGCGCTTCGCCAAGCACCACCTCCCCAACTACGGCGTGTTCGACGAGTTCCGGTACTTCGTGCCGGGCAACACCCAGCCGGTGATCCGGGTGCACGGCGTCGACGTGGCCCTGGCCATCTGCGAGGACCTCTGGCAGGAGGGCGGCCGCGTCCCCGCCACCCGCTCCGCCGGGGCCGGACTGCTGATCTCGATCAACGCCTCCCCGTACGAGCGCAACAAGGACGACCTGCGCCTCGAACTGGTGCGGAAGCGGGCCCAGGAGGCCGGCTGCACCCTCGCCTACCTGGCCATGATCGGCGGCCAGGACGAGCTGGTCTTCGACGGCGACTCGATCGTGGTCGACGCCGGCGGCGAGGTCATCGCCCGGGCCCCGCAGTTCTCCGAGGGCTGCGTGCTCGTCGACCTCGACCTGCCGGCCGCCCGCGCCGACGCCCCCGAGGGCGTGGTCGACGACGGGCTGCGCATCGACCGCGTGGTCCTGTCCGCGGAGCCCGTGGAGGCCTACGAGCCCGTCGTCACCGGCGGTTACGCCGACCGCCTCGACGACGACGAGGAGATCTACGACGCGCTGGTCGTGGGCCTGCGCGCGTACGTGAAGAAGAACGGATTCCGCTCCGTCCTGATCGGGCTCTCCGGAGGCATCGACTCCGCGCTCGTCGCCGCCATCGCCTGCGACGCGATCGGCGCGCAGAACGTGTACGGCATCTCGATGCCCTCGAAGTACTCCTCGGACCACTCCAAGGACGACGCGGCCGATCTCGCGAAGCGGACCGGCCTGAACTTCCGGACCGTGCCGATCGAGCCGATGTTCGAGGCCTACATGGGCTCGCTGGGGCTGACCGGCCTGGCCGAGGAGAACCTCCAGTCCCGGCTGCGCGGCACCATGCTGATGGCGGTCTCCAACCAGGAGGGCCACATCGTGCTGGCCCCGGGCAACAAGTCCGAGCTGGCCGTCGGCTACTCCACCCTGTACGGCGACTCGGTCGGCGCCTACGGCCCGATCAAGGACGTCTACAAGACGGACGTCTTCCGGCTGGCCCACTACCGCAACCGGGCGGCCGCCGAACGCGGGGAGACCCCGCCGATCCCCGAGAACTCCCTCGTGAAGCCGCCGAGCGCCGAGCTGCGCCCCGGCCAGGTGGACACGGACTCGCTGCCGGACTATCCGGTGCTGGACGCGATCCTGGCGCTGTACGTGGACCGCGACCAGGGCATGGAGGCGATCGTCGCGGCCGGCTTCGACCGCGAGCTGGTCGCCAGGACCCTGCGGATGGTGGACACGGCGGAGTACAAGCGCCGCCAGTACCCGCCGGGCACGAAGATCTCCGCGAAGGGCTTCGGCAAGGACCGCCGGCTGCCGATCACGAACGGCTGGCGCGAGCGGTAGGACCGCTGCGCTCGGCTCGGGTGACACGAGGGGGGGGGGGGGGGGGGCGGGCGGGGGGGGGGGGGGGGGGGGG
>NZ_JBHWUO010000123.1:0-3845 GCF_042736975.1 Streptomyces sp. NPDC059989
CCCCGGACCCCCGCGCCACAAACGCCGGCGGGGCTACGGATAGCCTCGCCGGCGTTTGAGGCGCGGGGTCTGGGGCGGAGCCCCAGGGTCCGGCGGAGCCGGGCTTCGTGGCTCGGCCTCCCGCGTCGCGCGGGCTCGGCTAGAGCCAGCCCTTGTCGCGGGCGGCGCGAACGGCTTCGGCCCGGTTGCGCGCCGCCAGTTTCTGGATCGCCGTCGAGAGGTAGTTGCGGACCGTGCCCGGCGAGAGGTGCAGCCGCTCCGCCAGTTCGGCGTTGGTCGCCCCGGACTCCGCCGCCCGCAGGACCTCCCGTTCGCGCTCGGTCAGCGGGTTCGCGCCCTCCGCCAGGGCCGCCGCGGCCAGCGTGGGGTCGATGACGCGCTCCCCCGCCAGGACCTTGCGTACCGCGGCCGCCAGCTGCGCGGCCGGGGCGTCCTTGACCAGGAAGGCCGAGGCACCCGCCTCCATCGCGCCGCGCAGGTAGCCCGGCCTGCCGAAGGTGGTCAGGATGACGATCCGGATCGCCGGGAGCGCCGATCGCAGGGCCGCCGCCGCCTCGATGCCCGTCAGTCCCGGCATCTCGATGTCCAGCAGTGCGACGTTCACGTCGTGGGCGCGGGCCGCCTCCACCACCTGGTCGCCGCGGGCGACTTGCGCCAGGACCTCGATGTCCGGCTCCAGGCCGAGCAGTGCGGCGAGGGCCTCGCGGACCATCGACTGGTCCTCCGCCAGGAGGATGCGGATGGGGGCTGCTGCCGTCATGAGTCCGATCCTAGGGGGATGCGGGCGACCAGCCGGAAGCCCGTCTTGCCGGCCGGGCCCGCCGACAGGCTGCCGCCGACCGCCTCCAGGCGTTCCGTCAGGCCCGTCAGGCCGTTGCCGGCCGGGGCGCCCGGGCCGCCGGACCCGTCGTCCGCCACCGTCAGTTCCACGAAGCGGCCCGCCAGGGTCTGCCGGTCGGTCAGCGTGACCGTGCACCGCTGCGCCCCGCTGTGCCGGACCACGTTCGTGACCGCCTCGCGCAGGGACCAGGCCAGGGCCGACTCCGCCTCCTCCGAGAGTTCCTCCGCGAGCCCGTCCGCCGGCCCCCGCGGGAGGTCGGCGACCACGCCCGCCGCCGCCAGCGCCGTCCGGGCGCCCGCGAGTTCACCGGGCAGGGTGGGCCGCCGGTAGCCGCTCACCGCTTCGCGTACGTCGACCAGCGCCTGCCGGCTGACCCGCTCGATGTCCGCCACCTGCTGGGCGGCGGCCTCCGGCTGCCCGGGGAGCATCCGGCCCGCCAGCTCGCTCTTGAGCGTGATCAGCGACAGCGAGTGGCCCAGCAGGTCGTGCAGGTCCCGGGCCATCCGCAGCCGTTCCTCGTTGGCGGCGAGCTGCGCCACCGTGGCCCGGGCCTCGCGCAGCTCTATCGTCGTCCGGATCAGCGCGCGGACGCCGACCATCGCGAAGCCGCCCATCAGGGCCGGGATCAGCAGGCCCGCCAGGTAGGCGGTGCCGCCCGGGACCGCGTTCGCCGTGACCGCCAGCAGGGCGGTGGTGCCGAGGACGGTCCAGCGGGAGATCTCCCCGGGCAGCGCGGCGCCGGAGGAGATGGCCACGTAGACGAAGAGCACGAGCCATTCGCGGCCCAGGGTCAGCGACAGGACCGTGGCCTGGGCGGAGAGCACCGCCACGGAGACCAGGACCTTGCGCACGGCCATCTGCCGGGCCGTGCGGAAGACCAGCACCAGGTACCAGGCGACGAAGGCCGCGAGGCCCAGGCCGCCGAGCAGCCGCACGCCGGGGCTGTGTCCGCCGCTGATCAGGTCGGTGACGGGTGCGCTCAGGTAGAAGAGCCAGATGCTGATCCAGAGGCCCTTCACCAGCTTCTGGCGGCGGTTCTCCGGCTCCTTGGCGATCTCGGGGAAGCGCCGCTCCTCGTCTGCTTGCGTCAGCGCCACGGGTTCATGCCTTCAGTGAGTCCTTGCGGTACAGCCAGGCGGCGGCACCGGTGAACAGTACGAAGTACGCGACGAGGATCGCCACGTCCTTGGCGTGCGGCGCGCCGCCCAGCTCGATGGCCTGGCCGAGGCCGGCGTAGGCGTGGGTGGGGAGCCAGCTCGCGATGGTCTGGAGCCACTGGGGGAAGTTGGCGGTGGGCATCCACAGGCCGCCGAGGATCGACAGGCCGAAGTAGATCAGCATCGTGAGGGGGCGGACGCTGTCGCCGCCGGCCAGGTACCCGAGGGCCACGCCGAGCGCGGCGAAGACCAGGCTGCCGGCCCAGATCGCGCCGGTGAGGGCGAGCCACTGCCAGGTGTCGAACCGTACGTCCTTCACGCCGGCCGCCACCGCGAAGACGACCAGGATGGAGGGCAGCGAGAGGACGCCCGCGCTGGCGGTCTTGGCGAGGACGTAGCCGCGGCCGGGGAGGGCGGTCAGGCGCAGCTGGCGGACCCAGCCCTTCTCGCGCTCCTTGGCGATGCGCTCGCTGTTGCCCATGAGGACGGCGGTCAGGGCTCCGAAGGAGGCCATGGCGACCATGTAGAAGGCGGGCATGGTCAGTTCGGTGCCCATGACCTTGGTGGTGCCGTCGAGGGTGCCGCCGAGCATCAGGAAGAGGGCGGCCGGGTAGAGGATGGTGAAGAAGAGGTACTTCTTGTTGCGCAGGGCCCGGATGATTTCGAGCCTGATGAGGTTGTTCACTTCGAGGCCTCCTCGGTGAGGGCGATGAAGGCCTGTTCCAGGCCGAGGCCCGCGACCTCCAGGTTGCGGGGGTAGAGCCCGAGCGCGTACACGGCGTGGACGGTCGCGTCGGCGTCGGCGGACTGGAGGCGTACGGTCGCGCCGTGCCGCTCGTAGGCGGTGAGGGCGGGCAGGGCGCGGAGCATCTGCTCGTCCACGGCGTCGGCGTCGTGGCCGTCCAGGTCGAAGGAGACCTTCCGGGCGCCGGCCCTGGCCTTGATCTCGGCGGCGGTGCCGTCGGCGAGGAGCCGGCCCTTGTTGAGGACCAGCACCCGGTCGGCGATCGCGTCCGCTTCCTCCAGGTAGTGCGTGGCGAAGAGCACCGTGCGGCCCTGGGCGGCCTGTTCGCGCATCGTGGCCCAGAAGGCCTGGCGGGCGGTGACGTCCATGCCGGTGGTCGGCTCGTCGAGCACGATCAGGTCGTTGTGTCCCGCGGTGGCGAGGGCGAAGCGGACGCGCTGCTCCTGGCCGCCGGAGAGCTTGTTGACCGTGCGGCCGGCGATCTCGGAGACTCCGGCGCGCGCCAGTACCTCGTCCACCGGGTGCGGGCGGGGGTGCAGGGAGCAGCCGAGCGCCACGAGTTCGCGTACGGTCACGTCCTCCATCAGGCCGCCGCTCTGCAGCATCGCGCCGACCCGGCCGGCGGCGACGGCCTCGCGGGGGGTGGTGCCGAAGAGCCGTACGGAGCCGGAGTCGGCGGGGCGCAGGCCGAGGAGGAGGTCGAGGGTGGAGGACTTGCCGGCGCCGTTGGGGCCGAGGAGTGCGACGGTCTCGCCCGGGTGGAGCGTGAGGGAGAGGCCGTCTACCGCTCGGACCGGGCCGTAGTTCTTGGTCACGTTCTCGAAGCGGACCACCGTGTCGGTGGCGGGCCTCGTGCTGCGGGTCGCGGTGGGCGTCGTCATGGCCCAAGACTCGCCCGTACGGGGGGCCTGGCGGCAGTGTCGGCCGTCGTGGGTGCCGGATGACAGATGTCATGTGGCGGCCGCTGCGCGGGGCTGGTCCCCTACCCGCCCTTCCACCTCCCCCAGACTCCGTCCGGGAGGGGCCCCCACCCGGGGCTCCGCCCCGGACCCCGATACGTGCGCTCCGCGCCCGTGCCCTCAAACGCCGGGCGGGCTGAAAT
>NZ_JBHWUO010000124.1:0-3599 GCF_042736975.1 Streptomyces sp. NPDC059989
CGTTGGGCATCCGAACTGCTCTAGTTCTTGAAGCTCGTTTTCGTTGATTTTCCCTGCTTGGTAGGCGCCTACCCCTTCGATACGATGCCTTCTTCAACAGCTGCGCGAGTTGAGTTCAAGGCGTCTTCGATGCGAAGTTTACGCTCTTTCAGCTCAGTTTCAGTCGCAGCGCCGACTTTGATGCGACAGAATGACCAGTTAGTCCAAAAAGTACGCTCTCTGCAAGCAGAATCATCTGAATATAAGAATCAAGTGGACTTTCTTGTTGCCAATTACAACCGACTCAAAAGCAATGAAAAGCTACTTGAAGAGTATAAGCAGGGGCGAAGATAATGGTCGCTCATGTGAAATCCCTCGGATTCGCCAGTCATAGCAAAGGCGGAAAGCCGATCACCCATATCAAAGAGCATATCAAGTACATAGAACTTGACCGGGATCATCACCGGACACCGCCGGAACTGTTTACAGCTGCGCAAGATAAAATTCAACGGATTGAGTTTTTCAAAAAGCTGAATGAACAGCCAAAGCGTGGCGTAGTCGGTCATAAACTCGTCATTTCATTAAGCGAAGATGAACAGGGACGGTTCGCCACCGATTTAAAAGAATTAGTCCGAGATACGATGAATCGCTTTGAGGGTAAACACAACGTCAAACTGGACTGGATAGCTGCCGTACACGATGACAAAGGACACCCTCACGCTCACATTGTCATCCGAGGATACAACCAGGACGGCAAACAAGTCGGCCTGTATCCGTCACACTTGAAGGATCTGCAGAGCTTTGCTGAACAGGAGAAAGAACGACAGTTTGAGAGATCCAAAGGCAGAAGCAAAAGCCGCGATTTTTTGAAGGAGCTTGCAGAGGAGATCGAGCTTGAACCATCTATCCCATTAACAGAAAAGAAACGCCGCCGGACTAAAGAGCAAGAACAGCAACAAGAAGAAAAACAGCGCCCTCAAAGACGGCGCCGTGATTACGAAATGGAACGATAACAAAGCAGGCTTCAAGCCTGCTCTCTTTCTTTATTTTGCTTTTACCCGAGTATTAAAACCGTCCTGCTTTTTCACAGTGATAACTTTCGTTCCTACTTTTCGTTTCTTCCCAGTCCAGTTTTCTAACTCGTACTGTGTTTGTGTAACTTTCCACTCTTTATTTCTTGTTCTGTATTGAGCCAAATACGTTTTTTTCTTGCTTAGCCCAGTATGCTGATCGTCAACAGATACCTGATATTCTTTCTTTATGTCAAAACCCACAAAAGCATCCATTACCTTTTTAGCAACCTTTAATTGACCCGAATATGAGTTTGAACGGGTTTTAGTGAACTTAATTGTAATTGAACCGGAATTCCCTGAGTTCCGTTCAACTAGCGTTTTCCAACCGCCATATTTAATACCTTGATAGTCTTTTCTTGTTGTCTCCCACCAAGTTGAAACAGCTTGTGTAGATGCTTTTTCATCATTTTGAGATTCTGGGATATAAGTAACGTCCACTACCTCATAGTCTTCATTGCCAGATACAGCTTGCTGAAGAACACTCCCCTCAGTAGCTCCATCGAATTCAGGATGTACATTCTCGGTGTCAATTGATTCTGAAGCCGATGCAGATATTGAGTAAATCGGTAAAGCCAAAACAAAAACCAAACTCAGCACCAACAATTTGCTAAACAGCCCTTTAAAACGCTTCCTTTGTCCTACTTTCAAAGCATAAATCCTCCTTCTTTATTTTGGCATTCCATGCTATTATACATGTAATTGACTGGAAATTCAGAAAATTTTTCAAAAAAATAGGAGGAAGTGTGTAATTGTGCGTATTAAATACTCGGTCATCTCATTGTTTTTAAGTCTTTTTTCCTTTTTTTTGCTTCAAGTGTTTGACCGTCTCAAAGACGTGATACTGATTGCTTCAACAGTCGATACAGAAGAAAGCACGATTGATCAAAGTCTGCTCGCCAGCAATTTAGTTATCATTCCTATCATCTTTTTGGTTTTAAGCGTCGTTCTTTATTACACTCTTCCAAAAGGAAAATAGCAGATTCCACAAGGGAATCTGCTTTTCTATTTGATTATGTAGTTCTTAATGCCAGGATGCCAGTAAGCCATGACCTCAAATGCACCATTCGCAACCTCGTCATCTTCTTCCTCAATCTTAACAAGATCGCCGTCCTCCGCATCACCAAGATTCAGCTCTTTATGTATCTCCTTCAAAATACCGCCGTATCCGATTAACCTACGGGCTGCCAGCGCATCATCCAAATAAAACACCGTGTTCAGATTGTCTTCCGTCACCTTATTGCCGCGCACAACATCCGTATCCTTGACTGGATACTTAGAGATTTCGAGAACAGCTTTTTGCTCCACCATAGCTTCCCGCACGTCGTTTTCAATCTGTTCAGCGTCAATCTTGGCTTTACCTTTCACCCGACGAATATCAACAATTGGGGTGTAATCCAATTTCATCGCCTTTTTCCAAAGGCTTGTCCATTCCGTCTGCTTGATATAATTTTTGCCGAAATAACTTTTCTTTACAGGCAATAACACATGAAAATGCGGATGATATGTATCTTCTTCATGATTTTTAGTAATCTCTAAAGCTCTAAAATAGCCAAGTACCGCTGTATCGACCCTTTTGTATTTCATAAGTCGATTAAACCCTTTCATCATGTCCGAAATCGAAGGTTTCAGACTGTCACCTTTAACATTTCGAACGGTCAACGTGAGAAAAATCCATCCGCATCCATACTGACGATTAGCTTCTTCTACGATCAATTTATTGTGATAAGCAATTTTTAACGACCTGCGCCAGGCACACATCGGGCATAACCTCACTTTGCAAAACTGAGCTTGATACAACTTTAGTTTGCCCGTCTCCGGGTCTCTTTTAAACGAAAGACATTCCGCACAACTACACAATTTCTCAGCTTTTTTGCCATAGTAAGGTATACCTGTTTTGTTCTGTAAAGCTTCATAGTGCTCCGCCATAAGATTCGTCCGTCTTTTTTTCCCTTTCCAATCCCGCTTTTTACCTGTTGCGGTCTTATCCTCAAGGATGTTATAATTATGTTCAACTGAATTCAAACGAAAAAAACTCCTTTCTGTGCTAGTAATCTAGCGTTCTATTATTTGGCTTCGACAACCTAATAATAGCAGAAGGAGTTTTTATCTGTCAAAAACACTTTAAAGCCTTGACAGACAAGGGCTGAACCTGTTTTTTAAAAATCTTGTTGTTTCTATATAGTATCAAGATAAGAAAAGACCCGATTTCGACTCCGTCAAAATCGCAAAAAAGGCCGGCAGAATTGCCGGTCTTTTTTTAAAACCCAAAACCTAAGATCAAAACCATTCTTCCCCCGTAGGGGGAGATTTTTTTTCAAAAAATCGGTCCTGCAGCCGCGCATTATTTTAGATATTCAATATCTTTAACAAGCCGCACGTCTCCACCTGACCAACACATGAACCTCCACACAGTCAACACATGACCTTTTCTTTCAACACGCAGTCAACACATCCAGTCAGTGACATTTCTATCTCCGGTTAACTTTTCGGAAAATTCTTCACATTCATTTAACAGTCTGAGATAATTCGGAATACAAATGTTTACAT
>NZ_JBHWUO010000125.1:0-3218 GCF_042736975.1 Streptomyces sp. NPDC059989
GAGTACCCCACCGACGTCTACGTGCTCCCCAAGCACCTCGACGAGAAGGTGGCCCGCCTCCACCTCGACGCCCTCGGCGTCAAGCTCACCACCCTCCGTCCCGAGCAGGCCGACTACATCGGCGTCAAGGTCGAGGGCCCGTACAAGCCGGACCACTACCGCTACTGATCTCCCCGCAGATCCGCAGCACCTGAGTCAGGCCCCCGGCACACCAGCCGGGGGCCTGCCCCATACGCACGCAAGGACTCCAGCCATGCCCCGCGGCCGCTACTCGCTCCACGACCCGCACGACCACACCCCGCTCGGCGAGGAGCACTTCCACTGCGCCCCCGGACCCTCCGGCTGGCGCTACGTCTCCCAGCTCACGGCCCCGAACGGCGATCACCGCGGCTCGGTCGACCTGGCCGTCGACGAACTCGGCCGCCCCATCCGCCTGGAGGTCAACGCGTCGAGCTGGCAGGTCCGCGGGGCCGCCATCGACGGCGTCACCTGGGTCCGCACCGACCCCACGGGCGCCGAGGCCACCGAGGGCAACGTCCACGCCCCCGGCTTCACCGGCACCTCCCCGGCCTTCCTCATCGCCACGGCCCGCCTGCTGCGCCTGACCCCCGGAGCCCCCGCCACCCGCGTCCGGCTCCTCGCCCTCACCGACCCCGTACTGGCCCCCCGTACGGTCGACCAGGCATGGGCCCTGCTCCGGCGCGAGGAGCACCCCACGGACAGCGGCCCGCTCTTGGTGGACGAGTACCAGGTCAGCGCCCTGGACACCGGCGAGGTCCACACGATCCACATCGCCGGGGACGTGGTCCTCTCCGCCCCGGGCATCGAGCTGGAACACCTGGAGACCCCGCCCTCGACCTTCGAGGACTAGGCAGGCGGCGCGAAACCGCCCGCGCGCGGAGCCGCCGCAGGCGCCGGAGGCTGTACGGGCGCCACGGGCGCGGCATACGGAGCCGGCGCCGGAGCCTGTACGTACGGGGCGGGCGCAGGAGCCACGGGCGCCACGGGACCCACCGAACCCCCCGGACCACGGCCGGCGCCCGTGAAGGTCCGGGCCGCGTCCCGCGACTGCCGCTCGTGCACCACGGCCATCAGGAACGCCGCGGCAGGCACCCCCACCGGCGGCAGCGCCCCCGTCCGCGCCACCAGATCGTCCGCGAGCCGCGCCGCCATCGCGGCACCCACCTGCGGATCCAGCTGGTTCATCCGCGTCAGGTACTGCCGTATCGCCAGCCACAACCCGTCCGGCACCGCCGACAGGTCCAGCCCGGTGAAGCGCCCGGCCAGCCACGGCGGCGGCGCGGGCACCGGCATCACCCGGGCCCCCGGCACCCGCTCCCGGATCACCAGGGTTCCGGCGAACACGTCCCCGAGCCGCCGCCCGCGCGCCGACACCAGCGAGGCGATGCACGCCACGGACCCGAAGGTCATCAGCAGCTCCACGACCCCCATGGCCCCGCGCACCAGCGCGTGCCGGAAGCGGATCGGCCCGCCGTCGTCCCGCACCACCCGCAGCCCGCAGGCGAGCTTGCCCAGCGACCGCCCGTGCGTCAGCGTCTCCACCGCGATCGGCACGCCGACCAGCAGCAGGATGAAGCTCGCCACCGTCACCGCCGCATGGGCGGCCTCGTCGAGCGAGGCGACCGCGAAGGCCAGTCCGACGGAGAGGAGCACGTACCCGGCGAGGTACACGACCAGGTCGAGGACGATCGCCAGCGCCCGGCTCGGCAGCCTCGCCGGCCTCAACCCCAGGACGACCGCGTCCCCCGTCACAAGATCGCTCACCGCAGCACCTTTCACGTGACCTGCCCCGCCCCTTTGGCATCCAGTCTGCCAAGCTGACCACACGAGTCATAGGCAGTGGCAGGGGACCTGGGGCAGGGGAGCGGGCAAGCGGATGGATCTCGATGTCTTCGTGGCGGCACACCGCGCGGAATGGGCCCGCCTGGAGCAGCTCCTGGGCCGCGGCCGCAAGCTCACCGGCGCCGAGGCGGACGAGCTCGTCGCCCTCTACCAGCGCACCTCCACCCACCTCTCCCTGATCCAGTCCAGCGTCCCCGACCCCATGCTCACGGGGCGGCTGACGCAGCTGGTCGCCCGCGCCCGCGCCACGGTGACCGGCACCCGCCGCGCCGGCTGGCGCGACGCGGCCCTCTTCTTCACCGCGGGCTTCCCGGCCGCCGTCTACCGCAGCCGCCGCTGGTGGATACCGACCGCACTGCTCTCGACGGCCCTCGGCGTGCTCATCGGCTGGTGGATAGCCACCCACCCCGAGGTCCAGGGCGCCATCGGAGCCCCCGAGGACCTGAAGGCCCTCACACAGCCGGGCGGCGAGTACGAGACGTACTACTCCAGCCATCCCGCCGGCTCCTTCGCCGCCCAGGTCTGGACGAACAACGCGCAGGCGGCTGCGATCTGCCTCGTCCTGGGCGCCTTCCTCGGCATCCCGGTGCTCTGGATCCTCTTCCTGAACATGGCCAACCTCGGCGTCGGGCTCGGCCTGATGGCCGCCGCCGGCCGCCTGGACGTCTTCCTCGGCCTGATCCTCCCGCACGGCCTGCTCGAACTGACGGCTGTCTTCGTCGCCGCCGGCACCGGCCTGCGCCTGGGCTGGACGGTCATCGACCCGGGCCCCCGCACCCGCCGCACCGCCCTCGCGGAACAGGGCCGCGCCGCGCTGGGCATGGCCATCGGCCTGGCCGTGGTCCTGTTCGTCTCGGGCGTCATCGAAGGCTTCGTCACCCCGTCCGGCCTGCCCACCTGGGCCCGCATCGCCATCGGCGTCGCCGCCGAGGCGGCCTTCCTGCTGTACGTCTACGTCCTGGGCGGCCGCGCCTCCCGGGCAGGCGAGGCGGGCGACGTGGAGGCAGCCGACCGCACGGCGACGCTGCCCACCGCGGCCTGATGTGCGTACAAGCCTGCTGAGCTGCTAGTCTCCTCGTCGTCCCGCGAAGGCCGTTGACACGGAGCGAGCGGGGAGGTAGATTCGAACGGTTGCCTCGAACTGGACAAGTTCGGCAACCAGGGTCTATAATCGGACCTCACCCACAGGAAATAAATTCCCGATGGGTACAACCGTCTCTTCATTCAGGAAATCTGAAGCCGGGAAATCCGGTGGAAAACTTCTGATAGAGTCGGAATCGCCGGAAAGGGAAAGCGCGAAAGCGTAGAACCTCGAAAGCGCCGAGGAAATCGGGCCCGAAAGAGTCTGATAGAGT
>NZ_JBHWUO010000126.1:0-2970 GCF_042736975.1 Streptomyces sp. NPDC059989
AATACAAGAAAGGGCAGAAATGAACACAAAAAAAGCGACCCCCTGGAAGAGTTCGCTTTTTGGAATTCCTTTGTTTCTGTTAGGGTGATTATAACATTATGGCTAAAGATAAGGCAAGATACTTTACGTTTCTGTTGTACCCTGAAAGCATACCCGAAGATTGGGAAACGAAATTGGAATCGCTCGGTGTTCCTATTGCGATTAGCCCACTTCATGATAAAGATTTAAGTAAAGTTGAGGGACAAAAATATAAAAAAGCCCATTATCATGTGATTTATGTGGCGAAAAATCCTGTTACTGCTGATAGTGTCCGTAAAAGAATACAACGAGCATTGGGTAATAAAAGTGTTTCCATGGTGCAAATTGTAGTTCAAAGCATGGAAAATATGTATTTATATTTAACGCACGAATCAAAAGACGCTATCGCTAAAAACAAGCATGTATATGACAAGAAAGATATTAAACTACTAAACAATTTTGATATTGATAGATACATAACGCTTGATGTTGAAGAAAAAGACGACATGCTGAATGATCTTTGTGATTTGATTGATGAACATGGACTGGCTAATATTCGTGAATTAAGAAGGTTTGTAAGGGTTCGTGGGGAAGAATATAACTTACCCAGCATGAAGATTATCAATTCTGTTTTACGTTCGCATACTGGATTGATTAGACTGTATTTTGATGCCGTTTATCAAGAACGGAAATATGGTCGGGGCGATATTGATAGAGAAACAGGAGAGTTAAAATAATCGACATAAAACGACAGAAAAGGATTGAGATACAAGAGATACAGAAGATTCTTCTGTATCTTTTTCTGTATCTTTTTTTATTTTGTTCTGGTGGGCGCTTGAAGGAGAAAGCGACACGTGGCGTCTGTCAATAGAATCGTGGAATACCGGAATGAGCGATAGCGAAATGAGGATATGCCGCGAAAGTCGATTGACAGACTCACCACACCCGAACCCTCTTGGCATTGAATCGAATCCCATTCGATTCCTGCCGACCGGCGAGGGAGTCCCCTCAAAATTGAGGGGGTTGGGGGAGTTTTTATTGGGGGGATCAAGGGGGAATCATTTCCCCTTGTGGGTTTGGGCAAAGCCCAAGGTTTTCCCATGCGTTAGCATGGTTCGGCGGGTAGCCGAAAAAGCCTCGCAGAGCACACACTTTACGAATGTAAAGTATAGTGTGTTATACTTTACATGGAAGTGTTGCCGAAAAACTGACCCCGAAACGGAGCTGATTTTATGAGTTATGCGGTCGTCCGAATGCAGAAAATGAAGGCGCATGATTTGAAAGGAATTCAGTTTCATAATCAGCGTGAAAGAGAAAGCAGGACGAATTCGGATATTGATAAAGAGCGTTCCCATGAAAATTATGATTTGGTCCATGATGGGAAAATTGATTATAACCAGCATGTCAAAGAAATCATTGAATCGCAAAAAACAGGTACGAGAAAAACTCGGAAAGATGCGGTGCTTGTAAACGAGTTGCTCGTGACATCTGACAAAAATTTTTTTGACCGTCTGGATCCTACAGAACAAAAACGATTTTTTGAGGAAAGTTATAAATTATTTTCCGAACGCTATGGCGAGCAAAATATTGCTTATGCAACGGTACATATGGACGAAAAAACGCCCCATATGCATGTTGGCGTTGTGCCAATGCGTGATGGAAAACTGCAAGGGAAAAATGTGTTCAATCGTCAAGAATTGCTTTGGTTGCAAGATAAGTTTCCCGAGCATATGCAAAAGCTTGGCTTTGATTTGGAGCGTGGAGAAAAAGGTTCTACTCGTGAGCATTTGGAAACGAGGGAATTCAAAAAGCAGACGCTGGAAAAAGAAATTGATTTTCTAGAAAAAAATCTCCAGGAGAAGAAAAATGAATTGCTCGCCCTCAATGAAAAAGTTCCAGATGAAATTAAAGTTCGGGCCAAAAGGGAATTTCAGCAAATCGAGGTTAAGAGCGAGGAAAAGAATCTTTTTGGGATTCCCAAAAAAGAGTTGAAAAAGACACCGACTGGAAATGTGATTGTTCCCGAACAAGACTTTAAAAATTTGGTTCATGCTGCCAAAGAAAATAAACAGCTAAAAGGCAAGATGGAAAAAATATTGAACACCGATTTAGCAAAGGAAAATAAAGCTTTGGGTCAAAAGCTTAGAGTGATTTATAAAGAGTGGGAAACAGAAGCCAATTCAAATAAAAAATTAAGACAGGAAAATATGCAGTTGCTTCGAGAGAATAGCAAATTAAAAAGCCATATAAGCGATTTAAAGCGTGAAATTGGTTTGATATATAAAAGCACCAAAGAATTTTTAAAAGCCCGTACAAACGATTTAAAGACGTTTAAGAGCCTTTTTAATGATTTGGTAGGCAAAATTAAAGAAAAAGCCCCTGAGGGCGAATTTGAGCGTTTAAACAGGGTTGAAAAGCGTCGTGAAAGAGAAAATGGTCTTGAAAGATAAAAAGCACCTGAAAAAGGTGCTTTTTTTGGTTTTTTGAACTTGGATTTTTTGGGGTGAGAGAGGAAAAAGGGGGGGCTACTACGACCCCCCCTTTAAGTGCCGAGTGCCAAATTGAGAGAAAAAGCCATTCAAACCCTAGAGCCACAAGGGTTTGAAGCTTGCGACATTTGAGCGACATTTCGGCGACATTTTGAGCGACATTTTGCCTTTTACATATTTTTTGTGTATTTTATTGCAAAAATTACACCACTTTGTTATATTATTTTTAACATGCAAAAAGGAGAACGATATGACAAATAAAAAGAGATTTACAATCACTATGTCAGAAAGTGTTCACGCTTATTTAGAGGAGTTGTGCAAAGAGAAGGGTTTGAGTAAGTCTGCGATGATTACAGTAGTTTTGGAAGAATACAAGAAAGGGCAGAAATGAACACAAAAAAAGCGACCCCCTGGAAGAGTTCGCTTTTTGGAATTCCTTTGTTTCTGTTAGGGTGATTATAAC
>NZ_JBHWUO010000127.1:0-2701 GCF_042736975.1 Streptomyces sp. NPDC059989
CGGTTGATGCCGTCGATCAGGGAGTGCCGGCAGCCGTACTTGTTGTCGAACTTCGACTTGGTGACGGCGTCGTTCACGTTGATCGCCGGGAAGAGGAGGGCGCCCTCGCGGTGCATCTCGTAGAGGCGGTGGACCCCGGTGGTGGTCTCCTCGGTCACGCCGCGGATGCCGGCGGCCAGCGCCGTCCAGTCGATGGCGGTCTTCCCCAGCAGGTCCAGGACCAGGGCCATTTCCTCGTTGTCCGCGGTGGACGGGTCCGGGACCTGGCCGGCCTTCTGGTATTCGACGCCCTTGTGGACGAGGAGGGTGGCGTCGCCGCCGTCGTCGAGGATCATGTTGGGGCCCGCGTGCCCGGGCCAGGTCAGCGCCTGCTCCGTGCACCACCAGTACTCCTCCAGCGTCTCGCCCTTCCAGGCGAAGACCGGAATGCCGGCGGCGGCTATCGCGGCGGCGGCGTGGTCCTGGGTGGAGTAGATGTTGCAGGACACCCAGCGGACCTCGGCGCCGAGCGCGACGAGCGTCTCGATGAGCACGGCGGTCTGCACGGTCATGTGCAGGGAGCCGGTGATCCGCGCCCCGGCCAGGGGCTGCGAGGGGGCGTACTCCTTGCGGATCGACATCAGACCGGGCATCTCGTGCTCGGCAAGGGTGATCTCCTTGCGGCCGAAGTCCGCGAGCGAGAGATCTGCGACCTTGAAGTCCATGGGGTCTACTCCGTGATGGTGGTGGCTGGGTTCTGGCTGACGTTCAGGTTCTGATGGATCTCTAGAGTCGCGGTGGACTTGTTGAGGGTGATGTAGTGCAGGCCGGGTGCGCCCTCGGCGAGCAGCCGCTCGGACATGGCGGTCGCGTACTCGACTCCGATGCGGTGCCCGTCCGCCGGGTTGTCCTGCGCCGCTTCGAGCTTCTGTGCGAGGGCGTCCGGGAAGCGGGCGTCACTGAGCTCGGCGAAGCGGCGGATCTGGCGGAAATCGGTCGCCGGCATGATCTCGGGGATGACCGGGGTCAGGCAGCCGACGGCGGAGAGCCGGTCGCGCAGCCGCAGGTAGTCCTCGGCGTGGAAGAACATCTGGGTGATGGCGTAGTCGGCGCCGGCGTGGCACTTGGCGGCGAAGTGCCGGATGTCCTCGGTCCAGGAGGGCGAGCGGGGGTGCCGCTCGGGGAAGGCCGCCACGCCCACGGTGAAGTCGCCCAGCCGGCGGATGAGCGTGACCAGCTCGTGGGCGTGGTTCAGGCCGTCCGGGTGGGGCGTCCACACCCCCTTCGGGTCGCCGGGCGGGTCACCGCGCAGGGCGAGGACGTCGCGGATGCCCGCGTCGGCGTACTGGCCGATGATGTGGCGCAGTTCGGCGACCGAGTGCCCGACGGCGGTCAGGTGCGCGACCGGGCGCAGGGTGGTCTCCGCGGCGATGCGCTTGGTGACCTCGACGGTGCGGCTCCGCGAGGAGCCGCCGGCGCCGTAGGTGACGGAGACGAAGGAGGGCGCGAGGGCCTCTATGCGGCGGATCGCCGCCCACAGGGTCCGCTCGCCTGCGTCCGTCTTCGGGGGGAAGAACTCGAACGAGAAGGTCCGCCGGCCGGTGGCCAGCAGTTCACGGACGCCGAGGGGGGCGGGGGCACTGGACGTGCGGGGGCGTTCGGCGGTGGCGGCCAGGGCAGCCGGCATGTCGGACTCCTTTCCGGCTCGTGGGGGGTGTCAGCGTGCGTTGAAGTAGTTGGCTTCGGGGTGGTGGATGACGATGGCGTCGGTGGACTGTTCGGGGTGGAGCTGGAACTCCTCGGAGAGCTGGACGCCGATGCGCTCCGGCCGCAGGAGGTCGGCGATCTTGGCGCGGTCCTCCAGGTTGGGGCAGGCGGGGTAGCCGAGGGAGTAGCGGCAGCCCTGGTACTCGGTGCGGAACATGCCGTCCATGGACTCCGGGTCGGAGCCGCCGATGCCGAGGTCGGCGCGGACCCGGGCGTGCCAGTACTCGGCGAGGGCCTCGGCGAGCTGCACGGACAGGCCGTGGAGTTCCATGTACTCGCGGTAGGCGTCGGCGGCGAAGAGCCGCGCGGTCTCCTCGCCGATGCGGCTGCCGACGGTGACGACCTGGAGGCCGACGATGTCGGTCTCGCCGGACTCCTCCGGGCGGAAGAAGTCGGCGAGGCACAGGCGGCGGCCGCGCTGCTGGCGGGGGAAGGTGAAGCGGGTGCGCTCCGAGCCGTTCTCGCCCAGGATGATCAGGTCGTCGCCCTTGGAGACGCAGGGGAAGTAGCCGTGCACGACGGCGGCTTCGAGGAGGCCGTCGGTGTGCAGCCGGTCCAGCCAGCCGCGCAGCCGGGGCTGGCCGTCCGTGTCGATGGTGTCGGCGTCCTTGAGGCCCCACTGGCCCTTGAACAGCGCGTTCTCGTCGAGCCAGGAGGCGTACTCCTTGAGCGCGATGCCCTTGACCACGCGGGTGCCGAGGAAGGGCGGGGTGGGGACCGGGTTGTCGACGGCGACGTCGGAGCGGCCGCCGTCGAGGGGTTCCGCCACCTGGAGGAGCGGAGTGTCCCGCTTGGCGACGCGGCGCTGCTTGAGGGGCGGGAGCTCGACTCCGGGGACGCCGCGCTTGACGCCCATCAGCGCGTCCATGAGGCGCAGGCCTTCGAAGGCGTCGCGGGCGTAGCGGACTTCGCCTTCGTAGATCTCGTGGAGGTCCTGTTCGACGTAGGCGCGGGT
>NZ_JBHWUO010000128.1:0-2503 GCF_042736975.1 Streptomyces sp. NPDC059989
GTCGTGACTGCGTGCCTTTTGAAGAATGAGCCTGCGAGTTAGCGGTGTGTAGCGAGGTTAACCCGTGTGGGGAAGCCGTAGCGAAAGCGAGTCCGAATAGGGCGATTGAGTTGCACGCTCTAGACCCGAAGCGGAGTGATCTAGCCATGGGCAGGTTGAAGCGGAGGTAAGACTTCGTGGAGGACCGAACCCACCAGGGTTGAAAACCTGGGGGATGACCTGTGGTTAGGGGTGAAAGGCCAATCAAACTCCGTGATAGCTGGTTCTCCCCGAAATGCATTTAGGTGCAGCGTCGTGTGTTTCTTGCCGGAGGTAGAGCACTGGATAGGCGATGGGCCCTACCGGGTTACTGACCTTAGCCAAACTCCGAATGCCGGTAAGTGAGAGCACGGCAGTGAGACTGTGGGGGATAAGCTCCATGGTCGAGAGGGAAACAGCCCAGAGCATCGACTAAGGCCCCTAAGCGTACGCTAAGTGGGAAAGGATGTGGAGTCGCAGAGACAACCAGGAGGTTGGCTTAGAAGCAGCCACCCTTGAAAGAGTGCGTAATAGCTCACTGGTCAAGTGATTCCGCGCCGACAATGTAGCGGGGCTCAAGCGTACCGCCGAAGTCGTGTCATTGCAGCAATAGGGCCAACGCCCGCTGTGATGGGTAGGGGAGCGTCGTGTGCCGGGTGAAGCAGCAGCGGAAGCTAGTTGTGGACGGTTCACGAGTGAGAATGCAGGCATGAGTAGCGATACACACGTGAGAAACGTGTGCGCCGATTGACTAAGGGTTCCTGGGTCAAGCTGATCTGCCCAGGGTAAGTCGGGACCTAAGGCGAGGCCGACAGGCGTAGTCGATGGACAACCGGTTGATATTCCGGTACCCGCTTTGAAACGCCCAATATCGAATCAGGCGATGCTAAGTCCGTGAAGCCGTTCCGGACCCTTCGGGGAAAGGAAAGTGGTGGAGCCGACGAACCAGACTTGTAGTAGGTAAGCGATGGGGTGACGCAGGAAGGTAGTCCAGCCCGGGCGGTGGTTGTCCCGGGGTAAGGGTGTAGGCCGAGGGGTAGGCAAATCCGTCCCTCATTAAGGCTGAGACCTGATGCCGAGCCGATTGTGGTGAAGTGGATGATCCTATGCTGTCGAGAAAAGCCTCTAGCGAGTTTCATGGCGGCCCGTACCCTAAACCGACTCAGGTGGTCAGGTAGAGAATACCGAGGCGTTCGGGTGAACTATGGTTAAGGAACTCGGCAAAATGCCCCCGTAACTTCGGGAGAAGGGGGGCCATCACTGGTGATCGGATTTACTCCGTGAGCTGGGGGTGGCCGCAGAGACCAGCGAGAAGCGACTGTTTACTAAAAACACAGGTCCGTGCGAAGCCGTAAGGCGATGTATACGGACTGACGCCTGCCCGGTGCTGGAACGTTAAGGGGACCGGTTAGTCACATTTCGGTGTGGCGAAGCTGAGAACTTAAGCGCCAGTAAACGGCGGTGGTAACTATAACCATCCTAAGGTAGCGAAATTCCTTGTCGGGTAAGTTCCGACCTGCACGAATGGCGTAACGACTTCTCGACTGTCTCAACCATAGGCCCGGTGAAATTGCACTACGAGTAAAGATGCTCGTTTCGCGCAGCAGGACGGAAAGACCCCGGGACCTTTACTACAGTTTGATATTGGTGTTCGGTTCGGCTTGTGTAGGATAGGTGGGAGACTTTGAAACCCCAACGCCAGTTGGGGTGGAGTCGTCGTTGAAATACCACTCTGGTCGTGCTGGATGTCTAACCTCGGTCCGTGATCCGGATCAGGGACAGTGTCTGATGGGTAGTTTAACTGGGGCGGTTGCCTCCCAAAGGGTAACGGAGGCGCCCAAAGGTTCCCTCAGCCTGGTTGGCAATCAGGTGTTGAGTGTAAGTGCACAAGGGAGCTTGACTGTGAGACCGACGGGTCGAGCAGGGACGAAAGTCGGGACTAGTGATCCGGCGGTGGCTTGTGGAAGCGCCGTCGCTCAACGGATAAAAGGTACCCCGGGGATAACAGGCTGATCTTCCCCAAGAGTCCATATCGACGGGATGGTTTGGCACCTCGATGTCGGCTCGTCGCATCCTGGGGCTGGAGTCGGTCCCAAGGGTTGGGCTGTTCGCCCATTAAAGCGGTACGCGAGCTGGGTTTAGAACGTCGTGAGACAGTTCGGTCCCTATCCGCTGTGCGCGTAGGAATATTGAGAAGGGCTGTCCCTAGTACGAGAGGACCGGGACGGACGAACCTCTGGTGTGCCAGTTGTCCTGCCAAGGGCATGGCTGGTTGGCTACGTTCGGGAGGGATAACCGCTGAAAGCATCTAAGCGGGAAGCCTGCTTCAAGATGAGTATTCCCACCTCCTTGAGAGGGTAAGGCTCCCAGTAGACGACTGGGTTGATAGGCCAGATGTGGAAGCCCGGTAACGGGTGAAGCTGACTGGTACTAATAGGCCGAGGGCTTGTCCTCAGTTGCTCGCGTCCACTGTGTTAGTTCTGAA
>NZ_JBHWUO010000129.1:0-2271 GCF_042736975.1 Streptomyces sp. NPDC059989
GAGCAGCTGCGTGAGGCGGCGACGACCGAGCCCGGCCGGCTGCGGATCATCGGAGCGGCGCTGGCCGCCCTGATCGTGCTGTTCGGTGCGGGGAATGCCATTTTCCACAGATCGGGCAGGCTCCGAGCGAGGACAAAATGGCTTGCTGAAATGGAGGGCTGCGGGACGATCCGGCAGGGAGTCTCGCACCCGAAATGGAAGCAAAAAAGAGGGCTGAACAGGGAAGAGTAACGAGGCTCACCCTGTTCAGCCCTCTTGGGTTTTATGGCAGGCAATGGGCGAGTTCATTCGCCCGCCTGACATTGGCGGACTTGTCCGCCAACGGGTAGAATGGATAGAAAAAGGAAAGGTGGAGAATACATGACATATCGTATTGTGGGCGAGCTGGAAGGGACGGAAATTACGTTCACGAGCACACACCCAGACGGAGAGAAACGAGAGGATATATTTGAGACGCTTGAGGAAGCGGAGGATGCTTTGAATACCTTGAAAATGTCTCTGCCTGATGGAACAAAATTGACGATTGAACCTGCGGTGTAGAGACAAATGATTGATTTTGAAACGGCTATGAGACAAGTGAGAGCAACCCTTGGTTTTGAAGGATTAGTGCTGACAGAAGAAGAGGAAAAGCTTTTAAAAAGACGATTTCATGGAGAAATCACAGAAGAAGAATACATAAGAAAAGCGTTGGAGCTGTCTTATCTCTAAATGGGAAAGCGGGCGATTTTGGCGTGAGTCAACGGTAACCGGACCGTAGGGAGGATTAAGGAGTTGACTCATTCAGCGCCACCCGAACCCTTTCAGCACTCAAACAAACCCGTTTGTTTGACGCCAACCGGCGAGGGAGCCCCCCGAAGAATCGGGGGGTTGGGGGGATTGAAATATTGGCATCCAACGGCCGTCCGTTGGTGGGTTTGGGCAAAGCCCAATGAAGTCACTTTAATTCTTTGTGTAACTCGTTGTTTTGATCGAGCAAAATGATTCCTTTGAGGCTTCGTTCCGGATAATGCCGCGGTAAGTTGAGCTGCGGATCAGAGAGCAGTTCTTTCATTTTCTTTTTTGCTTCAGAGAGTGTTTCGATTTTCAATTTTGGTTCCTCCGGGTTTTTTATTAATACTAACATGAGGGATGAAATGAGAAATACCTCTGAGAATGCCCAGATTTGTTTCTGAGGGCTTTTAATTAAAAAAACGACCTTATGGAAGGGGATGTCCTTAAAATCGAATATAAGGGCATTTAAAGCATTTTAAAATAAAAAAGCAGACTTCTGAGAGTCTGCTTTTTTATTTTTAGCCCAGTGCACCATTTTCAGCAACTTGAAAATCCTTTGATATGCCTAAATATCCGTTTTCCTTGGTCCCGAAATGGTTGCTTGATACAAGAAGCAGTCCAAGGATGGCAGCGGTAATTAAGACAGTACGTCTTTTCATAATAACGCCTCCGATAGTGTGGGATTTAAACACTTTTAGATGAATTTGATTCATTGTACCAATCCCGATGTTCTGGGTTAGAACGGTCTAAAAGGATAACCCCGTCTTTATTTGATTTTAATTTGTCAGCTGAAGTCCAGACTTTTTGACGGTCTATTTTCAGCTGCGGGAACGCTTTTTCAAGAGTTTGCATGTTAGATGGCTACTGGTTGTTCTTGAATGGAGACTCCACCTTCAGCAATTTTGCTACTGCTCGTTAAGGCGGGAGAAGCCAGCAGTAATGCTGAAACAGTTAGCAGACTGAACAAAATCGTTTTTTTCTTCACAATAACACCCCCGTGTTAAATGGTTACTGCCCCTTCGGCAATTTTAATGGGGTTACTCAAAGAGGTTGTATTGTTTACTAAAGGAGTGGCCAGCAATAATGCTGAAACAGTTAGCAGACTGAACAGAGCGGTTTTTTTCATAGTAACGCCTCCGATATTTTGAGAATTTTGTTTTTGACAAAATGCCCGTGTTTAAAATAATATGCGGCTTTTTCAAAGTCATCCTTACTCTCATAGTATACAGCAATTTCCATTGAGAGATCGGCTGTTTCTGTCCAAAGCTCCATTTTTTCGAGGATATCGATATTTTTCCTCACCTCTGGGTCATTTTGTTCTGCATACAAAGCGTATGCAAGTTTTAATTTCGCCAAATACTCCTTTTCTCCTTCGTCTTCGGCCTTTTTCAGAGCCTTTTCATACCATGTCAGGGCAACATCGAAAGCCCCTAATTGAAACAGAACTTTGCTTAACATATAAGTGGAGCGGACGGCGACAAACGACTCTAAATGTTCAGG
>NZ_JBHWUO010000130.1:0-2087 GCF_042736975.1 Streptomyces sp. NPDC059989
GCCCGTGGCGGAGCCGGTGCGCGGCCCGCCCGACCGGCGGCGCGAGCCGGAGCCCGAACCGGAGCCCGAGCCGCTGCGCTGCTTGGGCGCGGTCGGCTGCGGCACGTCCAGCACCACGGGGATGCCCGAGGGCTCCTTGGCGCCGGTCAGCCGGGACAGCTCCTCGTCGGAGGACTTGATCTGCGCGGTGCGCGGGTCGATCCCGGCGTCCGACATGAGGCGGGTCATGTCCCGCTTCTGGTCGGGCAGCACCAGGGTGACCACGCTGCCGGACTCGCCGGCCCGGGCGGTACGGCCGCCGCGGTGCAGGTAGTCCTTGTGGTCGGTGGGCGGGTCCACGTTGACGACGAGGTCCAGGTCGTCGATGTGGATGCCGCGCGCCGCGACGTTCGTCGCCACCAGCGCGGTGACCTCGCCCGTCTTGAACCAGTCCAGGGTGCGGTTGCGCTGCGGCTGCGAGCGCCCGCCGTGCAGGCCGGAGGCGCGTACACCGTCCGCGAGGAGCTTCTTGACCATGCGGTCGACCCCGCGCTTGGTGTCCACGAACATGATCACCCGGCCGTCGCGAGCGGCTATACGCGTCGCCACGGCCTTCTTGTCGGTCTCGTCCATGACGTACAGGACGTGGTGCTCCATCGTGCTGACCGCACCGGCGGACGGGTCGACGGAGAAGGCGACCGGGTCGGTCAGGAACATCTTGACGAGCTTGTCGATGTTCTTGTCGAGCGTCGCCGAGAACAGCATGGTCTGGCCGCCGGCCTCGACCTGCTTGAGCAGGGCGGTGACCTGCGGCATGAAGCCCATGTCGGTCATCTGATCGGCCTCGTCGAGGACCGTGATGGCGACCTGCGAGAGGTCGGCGTCACCGCGGTCGATGAGGTCCTTCAGCCGGCCGGGGGTGGCGACGAGCACCTCGGCGCCGCGGCGCAGGGCGCCCGACTGCCGGTTGATCGACATGCCGCCGACGACGGTGGCGATGCGCAGGTTGACGGCCGTGGCGTACGGGGCCAGGGCGTCGGTCACCTGCTGCGCGAGCTCGCGGGTCGGTACGAGGACCAGCGCCAGCGGCTGCTTCGGCTGCGCGCGGCGGCCGGCGGTACGGGCCAGCAGCGCCAGGCCGAAGGCCAGCGTCTTGCCGGAGCCGGTACGGCCGCGGCCGAGCAGGTCACGGCCGGCGAGGGAGTTCGGCAGCGTCGCGGCCTGGATCGGGAACGGCTCGGTCACGCCCTGGGCGGCGAGGGTCTTCAGCAGCGCCTCGGGCATGCCCATGTCCTCGAACGCGGCGACCGGCGGCAGCGCCGGGGTCAGCGGCTCGGGCATGGTGAATTCTTGGGGCCTGGCAACGGGGGCGGACTTCTGCCGTCCCGCGCCAGCCTTCGGACGTCCCTGGGCCGCACCTCGACCCCGGGTGGGGCGGCGGCTGGGTCGTGCGGAGCTGGAGCTGGTCATGCGAGAAAGCCCTCCTGAAACCGGCAGGTAAAACAAGGTCGAAACAGCAGACAAGCCGGGGCCCGCACCTCACGGTGCGGACCCCGGCCAGCTGAAATACTTAGTTGGCGGGGAGGATGTTCTCCGCCTGGGGGCCCTTCTGGCCCTGGGTGACGTCGAAGGACACGCGCTGGCCCTCCTGGAGCTCACGGAAGCCCTGGGTGGCGATGTTCGAGTAGTGGGCGAAGACGTCCGGGCCGCCACCGTCCTGCTCGATGAAGCCGAAGCCCTTTTCCGAGTTGAACCACTTCACGGTGCCAAGTGCCATTTTGAATCTCCTGAATAGGCGGCAAAGGGCCCCATCCGGAGATTCCGGCAAAACAATAAAAGCGCCTGAGGATCATTCCCGTCAGGCGCACATAAAGTTCATGGGTACCACAACTGCAACGAGCTCTAAGCTAGCACACGTGGCTCGGCCGTGCCGCCGCGGGAGTGTGACGTCCGTCCCGCCGTGGTACCCGCGCGGGTGCGGCGCCGTGTCGGGGGCTCTGCCCCCGCGCCCCCGCGCCTCAATCGCCGGCGGGGCTGGGTTTGTGCCCCTCGGGCGGGGCCGGAGTGGGGGTTGGGGCGGTGCCCCTCCGGAGTGTCTCCTCGTCCTC
>NZ_JBHWUO010000131.1:0-1978 GCF_042736975.1 Streptomyces sp. NPDC059989
CTTCGGGAGTTACGTCCAGATGATCGTTGATTTTTTTAGACATGGCACAGGTTTATCCAAAGGTTGTCTAGATTATTTACTTGGTGAAGATCGAGTGCGAGAACATGCACAGGTTTTAAGTGGTGATGTGGAGCTGACAGCACAACTCATTGATAGCAGCCCTTTTGCCAAGAAATATACCAGCGGTTGTTTATCCTTTTACGAGCATGATTTATCTGACCAGGATAAACAGCAGATCATGCAGAATTTTGAGCAGTGTCTTTTTCCTGGCCTTGATCAAGATCAGTATAAAGTTCTATGGGTACAGCACCAAGATAAGGTGAACCAAGTTACTGGAGAGACTCGGCTTGAGCTGAATTTTGTGATTCCTAATGTGGAACTTTCGACAGGCAAACGGCTACAGCCATTTTATGCACCGGTAGATCTCGATCGAGTAGATCTGTTTAAGCAGATTACCAATGCGGAACATAGACTGTATGACCCTGATGACCCGAACAATCAGCAGCTTTTAATCAATAAGAAGAACCTCCCAAAGGACGTTCGGGACTTTAAAGCGCAATTACATCAACGTATCTATCGAGCCGTTGCCAATGGTGAAATTGCCGATCGGCAAAAATTGGTTGAATGGCTTGAGTCCAATGACGTCAAAGTCACCCGACAGACCCAAAAATCAATATCAATTGAAAATCCATATGAGGGCGCAACACGTCCTATCCGTTTGAATGGAGAGGTTTATGAGCAAGGCTTTAGAGCTACTGGCGAATATCGACAAGAAGTACAACAGCGAATTGCAACGTACCGAGGAACAACTTCTGAGCGGTATCGAGCAAACGTCACAGATTATCAAAGACAACTTAAGCACAAGAGCCAATATCACAGCGACCGCTATCCAACAGTCAGACGAGAAATTAGCGCAGAACCTACAGAACAGCTCACAGCAGATCGAAAAGCAGCTCGACCAGTACCAAGCCTTGCTACAGTCCAAATTGAGCCGTTTAAAGCAAATGAACGAGCAGATACAGACAGAAGAACAGCAAGTTCAGAACAAAAGCCTACTGAAACAGCTTACTACTTTGAATATGGCACTGATTTTGGGCGCTGTTATTTTGATTATTCTCATTATTGCGCTCAGTTTTATGGGGAAAAGCAAGTACAGCGAGATTCAGACGCTCAATATGACGATCAACGAGAAACAAATGCGAGTGGATCACCTGAACCGATCGGGGGGCAGTTTGACGTTCAGCACATGCAGACAGCAAAACAGCAAAGCCCAACGCTTATGTATTCAGATCAACAAGAATGCAGGCGAATGGCAGAACGGTTACATGATTCCGATGGGGTATTAAACGATGACCGAATTAGAAACACAGTTATTGAAAATCATCGAAGAACAACAGCAGCAATTACAGCAACAACAAGCGCAATTGCAGCAGCAACAGCAGAGTTTAGACGTGATGCAAAAGAAAATTATCCAAGCCTTATCAGCACAATCAAAGGCAATGGAGAGCGTACAGAAAGGCTTAGTGCAAACACAAAAGTCATTATCGACAACACAGACGCAATTTCACGAATTAGAGAGAAGTACGGCAACGTATACCGAGCAGATCAATGGCAAAGTCAGAGAGATGAGCCAAATTACAACGAACTACGAGGACGTACTGGAGAAAATCTCAACCGTACAGCAGTCAGTCTCGTCAGAAGTAGCCAAAGCGCAGCAGAATTTGCTCGAAACGTCCGAACTATTGAAGCGAATATCATCCAGATGAAGGAACGGAAAATGGAAATGGAACAGCCCCAACCTAAGCAAGATCGAGGGATGAGTTGGGGGATGTAGGGCTTATAGAAGCCCGTCAGCTCAAAATGCTTGGTTAAAACACTATTACTTGATTAGGCTACTCTTCTTATTAAATTGTTCATCAATTTTTGAACTAAGGAAGTCAACAACAGGGCCTAAAGCCTGATGCTGTTGTTGCGAGTT
>NZ_JBHWUO010000132.1:0-1945 GCF_042736975.1 Streptomyces sp. NPDC059989
GGGGGGGTGCCCCTATCACTTTGGTCAAGGTGGATGGGTGCTGGTTCGGGCGTCTGGAACGATGTGCCTGTGCATGCTGATGATCAGGTTGGCGAGGGTGTCTCTGCGGAGCTCGCGGTGTTTCTCCGGAACGCCGCCGACGGCCGTCCGGTGAAGATCGTTCCTTCCGTCTGCAAGGGGTGTGGCGGGCGTGTGTTCTCCGTGCTCGTCGACGATGTCGAGGGCGGAGCCGAGCGGGTGTGCGCCGGTTGCGGCGGCCGTGCGTTCATCGCGGATAGCGAGGAGTTCTGGGGGGATGCGGATCCGGGCGAGGCCTGCTGCCCGTGCGGGAGCGAGGAGTTCGAGATCGCGGTCGCGTTCTCCCTGGCCGACGACGGATTGGTTCGCTGGGTGACCGTTGGGCTGCGGTGCCGGAAGGACGGTGCCGCGGGGGTCTATGCCGACTGGAAGATCGACTACGGCCCCACGGACGACCTCCTGACCATGGTCTAGGTCTGCGGAGCGACGGCCTGAACAGGCTGCGGTTCGTAGAAGGTGCCGTCGCGGAGCATCGCGAAGAGGACGTCGGCCCGGCGCCGGGCGAGGCAGAGCAGGGCCTGAGTGTGGTGCTTCCCTTGGGCGATCTTCTTGTCGTAGTAGGCCCGCGATGCCGGGTCGCCCAGGGCCGCGAACGCGGAGAGGAAGAAGGCCCGCTTGAGCTGCTTGTTCCCTCTTCGGGAGGGCTGTTCGCCGCGGATTGAGGACCCTGAATTGCGGGTCGCGGGCGCGAGTCCGGCGTAGGCGGCGAGGTGGCCTGCGGTCGGGAAGGTGCTGCCGTCGCCGACCTCGATAAGGATCCTGGCTCCGGTCCTGACGCCGATGCCGGGCATGGACGTCAGGACCTTCGAAAGAGGGTGAGCCTCCAGCAGTTCTTCGATCCGTGCGGCCAGCAGTTTCCGCTGGTCAAGGACAGCGCTCAGGGATCCGGCCAGGCTCGGGACGATCAGCGCGGCTGCCTCGGTGCCCGGAACCGTGACGGTCTGCTCGTCCAGAGCGGCGAAGATCTCCTCGACCAGTCGCTCGGCCATCCTCGGTGCCTTCGGCCGCAGCAAGGTGACGAGCCGGCGCCTGCCGGCCTTGCGGATCTGGGCCGGTGATCCGAACCGTTCCAGCAGTGTCAGGACGGCGGGGTGCTGCAACCTCGGTCCCAGCACCCGTTCCAGTGACGGGTGGATCTGGGTCAGCAGGCCGTGGAGCCGGTTGGCGACTCTGGTGGCTTCACCGGCGAGGTCGTCGTCGAAGCCGACGATCATCTCGAGCTCGGCGATGGTCTCGTCCTCGCCGTCGATGGCCCGCAGAGTGTGGGGCATAGCGCGGGCGGCGTCCGCGATGATGAACGCGTCCTTCGCATCGGTCTTGGCCTCACCGGGGTAGAGGTCGGCGATTCGCCGCATCGTCAGGCCCGGAAGGTAGGCGACCGGGCAGCCCATGTCCCTTGCGACCGCCAGCGGCAGGGCGCCGATCGAGGCCGGCTGGTCGACCACGACCAGCACTGTTCCGTGCTTGGCCTGCAGCTTGGCGAACAGCTCGCGGAGCTTTGGTTCGGTGTTGGGTAACCGCTTGTCGAAGGCCTTCTTGCCGGCCGGGGTGACGGCGGTGGCGTGGTGTTCGCCCTTGCCGACGTCCAGGCCGAGGAAGACGTCGATGTCGCCGGTGTCGATCACGTGCAGGCCCCTCCATCACGCTTTCGTCCGGCCTTGCCTCGGCATCGAGCTGCCACACCCACGTTACGGAGAGCTCTTCCGGCTCGGGTGAAGCCGGTGCTCAAGCCCCTCATCAGCGGTCCGTCGATGCCTCCGGGCCCGGTGACACCACCCCCCGGATCATCAACAACAAGGGGGGGAAGTCATGCCGGACCCGAAGGCCGGTAGCCCCATTGCGGAGCCACGAAAACGGTAACGGGGGG
>NZ_JBHWUO010000134.1:0-1656 GCF_042736975.1 Streptomyces sp. NPDC059989
GAAAGGATGTGATGCGTTGAGCGAGGTCTCCTTCATAAAAAGCGCTTCTGCCTTTCTCGGCAAGCTGCTCCAAGCTGGCCGCCAGATCCTTCTGGACAAACCGTTCACCGGGCATGGGCGCTTTTTTGTTTCTCGTAAAAATGGCCGAGGTGTAAGGCATTGAGGCTAAAAGAGCGAGATTGCGTTCTGTGTGGGCGCACTGGTCGGCGGACACCGGAAATCCGTTTGCCGCATAATCAAGAGCAGGCTTCAGCACCTCAGCGAGCGAAAGACGCCCGTACGCCGAAAGCACGGCATCCCAGCTGTCCGCCATTCCCGGAACGGTAATGGCGCTTTCTGTCCCGCGCAGAGGGATCGCTTCTCTTCCCCGATACAAGTCTCTCGTCACATGCTTCCCTGAACGGCCGCTCCCGTTATAAGCTTTGATTCGTCCCGTTTCTTTATGGTAAGTGAGCCAAAATGAATCCCCGCCAAGACCCGTCATATGCGGATACACGACTGCCAGACAGGCGCTGACCGCCACTGCCGCGTCAAACGCGTTTCCGCCCTTTTCCAGAATGCCGGCCCCCGCCTGAGAAGCGAGATAATGCGGACTGACGACCATTTGTTTCGTTCCGATGGTTGAAGTATTCATGGCAAGCCCCTTTACAAATTTTCTCAAGTATAAAAAGCGGCTTCGGGGCCATCCACATTCCTGAAAGAAAATCTTACACACTATTTACTTTTCGATAAGAAATAATTCTAAGTTATTACGTATCGAAAACAATAAAAAAATTCTCCCTTCATACCGTAATGTTTCATGATACAATAATGTCTACCAAATGAAGGAAGGTGAAGCGGGTTGGAACATGAATACAGCATTCCGAATCTTGTCCTTGATGAAACGGATAAACAGATTCTTTCGATTTTGCACGAGGAAGGGAGGATTTCCTATACAGACGTAGGAAAGCGGGTTAACCTGTCGCGAGTGGCGGTTCAGCACCGCATTCAGCATTTACTGGATGCCGGTGTGATTGAAAAATTCACCGCTGTCATCAACCCGGCGAAAATCGGCCGTCACGTGTCCGTGTTTTTTAATGTGGAGGTGGAGCCGCAGTATTTGGAGGAAACCGCATTAAAGCTTGAAAAGGAGCCGGCCGTGACAAGCCTTTATCACATGACCGGACCGAGCAAGCTGCATATGCACGGCATTTTCGCAAATGATCAGGAGATGGAAGAGTTTTTGACAAAACGGCTCTATACGCAAAAAGGCGTCGTCAGCGTCGACTGCCAAATGCTGATTAAACGGTATAAAAGCAGAACGGGCATGAAGCTGTAAGGAGGACATAGCCATGAAACATCCCTATTGGGACATTACGGCGGCGATGGTCCGAACGGGCATTCTCGGATTCGGGGGCGGCCCGTCGGTGATCCCGCTCATCCGCCATGAAGCCGTCAATAATTAACATTGGAGAGAGGATGATGAATAAGGAGAAATATTAGCGATCGCTAATGCGCTTCCCGGACCGATTGCCACAAAAGTGGCTGCGTATCTGGGCTTTAAGCTGAAAGGCACGTTAGGCGCAATCGCGGCAACCCTCGCACATATTCTGCCTACATGTCTTGCGATGGCAGGCTTGTTTGCGGCTGTCAATGTCTTAAGCCACTCAGCAATTG
>NZ_JBHWUO010000135.1:0-1635 GCF_042736975.1 Streptomyces sp. NPDC059989
GGTAACAATTCTAAAGAACTCTTCGACGCTTTCTCCCTTGTTCCCCTTTCCTTTCGTATTTCCTCCGACATTTCTCAAAAAGTTGTCTAAATATGAAAAAATCGGCTTCTGCAACAGAAGCCGATTCGCTTGATGACCCGTACGGGATTCGAACCCGTGTTACCGCCGTGAAAGGGCGGTGTCTTAACCGCTTGACCAACGGGCCGGATATATATGGTAGCGGCGGAGGGGATCGAACCCCCGACCTCACGGGTATGAACCGTACGCTCTAGCCAGCTGAGCTACACCGCCAAAAAACAATTAAAATCAAGTGGAGCCTAGCGGGATCGAACCGCTGACCTCCTGCGTGCAAAGCAGGCGCTCTCCCAGCTGAGCTAAGGCCCCAAAATGGTCGGGAAGACAGGATTCGAACCTGCGACCCCATGGTCCCAAACCATGTGCTCTACCAAGCTGAGCTACTTCCCGATTTTTAAATATATTATGGCGCGCCCGAGAGGAGTCGAACCCCTAACCTTTTGATCCGTAGTCAAACGCTCTATCCAATTGAGCTACGGGCGCAAAACATAATGCCGAGGGCCGGACTTGAACCGGCACGGTAGTCACCTACCGCAGGATTTTAAGTCCTGTGTGTCTGCCAATTCCACCACCCCGGCAATAGAAAGGCGACACCCGGATTCGAACCGGGGATAAAGGTTTTGCAGACCTCTGCCTTACCACTTGGCTATGCCGCCGTAATTGGAGCGGAAGACGGGATTCGAACCCGCGACCCCCACCTTGGCAAGGTGGTGTTCTACCACTGAACTACTTCCGCAGACAGGATGTCCAGTTTTTCTAACTGTTATCCTATATAATGCGGGTGAAGGGACTTGAACCCCCACGTCATAAAGACACTAGATCCTAAGTCTAGCGCGTCTGCCAATTCCGCCACACCCGCGTAAAATGGTGAGCCATGAAGGACTCGAACCTTCGACCCTCTGATTAAAAGTCAGATGCTCTACCAACTGAGCTAATGGCTCTTATTACAAGAGACTTGAATATTATATCATATAAAAGTGGTGCCGGCCAGAGGACTTGAACCCCCAACCTACTGATTACAAGTCAGTTGCTCTACCAATTGAGCTACACCGGCAAATGGTGGCTCGGGACGGAATCGAACCGCCGACACACGGATTTTCAGTCCGTTGCTCTACCAACTGAGCTACCGAGCCATTTTATAAATGGCGGTCCGGACGGGACTCGAACCCGCGACCTCCTGCGTGACAGGCAGGCATTCTAACCAACTGAACTACCGGACCATTTAATTTTTGGTTGCGGGGGCAGGATTTGAACCTGCGACCTTCGGGTTATGAGCCCGACGAGCTACCGAACTGCTCCACCCCGCGATAATAATGGTGGAGGATGACGGGCTCGAACCGCCGACCCTCTGCTTGTAAGGCAGATGCTCTCCCAGCTGAGCTAATCCTCCATCATATAAGTGACCCGTACGGGATTCGAACCCGTGTTACCGCCGTGAAAGGGCGGTGTCTTAACCGCTTGACCAACGGGCCCTGGTATTTTTTCGTTTGTTATGTATTAATAATTAGTGGCGGAGAGCAAGGGATTCGAACCCTTGAGACGGGGTTACCGCCTACACGA
>NZ_JBHWUO010000136.1:0-1608 GCF_042736975.1 Streptomyces sp. NPDC059989
GTATATCGAAAGTAACATGCTCTTATTTAAAAAGACGCTGACCGTAGGCCCTTTGACAAGCGGGAACGACATTTCAATTTTGGCGATCCCAAGCGTTAAACCTACAAAAAACCTGGATATGTCCCGAAATTACATTTTTGCCTTTCAGATATTGGTCAGACATCTTGATCAATATAAATCATACACAACTTGTCAGCAAATATCAGACAAATTAGATACGTTAACTAACGGAGCGGTCACAAGTGGTGGCGGCTCTTTTACTTTTGTTAAATGCGAAGTTTACACAACGCCTAACTGGGTTGAACAAACACCAGAGGGCCACATATATACCGCAATGTTTCAAGCGGAACTATACCTATAAGGAGTGGGTTGAATGCCTCAAAAAGAAGGTCTCTTAATTAACTCATCACATAAATTCTTTATCGACATTACACCAGATGGAACGGAGCGCACATGGTCAAGACTTGCGAAAGGATTAAGCAGCTTTGATCCAAGTTTGAACGAAGAAAACGACCAAACGCAATACTTAAACACCGGAACCATGAAACAAACAACAGTAACAGGCGGCCAACAAACAATCGCATTCGAAGGTCATAGATATTATGGTGATGAAGCGCAAGAGTATGTTTTCAGCAAAAAATATAAAGTTGGCCCTGATCGAGAAACTAATTTCAAATGGGAAGAGCCGAACGGAAATATTATTGAATGCCCTTGTACCATTGCGACTATTGAAGGACCTGGCGGGGATGCAGGAGCTAAAGGTGAAATCAGTATTGAAATTCACCTCAATGGCGAGCCGACAGAAACAACAGCCACGCCCTAATGCGCCCCAAAATCTACGGTACACAGCTACTTCAGATAGTGTAACAGTGGAATGGGATGCCGTATAAGGGGCGGACTCATACAACGTTTATAGAGGCGCAGAGAAGAAGTTAGACGCAAATGTCACGACTACATCACACACACTGACGGGAATTGCGGCAGATACGCAGTTAACTGTAAATGTAACCGCAGTGAACGAGGGCGGCGAGTCTCCAATGTCTCAGATCGTCACGAAAACACAGCCAACACCAGCTTAATAAGTCAACATACAAGACATAGAGCGTTAGCGATTGCTAATGCTCTTTTTAATACTTAAAAAGGGGATGTAATGACATGACAGTTTTTAAAATTGATTTAGAAGTACCAAAACAGGAATTTGAGATTGGCGGCAAAGTTTTTGACGTTTATTACGATGATGAAAGCTTAAAAAAGCGGGAACAACTCTATCCTAAGATGAAGAAAAACTATGAGAAATTTAAAGGCATGGATTTCACAAAGCTTACTGAAGCAGAAATTTCTCAAGCTGAAGAAGCTGCAAATGAGGCTATGAAAGAACTAATTGAATCTTATTTTGGTGCAGAGAATTTTGATTTTATCTATCAAGCTGGCGGTAAGTCTGTTTACAACATGATTAAAGTTGTCGATATCGTTAACAGCAAACTAGAAGAGAAAATGGGAACGAGCAAAGCGGAGAAAGCAAAAAACTATATAAAGTAGTGATGGTCAGCGATGAAGCTTACTGATCGTTTTGAAGAAGATGTGATTATATTCAAGGGGAGGCGTATA
>NZ_JBHWUO010000137.1:0-1467 GCF_042736975.1 Streptomyces sp. NPDC059989
CCGTTGTCATCCTGCGGAGAATCAAACACGGGCGACAGCCAGATCACATCCGCGCCAAGTCTTTTGATATAATCAAGCTTTTTGATAATGCCTTGTAAATCCCCAAATCCATCTCCATTGGAATCATAAAAACTGCGCGGGTAAATTTGATACACGACAGCTTCTTTCCACCATTCACTCATCAGGCATTCTCCTTTCACATCGTTCATTCAGCACCATCGGTTCTCCATAAACTGTGATGGACACCGGTTCTCCTTTGACAAGCTCAAAAATGGCGCGCCTTTCTTCGACCGTCACCTTGATCAAGCGGTTTCGATAATTGATATGGAACGAGTAACCGTCCCATTCATTCGGCAAAAATGGGGTGAATGAGAGCGTTCCTTTTAAAGTACGCATGCCGGCAAACCCTTGGACGATCGCCAGCCAGCTTCCCGTCATTGAAGTAATGTGAAGACCTTCCTCCGTATCGCGATTGTAATTGTCGAGATCAAGCCTTGCTGTACGCTTATATAATTCAAGCGCCTTCTTTTCCATCCTCAATTCGGCAGCGAGCACCGCGTGAATGGAGGGCGATAAGCTTGATTCATGAACCGTCATCGGTTCATAAAATTCATAGTTGCGGCGTTTTTCGTCTATAGAGAAACGGTCAGGAAATAAATAAATGCCTTGCAGCACATCGGCTTGTTTAATAAAGCCGGAGCGGAGGATTTTGTCCCATGACCAATTTTGATAAAGAGGCCGTTCAGCTGGATCTAATTCGTCAACTGATTGCAGGTCTTTGTCCAAAAATGTGTCATGCTGAACGAAAATTTGCAGTTCTTCACTATACGGATAGTACATGTGCCGGATGATTTCTCTCCAGACTTTCAATTCTTCTTCCTGCACATCCAGAAGGCGGCGTTTCTCCGCTGAGATCCTTTCGAGACTTTGCAGAGTATAATCCAACGTCCAAGCCGCAATGACATTCGTATACCAATTGTTGTTAACGTTGTTTTCGTATTCATTCGGCCCTGTGACGCCATGGATCATATACTTATTTTTTCGTTTCGAGAAGTGAACACGGCCGGCCCAAAACCTGCTGATCTCAACAAGAACATCTATACCGTATTCTTCCATATAGGCGCGGTCGCCTGTATATTGGACATAATTGCAGATCGCATAGCAAATCGCGCCGTTGCGGTGAATTTCTTCAAACGTAATCTCCCACTCATTGTGGCATTCATCTCCGGTAAACGTCACCATCGGATAAAGCGCCCCCTTCATCCCCAGCTTGGCGGCGTTCCGTTTGGCAGCCTCCAAATGATGATAGCGGTACAAAAGCAGGTTTTTCGTGACTTCCGGCTCGGCTGTCGCCAAATACATCGGAACGGCATACGCCTCAGTATCCCAATAGGCGGCACCGCCGTATTTTTCGCCTGTAAATCCTTTCGGTCCGATGTTCAAACGGGCATCTGCCCCGTAGTATGT
>NZ_JBHWUO010000138.1:0-1332 GCF_042736975.1 Streptomyces sp. NPDC059989
GTAATGAGAAGCTGTTTGAACACTTTAATAAGCTAGCCGATGAGGACAATGTAATTATTGACCGATACATATATTCAAATTTAGTTTATGCGAGGGAGTTCAAGGATTACTCAATCTTAACGGAAGAGCAGCAAAGGGCAATTGAGGAGAAGATTAGGGGTAAAGCCAATGTGATCTACTTACATGCTGATCCGAAGGTTATTAAACAACGTTTAAGTGAACGCGGTGATGAATACATTAATGATCGTGATATTGAGCCGGTTTTAGAATTATATAGAGAGGTTATGAGCAATGCAGGATTACATACATATTCATGGGATACAGGGCAGTGGGATAGCGATGACATTGTTGAGGATTTAATTCAATTATTTGAGTAAAACAAACAGAGAAGGAGTGAATTAACACTCCTTAGTAAACTAACGTGCTTCTACTGTAATTTTATAAATTACATAATTGTCGTTAATGTCATACGCATAAACCAATGCTGTGCCCAAAGTTGAATGAGAGGATACGACACCACTGGAACTAATGCTTATAAGGTTGCTTCCAGATACAATTTCCCACCGGGTGTAGCCTTTTAATAGAGATACGTTAGAATTCCTAAGCATGTGAAAATCAACTGTACCAAGCGGATCACCTAGCTGCTTAACTTGATCAACTGATTTGACAGGGGTTAAAGCAGAAGCCTGTGATGTGAATGCAGGGAGTACTAGTGCTGTAAGCGATAGAGCAGAAACAATCAATCCTTTGTAAAACTTTTTCATAAGAATTACCTCCTAGGTTTTGATTGTGGTTACACCTCCAGTCTAGCATGTTAAATATTTGAAATGTGTGAAGTGTTTGTGAAACTGTTTGAAATATCTCATTTATTTAGAAAAGGGTGAAAAAATGGGGCTCAAAATAAAATTTAGAGATCAAATATTAGAGTTGCGTAGAAAAATGTCATTGCAATTACATCGGTTATTAGAAGACTTGACATTTTGGACTTTCAATGAATATGAAGTTCAAAAATGTATTGATGAGTATGCATTAGAGTTAGTCGAGAAGAGAACAGGCAATAAATATAAGCTTCAAATTATAGACAAGAACAAAAATGTTTGGGGCGAATTAAAACCTGAAGAGCCAGGTTGTATTGGGTATTTTGTACAATCTACATAAAAGATCAATTTTATCGAAATGAGGTTGTGAAATGGAAGTTAAATGGTTAGTTATTTTTAATGATTGTAAAACCGGCAGTTCTTTGAGTGAGCTTACATATAGTAAGGATGGGGAAGGAAACCACCTAAGATTAGAGTCAATGGTGCCTCGTACAGGTGACTATATTGTAGGAGG
>NZ_JBHWUO010000139.1:0-1322 GCF_042736975.1 Streptomyces sp. NPDC059989
GGCCTTCGGCCACCCTTGACAGACCGTCCCGCCACGGAAATACGAAGACTGCCGGGAACCCCCCAAAAGAACGGCACGGGTCAGAGAGACCGGGGCAGGGAGATCAGGGATGGGCTGACTGGTTCCCGGGGCATGCCACTGCCCACCACCCAGGCTGGGCAGGGGTGGGGGCGCGGGCGCCATGGAGACTTCCGCCCGGGGCCGATACGGCATGGATGTTCCGGGTCGGGGGCGGCCGAAGCGTCACCAGACAGCGGCCAGAGAGGGATAGCGGCAGGTCAGGCTGGTGGACGCGTCAGATCGCTACGCGCTTCTCTTTTCTCAGCGTCCGGCGGCCGTCCTGGGCTGGGAATAGGCCGCCACTGATCGCTACGCGGCTGAGGTGATCTGGCGGCGATCAGCTCGCCATGGGCTGGGAATAGGCCGCCACTGATCGCTACGCGGCTGAGGTGATCTGGCGGCGATCAGCTCGCCATGGGCTGGACATAAGCCGCCCAAGATCGCTACAAGCGTCCCCGAGACGGCGACAGCGGGTAGTTTGTGCCGATTTGGCGGCAGATTGGAGGCCGCCAAGCGGCTTGGCGGAGTGTGAGGTTGAAAAGTCCGGCATCCGGCTCCATCTGGGCACTTCTCACCCACAAAACCGGCCGCAGACGCCCCTAACAGTCCCTCTCGCGGCTGCGACCGCCACCAGCCAGCCCCAGGCGCGCATCACGGGCACTCCTGGCACCGGTGAGAGCGGCCAACTTCCCGCATACGTCCATCACGGGCACTTCTTGTGCCGGTGAGCGCCCGCCAACTACCCGCAGACGCCCGCCCACCGCACTTCACCTACCGATGGGCGCTGGCGACTACCTGCAGACCCTCGCCCACGGCACGCCTTCTGCTGGTGGGAGCCGCCAACTGTCCACAGGCCCCATCACGGGTACTTCTGGTGCGGGTGGGTGCCGCCCGTTACCCGCAAACACTCACCCACGGCGCATCTCCTACCGGTGGGTGCTGCCGACTACCCGCAGGCACCCGCCACGGAACTTCTTCTGCTGGCGGGTCCGCCGACTACCCTCAGACGCCTGCCCATGGCACGTCGTCTGCAGGCGGGCGCCCCGCCGACCGCCCGCAGACGCCCACCAGCCCCCACACCAACACCCTCGTGGGCGGCTTATGTCCAGCCCATGCCGGGCTGATCGCCGCCAGATCACCTCAGCCGCGTAGCGATCCGTGGCGGCCTATTCCCAGCCCCAGACGGCCGCCGGACGCCAAGCCGCGAGGAGCGCGTAGCGATTTGACGCGTCTGCGTCTCCGGATGGGCTTCTCGCCGCTGT
>NZ_JBHWUO010000140.1:0-1312 GCF_042736975.1 Streptomyces sp. NPDC059989
ATCCCAGCGTGATGCGCAAAACGGTTGCGCTTGCGGCGGAAAAAGGCGTGAAAATCGGCGCTCATCCGGGACTGTTCGATCTTCAGGGATTCGGGCGGCGGCAGATCGCGATTACACCCGAGGAAGCGTATGATCTGACGCTGTACCAAATCGGCGCGCTGTCAGGTTTTTTAAAAGCAGAAGGTGTCGAGATGCAGCATGTGAAGCCGCACGGCGCTTTATATAATATGGCCGCCGTCAATCCCGGCCTGTCAGAAGCCATCGCTCAGGCGGTCTGTCATTTTGATCCCGGGCTTATTCTTTTCGGGCTTTCCGGAAGCGAGCTGATTAAAGCGGGAGATCGAATCGGACTGAGGACGGCAAGCGAAGTGTTTGCGGACCGCACCTATCAGGAAGACGGCACGCTGACGCCGCGTTCAGAGCCGGATGCGCTGATTCAGGATGACAAAAAAGCGGTCGGTCAAGTGATTCAAATGGTGAAAGACAGCACGGTGACATCACGTAAGGGACAAGCTGTAAGCCTGAAAGCGGACACGGTCTGCATTCACGGAGACGGAGCCCACGCCCTCACATTCGCAAAAACAATCAAAAAAGAATTAAAAGCGGCAGACATTCAAATCAGCGCGCTTGCAAAAGACTGAGCAGCAGAGGGAGGAAGACAGCATGGAGCAAAAGAAAAAAACAGCCGGAAAGGCTTCCGGCAGATGGTCGCTTCTTTTAGGCGCGACATTTTTGATGGCGACATCATCAATCGGGCCCGGCTTTCTGACGCAAACGGCCACGTTTACCAATACATTGGCGGCAAGCTTCGGCTTTATCATTTTAATTTCTATTATTTTGGACATTTTCGCGCAAACCAATGTATGGCGGATTATCGCGGTTTCCGGAAAGCGCGGCCAAGAGATTGCCAATATGGTGCTTCCGGGCGCCGGTTATGCCATTGCTTTTCTGGTCGTGCTCGGCGGACTTGCGTTTAATATCGGAAACATCGGCGGCGCGGGTCTCGGTCTTCAAGTATTATTCGGGATCAAACCGGAGATCGGCGCTTTAATCAGCGCAGCGGTCGCGGTGCTGATTTTTGTCATAAAGGAAGCCGGAAAAGTCATGGATCGTTTTATGCAGATCGCCGGCATCGTCATGATCGTATTGACGGTGTATGTTGCCGTAACGACGGCTCCGCCGGTCGGACACGCCGTTGTGAAAACTTTTATGCCTGATCATATCAGTGTGCTGGCGATCGTGACGCTTGTCGGCGGCACAGTCGGCGGATACATTACATTTGCCGGCGGCCACCGTTTGCTTGATTCAGGCA
>NZ_JBHWUO010000141.1:0-1296 GCF_042736975.1 Streptomyces sp. NPDC059989
GGATTTAATCAAATTGATAAAATAAACCGAGCAATTGCGACAATTACAAGTGACGTAGCTAATATGTCTAATCAGGCAGGCGGCATTAAATCCTTAATTGACTCCAAAGAAAAGATTCTCAAATCCATGCTGGCTTTAGCTAAAGACAATGGTATCTCGGTAAACCATAACAACAATAAAAGCAAAGGTGCCGGGACTCTTTCTGGAATTATTAAAACACTTCAGGAGAAAGGCTTTGAAGAAGGAGAAGTTAATCAATTTGATATTGAAACAGCACAAGGGATAAGACAAGTAGCTGATTTAAGCAATAAAAGTATTATGGATCAATTGCAATTCGACGAGAATGATTATACTTCAATGATTATGGAACAAAGAGAAATTATTCAGAGCTTAGATGCAAGAACAATTACTCTTGAAGAAGAAAACCGGAAGCTTAAGAAAGAATTATTTAGCCTGAGAAAAACAGAAGGAACTTTGACAAATGACTAAAGCTAATATGTCTCAACGGAAAATAGATGGATTTATTAAGCTTGCCGAAGTCATTCAGTGGGGGCGAAAAAACCCGGTCAAATTTGTAGAAAGATTCTTCGGCATGGAACTTTTAGATTATCAAAAGTACGCTTTTACTGAAAGTTGGTACAAGCAATATGTTCTTTGGTGCATGGGGCGAAACTCAGGAAAAACAACACTGGGAAGCCCTTTTATTATGGCCAAAAGTCTCCTGATCCCCAATTTCCAAGCGTATATCTTGGCTGGTGTTGGTTCACAATCGCAAGAGATGTTCTTAAAAATTGAAAAAATAGCGAAAAGAGAGATTGCGTCCTTTACCGGCCTTACAGACATTTTTTATAACGAAACCGTTAAGAGTGCAGCAAACACTGATGGCTTCACCCACAACCCCGCATCATTTCAATACAAACTTTATAACGGAAGTATTGTAAATTCATTAAACGGATCCTTTGACAACAACCGCTCGAAGCGTTCTAATCTAAATTTCTATGATGAAAGTGGTTTTGCTCCTGATGAGCTTTTTACGACTTCTGAACCGTTTGCTGTTCAGAACAGTGATTTTAGACTAGGTGGAGATGTTGATGTCACTCTATTTCCTAAACAAATGCCCAACCAACTGATTTATGCCTCGTCAGCCTCTTCAACAGATACCTACTTCTATCGAAAATATAGCGATTTTGCTAAAAAGATGTTCTTAGGAGACAAAAGATATTTTGTCGCAGATATCAGTTCAGACATTGTTATAAATGCCACCTTTAATGGAAAACTGTACCCTGTGTCTTTGCT
>NZ_JBHWUO010000142.1:0-1255 GCF_042736975.1 Streptomyces sp. NPDC059989
AACGCTAGAAGTGTCTCTTTCTGCTCTGACAGGCGAGACGGAGACAGGGGCTGTCTCTGAAGAAGCGGATGCTGATTCGCTCGCTTATATCATTTATACGTCCGGTTCGACGGGAACACCGAAGGGAGTGGCTGTTGAACACTGTCAGGCCGCCGCCTTTTTATCAGGGATGCAAGGGCAGTTCCCGTTAACGGAAGAGGACATCATCGTGCTGAAATCATCCTTTTCATTCGACGCCTCCATCTGGCAATTGTTTTGGTGGACGATGTCCGGCGCCTCCGTGTATCTGCTTCCTGCCGGATGGGAGAAAGATCCTGTGCGGATGATTGAAGCGTTTGCCTCAGAAAAGGTGACGACCGCGCATTTTATTCCGGCGATGGTCAACAGCTTTTTAGACGCGCTGGAAACAGAGCCTGCAGAAACAAGAACACGCCTCGGCAGAACACTGACACGCGTGTTTGCCGGAGGGGAAGCTCTTTCCCCGCTTACGGCTGCCCGGTTTGCCGATCTTCTGCCGGAGACCATGCTTATTCACGGCTATGGGCCGACAGAAGCGACGGTTGATGCGGCGTTTTACGTCTGTGACCGAAAACGGGACAGCGGACGGACAAGGCTTCCGATCGGAAAACCCGTTCCTGGTGCCCGTCTGTATGTATTAGATAGCGGAGGAACCATCCAGCCTGCGGGTGTGGCAGGAGAGCTGTACATCGCGGGGACAGGGGTGGCCCGGGGCTATCTGAACCGGCCTGAGCTGACGGAGGAGCGTTTTCTCGATGATCCGTTTTATCCGGGAGAACGCATGTATCAGACAGGCGATATCGCACGCTGGACAGAAGACGGCCTTGTCGAATGGCTCGGCCGTTCAGACGGACAAGTGAAAGTCCGAGGCTACCGGATTGAACCGGGGGAAATCGAAGCGGCGATCCGGCGCATCGACGGCATTCGTGAGGCGGCAGTCACCGCCCGGACCGAACACGGCGAAACCGCGCTTTACGCCTATATCGAAGGACGGGAAAGCGATGACGTGCGGGCGGAGCTTGCGACACGCCTTCCGGCCTACATGATGCCGGCTCAGTTTATAGAGATGAGCGAATGGCCGGTCACGCCGAGCGGAAAGCTTGACCGCCGCGCACTGCCGGCTCCCGGCGGAGCGGCAGACAGACGGCGACCCACCACGGATAGGGGGTCGTCTGCCAGGAGATCAGGATCGCCGCGACGCAGAACGCGGAGCCGAGCGCCCCGGCAAGGACCGGTT
>NZ_JBHWUO010000143.1:0-1207 GCF_042736975.1 Streptomyces sp. NPDC059989
ATTTTGTACACCGCTCTCTCCCTGTTTATCGGCACGGCTTTTTTCCATCTGTTTTGGTACAGAAATAATAAAGATTCATCAAAAGCAAAACGAACTGTAAAGCTGCTCGTGATTTCTTTGTGTTTAACGGGGCTCGCGCTTATCTGCCAGCTCCCGATCCAGACGAAAGAAAACGCGGGCGGCGCTTGGAGCGCCGCGTTTCAGCCGGACTATGTAAAAGAAACGCTTCTGAAAACGGCAGGCGGGTACGTCTGGATGATCCAGATCAGCTTATTTATCCTGCTCGCCCTGTCCATGATCCCGCTGCTGAAGAAGAAAGCATTCCGGTCATTTGCGTACTGGACGGCGCCGCTGTTGTTCTTCTTCGCTTCGCTTTTGGCAAAAGCATTCGCCGGGCACGCGGCGGTTATCGACGAAAAAGCGGTCGGCATCGCAATGGACTTTCTCCATTTATCGGCCGCGTCTGTATGGATGGGCGGTATCGCCGCGCTTGTGCTGCTTCTTTCATCAGAGTGGAGAAAACCCGATAAAACCATCGCTTGGGAAACGGTCAGACGGTTTTCTCCTTGGGCGTTCGCCTCTGTCGGCGTGCTGTTATTTTCAGGTGTGCTGAACGGATTTTTCATTATCCGCACGTTTGATTCACTCTTTCACACCGCTTACGGTAAGACGCTCCTTTTGAAAATCGGACTGTTTGTCATCATGCTTGCGCTCGGCGCCGTTCACGTATGGATGACGAAGTTCAGCAGAAAAAGGAGCATCAGCGCAACGATAAAGGCCGAATGGGCACTAGGCATCGCGGTATTATTCACAACCGCCGTCTTCACAAGCCTGCCCAGCCCGCCGCCGCCTGCGCCATTGCCTTTTAACGGCTCAGAAACGATCGGAAACGGGGAAACCCTGTCCTTGCACATTACGCCGAACCAGCCGGGGAAAAATGAATTTCAAGTCATTGTCACCGATCACAACGGCAGCTTGGTAAAAGACATTCAGCAATTTACGGTCACTGTTTACCAGACGGGCTTCAGCGGCAAACAGCATGAAAGCACCTTTGATTTGAAGAAGACGAAGGAAGGCACATTCGAAGCCGCCAACCTGTCCATCACCGAAAAGGGAAACTGGAAGATCAAAGTCCACGGGCTGACAAACGATTTTAATGAAATCAACCAAATATTCTCAACGACAAACTAAGGAGTGTATCTCATGT
>NZ_JBHWUO010000144.1:0-1194 GCF_042736975.1 Streptomyces sp. NPDC059989
GGCGCATCAGATCGCTACGCGCTCCTCATTGCCCGGCGTCCGGCGACCGTCTCGGGCTGATACCCGCACCACATGTTGATCCGAGCAGCCTGGGGAACACACGGGCGCGTCAGATCGCTACGCGCTTCTCAGATCCCGGCGACCGACGGCCTTCCGGGGCTGGGCAGGGGCGGGTTCGACGTCGGTGACGGCGGTGGTGAATTCGCGGCGGGAGGCGTCAGACCACAGCACGGGTACTTTGACCTGACCGTCCACACCCTTTGGGCACTCCTGGCTGCCCGTCCCAGCCTCCTGAAGACGGCCACTTCCACCTCCCGAGACCTGCGGGCCCGGATGCCCGTGCTGTTGGGTGGCACCGAGCCCTCGACCAGAGCGCGTCGCGAGCTCGAAGGCATTCGGTACGCGATCCGCCTTGCTGAGGCGTAAGAAGGAGACAGACGTGGCTGACGACCTGTCCGCGGTGGCCCACTTCCTCTACGAGGCGGGCACGCTCAAGAACGCACGCCGTACGGGCTGGTGGATGGCCGGTGTCAACAACCCCGAGAGCGTCGCCGAGCACTCTTGGCGCACATCGCTGATCGCTTCCGTCATCGCCAAGCTGGAAGGCGCCGACCCGGCCCGCGCCGCCTTCCTCGCCGTGTGGCACGACACCCAGGAAACCCGCAGCGGCGATGTGAACCACCTGGGCAAGAAGTACTCCCCGTCCGCCGACCCCACCGCGATCACAGCGGACCAAACGGCGGGCATGCCCGACCTCCTCGCCGCAACCATCCAAGACCTCGTAGCGGAGTACGAGGCCAAAGAGACACCCGAATCGATCTGCGCCCGAGACGCCGACAAGCTGGAATGCATGCTCCAGGGCATCGAATACAAGGCCCAGGGCTACGCGAACGCACAACGCTGGATCGACAACAGCCGCGGTCGGCTGACCACCGAAACCGCCCAGCGCCTCGCCGACGAACTCCTCGCCCAAGGCACCCTGGACTGGCTCCGCGCAGCCATGGGCGAGCAGCCCTGATCCCCGCCCCAGACCAGCCCTGGAAGGCCGTCGGTCGCCGAGAGAAGGGAAGCGCGTAGCGATCTGACGCGCCCATCCGCTCCCCAGGCCGCTCGGATCAACATGTGGTGCAGGTGTCAGCCCGAGACGGTCGCCGGACGCCGGGCAATGAGGAGCGCGTAGCGATCTGATGCGCT
>NZ_JBHWUO010000145.1:0-1177 GCF_042736975.1 Streptomyces sp. NPDC059989
CTGTAACACCTGGAACAAGTTGCCCTTCCGGATCTATTAACTTGTCACCAAATACCGTGCATTTGCTTTTGATGGATGACCAATCGACACTCTCAGCCACCTTCAAAAATCCGTTTTCCTTGGCATATCCCAATAACTCTGAATCATTCCGCTGAAATTCCGGCTGTTGCTTTATAAGCTTGAGAGTGCCGTATGGAAGCTTGATTGTTTTTTGTGGCTTACGTCCTTTTTTCTTCTGTTCTTCGACTTCCTGCCTCATATAACGCTCAAGCCGATTTTCATAAAACGCCTGTTTCTTCATGTATTTTTCCTTTTCTTGCTCCTGCCACATCTTTATTTTCTCGATCTTTTCAAGAAATGGCGCGATCTGATTTTCAGCAATCTGATCAATTTTCTGCTGTTTTTCCATAAAGTGAGCGATTCGTCTTTGCGCTTCTGCCGCCGTTTCAAGGTCTGATACTTCAAACGCCTCTTGCTCCGTTTGTTCCTCTTGTTCTTCCGTGCCAACTTCCTCAGCAAATGGATCATTGTCGAAAATCACAAAATTATTTTCCATGTTTTCACCCTGATTCTATTGATTTTTAGGAGAAAGGTAGATATAATTCCTAATTAAAGGTATCTACCTTTCATGCGGAAGTGTTAGGGTACTTCCGCGCAACGAAGTTTGTGTTACGTTTGAACCTTCTTTTTAGGAGGTTCTTTTTTATTGCACAAGATCAGCAATTTTCTTGAAATACTCTCTAATGCAATCCGATTCATCGTGAATAAATTCCCCTTCATGATCAAAAAACTCTTCGCTTGCTGTTATTATCTCGCCGCATCCTTTACACTTTCCGATCACAGTCGGTTCAGGAATTCTTTCATCGAATCGTGCCATTGTTTGCAGTCTACTCACGCCCAGTTGCCCCTTTCGCTGTTTAATTGCAAGTATTTTTCGTACTGCGCCTTTGTTTTAAATTCGAAAAACGGATTGCCTGACGGTGGAATTGTTATCGTTCCCCCTGCTTGATTAAGTCTCCACTGATCAAATGCGCTTTGACTGAATGCGACCTTTCTATATGATTTCATTTCAAATCCCCTCTCTTGTTTTTTCTTTTCCATTGACTGAATGCCGTGTTTTCCAAAAGCCAAAACCTTTCCGCCTTCGTGTAAGTCCGCCAATCGGATACTTTAATGT
>NZ_JBHWUO010000146.1:0-1162 GCF_042736975.1 Streptomyces sp. NPDC059989
CTACTGATCTTTTCGTAAGTTCAGTTGGTGTGGTGGGTGGATGGTCAGGCCGGTATGGGCGAGGAATGACCATGGCAGTTGTGGGTTGGTGTTGATGCGGTGGATGCCTTGCTCGGTGGCGTCGGCGACATCGGCGAGGTGGTCGCCGGCGAGGTTGGCGAGTTCACGCTTCTTGAGCGAGGACCACAGCAGCTCCACCGGGTTCAGCTCGGGAGCGTAGGCGGGTAATCGCTCCAGGGTCAGCCAGTCCTGCTCGGCGACCCAGGCCTGCATCGCCCGGCTCCAATGGGCGGACAGGCCGTCCCAGACCAGGACCACCCGCTCGCCGCGGTAGAACACCTTCATCTGCTCCAGGACCTCGATGAGCCCGGCGGTGTCGTAGCTGCCGGGCTTGAGGTGGAAGCACAGGCGGGCCCCGCGATCGGGGTCGGTGGAGTGGTAACCCAAAGCCCCGGCCATCGACGCGCGCTTCCAGTTCAGGCGGTGCCGCAGGAGCGGAGTCCGTCCTCGGGGCGAGTAGGTGCGGCGGATCTGAGGGAGCAGGGAGACGCCTGATTCGTCGAGGAAGACGATCCAGGCACGTGTGTTCACGGCCCCTTTTTGATGCGCGGCCACTCGTGCGCGATCCAGCGGGCGATCTCCGACTCGTCCCGCTCGACCGCCCGCCGCTCGGGCCGCTGCAGGCTCCATCCGAGCCGGCCGGTCAGCAGCCGCCACACCGACGCCCTCGACAACACCACCCCCGTTGCCCGGGTGACGACCGTGCCGACTCGTTCCAGGGTCCACAGGTCGGCCTCGAAACCATGCGCCTGGGCACCTTGCTCCAACGCGGCCCGGACCGTCTCGACCTGGGTGTCGTCCAGCTTGGGTGGGCGTCCGGTGGCTGCCCGTCGCCGCAGGGCCGAAGCACCGCCTTGCTCCCACACCCGCCGCCAACGCCGCACACTCTCGGCACACACCCCCACCGCGTGCGCGATCTCCGCATTCGAGACACCGTCCTCGAACAACTCGACTGCCCGAACACGACGTGCCTCCGCCAACTGAGGCCGCGACAACGGAGGAAGGGAGGAGCCGGCAGCCGAAGAGGAAGGTTGATAAGCCACCCCGACAGCCTCCCACCCACACGGCCACCACACCCACTGAACTTACGAAAAGATCAGTA
>NZ_JBHWUO010000147.1:0-1162 GCF_042736975.1 Streptomyces sp. NPDC059989
TTCACACGGTCTCCGATCTTTTTGCGATACAGGCGCTCACGGAGATCCAAAACGTCATTGACCTTATGTCCGTCGAACCCGGTAATCACGTCGAGCTTTTTCAAACCCGCTTTTCCGGCCGGTGAAAACGCGTCGACACCCATAATGACCGCCCCGGTTTTAACGCCTTTCGGAAGTTTCAGCGTCTGGCTCCAATGGTAGCTCGCAATATCCGTTAAGGATTTCATCTCAATACCGAGGAAAGGCCGTCTGACTTCTCCGTATTTTTCTAAATCCTGAATAACGGGAATGACAAGCTTTGACGGGATGGACAGGCCGATGCCTTCAACGGCGGATTCAGCGATCTTCATTGAGTTGATGCCGACCACCTTGCCCGATATATCCATCAAAGCGCCGCCGCTGTTGCCGGGGTTAATCGCGGCATCGGTCTGCAGCACTTCCGCATTCCAATCCGGCTGTCCGTCGCCGTTTGAGTCAACGGGCACTGCCCTTTCCGTGCCTGAAATGATCCCCTGTGTCACTGATCCCGCAAATTCAAGCCCGAGCGGATTTCCGATCGCAATGACCGGTTCTCCGACTTTGACTTGATCAGAATTGCCGAACTGGGCGGCCGATTTGATTTTATCAGACTTCACCTTTAGCACGGCGAGATCCATCAGACGGTCGCTCCCGATCAGCTCAGCAGGCACGCGTGAGCCATCCTTCAGGCTGATCTCAATTTCAGTCGCACCTGCAATGACATGGTGATTGGTTACGATATAAGAAGTGTTTCCGTTCTTTTTGTAAATGACGCCCGACCCGCTTCCCGCTTCGCCGCCCTCTCCCCAAATATCGGTCTTTTGGATATTGAGAACACCGACTACCGAACCTGATACACGGCTGACCATATTCGTGACAGCATCGTTGACATTGACGTTGACTGTTTTCACCTGTTCGCTGCCGAGACGCTGGCTGGTGCTTTTGCTGCTTTCTCCATGGTCTCCGCCTGTCCAGTACGGCAGCAGGAAAGCCATGAGCGCGGCCCCGACGATGACGCCGATCAGACTTGATAGAAAGTACCCTCTCTTGCTGCGGCGGGGCTGTTCGGAGGCGTACTGTTCATCATCGCGATTATAATCCACCCTATCTCAAATCCTTTCAAGAGTACTCGATTTACTTATAG
>NZ_JBHWUO010000148.1:0-1155 GCF_042736975.1 Streptomyces sp. NPDC059989
AGATACGGCTTTCCTTCATTAATGACAGGCCTGTATGTCTATCACGCACTTTCCTTTACGTTAAAGGAAATGATGCAGGAATATGCCTGATGCAGAAAAAAGACTTGCCGCTTTTAAAGGAGGCAAGTCTTTTTTTATTACTTCTGTTCTGCAGCTTGTACGGAAGCGCCGATAAAGTCTTTGAATAAAGGCTGAGGTCTTGTCGGTCTTGATTTGAACTCAGGGTGGAACTGGCAAGCGACATACCAAGGATGGTCTTTCAGCTCGATGATTTCCACAAGACGGCCGTCAGGGCTTGTGCCTGAGAACACAAAACCGTTCTCTTCCATTTGCTGTCTGTATTCGTTGTTGAATTCATAACGGTGGCGGTGGCGTTCGTATACCACTTCATCCGCATACGCTTCGAAGGCTTTCGTGTCTTCCTGAAGCTTACAAGGGTACAGTCCGAGACGAAGCGTTCCTCCAAGATCCTCGACATCTTTTTGTTCTGGCAGAAGGTCGATGATCGGATAAGGAGTGGACGGATCGATCTCCGCAGAGTGAGCCCCTTCCAGACCTAATACGTTTCGCGCATATTCAATGGATGCAATCTGCATACCGAGGCAGATGCCGAAGAACGGAATTTTATTCTCACGCGCATACTTGGCGGCGATGATTTTCCCTTCTACGCCGCGGTCTCCGAAACCGCCGGGCACGATAATTCCGTCTGTGCCGCCAGTCAGCTCTTGAATATTGCTTTCTGTCACTTCTTCGGCGTTAATCCATTTGATCTTCACATCAGCGTCAAACGCATAGCCGGCGTGGCGCAGTGATTCAACGACTGAAATGTAAGCGTCCTGAAGCTCGACGTATTTACCGACGAGGCTGATTGTAATGGTTTTAGACAAGTTTTTCACTTTCGTGACAAGGTCTTTCCATTCCGTCATATCCGGGTCTTTGCATTCTAATTTCATATGATCGCAGACAAGCTTATCGAGTCCCTGCTCCTGAAGGTTAAGCGGGATGGAGTAAAGGTTGTCCGCATCTTCGCACTCGATGACCGCTTTCGTGTCAATATCGCAGAAGAGCGCGATTTTATCTTTCATATCTTGAGAAATCGGCATTTCCGTGCGCACGACGATGATATTAGGCTGAATACCGAGGCTTCTCAGCTCT
>NZ_JBHWUO010000149.1:0-1149 GCF_042736975.1 Streptomyces sp. NPDC059989
TGTCAAGTTTATCTTCTGTTTCATCCGACCACGGAAGGGCGATGAGCCAGTCAATATAGTTGCGGATAACAGAGCTTTCCGCTGAGCTTGACGGCACTTTTTCGTAACGGCTTAATTCCTTAAGCGCCGTTTCTTTGACACGCTCAGGCATGCCTGCTTCTTCGATTTTTTCCGTCAGCGTCTGAACTTCGCCGGTTTTTCCTTCTTTGTCGCCAAGCTCCTTCTGAATGGCTTTCATCTGTTCACGCAAGTAGTATTCCTTTTGAGTGCGTTCCATCGAACGTTTGACGCGCTGACCGATTTTTTTCTCAATCTCCAGCACTTCTTTTTCATTATGAATGGAACGGATGACCTTATTCAGACGTTCTTTAATATCCGCCGTTTCTAAAATGTCCTGCTTGTCCTTTAATTTCAGCGGGAGATGAGAAGCGACGATATCCGCCATTCTGCCGGGCTCTTCAATATCAGTCACAGCCGCATACGTTTCTGCGGAGATTTTTTTAGAAATTTTTATGTACTGGTCAAAATGGTCCAGCAGCGTCCGCATAAGCGCTTCGTCTTCCACGTCTTTTGAATCATCCTCATGCATCAGCTGTATATCGACCGAAGTATAATCTTCGAGCTCGGCGTATTCAAGAATCTGCGCCCGCTGAATTCCTTCTACAAGCACTCTGATCGTACCGTTGGGCAGCTTCAGCATCTGTTTAATTTTTGTATAAGTGCCGACGGCGAAAATATCCTCTTCACCCGGTTCGTCTATCGAAATATCCTGCTGAGTGGCTAAAAAAATCATATGATCATGCATCATTGCCTGTTCAAGAGCCTGAACCGACTTGTCACGGCCTACATCTAAATGTAAAACCATTGTCGGGTATACCAATAAGCCTCTTAAAGGGAGGAGCGGGATGCTGCGTTTTGTATCTTCTGCCATGTGACTGACACCTCCGTGACTTTAGTATGAACCATTATAATACAACTTTTTCATCGTTGTACAATTCCGGGATCGGGCAAAATCGGCTTATCCGCCTGCCCTGTATATAAAACAGTCTCTTCGTAGTATACCCTTTCTTTCTGTTCTGAAAAAGGAAAAGATGTCCTCCATAAAAAAACCCCATTATAAAAATGGGGTTTATACGGATTCTTTATTCA
>NZ_JBHWUO010000150.1:0-1147 GCF_042736975.1 Streptomyces sp. NPDC059989
TGTTTTTGACATTTTTATTTTCAGGTTTGAAGCTCCGCGAACCCCGCCGCCGTATTCCGGCAAGCTCCCGAACTTACTAACGGGATCAATCAGGAAACGGCCACCAGGAATATAAACGCCGTAATATCCATTCTTGGCCGCGTGCTGGATAGCATCGTTAAAGCCTTGTGTTGTTGCTTCCGCGTTCTCACAGTTCGGATTTATACCCCATTCGTCAAAGTTAATGAAATAATACATCGGTTGTAAGCTTTCAACAGCGCCCATATTAAGCACCCGCCTTTCTGCTTACGTTCGCATTAACAAAGTCGGAAAGGAGATCCGTAAACCGGTAGAACGTTTCATTTTTGGAGACTTCACGGCCATTTAGTGAAAACGTATCGAACATGGCCCGCCGCTGTCCGGTGCTTATTTCTAGCTGGATACTCATTCCGGTTCTATTCTTATTTGCGACATTCGCCGGATCTGTACCGGATAAGGCTGCACCCTCCGGCAATAACTCAGCTGAGAAGCCCGCAGCATTCAAGGTTTCCGTGAGTTTCCCTGCATTTTCCTGATCCGTCCCACCTACTAAAATATGCTTTTCATCTGAAGCATAGCCATGTAGCGACAACGTGAAATCATGCTGGCTTAATAGTTCAAGGGCTTGAGGCTCATCAAAATTCGTGCTAGTGATATGCAAAGATGTATTTCCTGATGCCTTCAATCCTTCAAATAGATACGTGGAATAAGATTTACTTAGCTCCCTGGCAAGCTCACTTGTTCCACCCTCAATCCCGCCGCCGTGAGGCGCAAAGATTAGGACAGACGTTCCAAGCTCTCGCGTGAATATGTTGTAATTCACGGGATCTTCATTAGCCTGCAATTCCTCAAAATTCCGGTACTGATCCGCTGCCATAGCACTGTTTAACCCGATTGTCACAAGGGATAGCACAAGTAGCATTGAAAAACAAAACCGCAGCATGTTATACTTACGGCACTCCGCTACTTTGCGGGGTACTAGGTAGAGAAGGTCAGGCCCGCCAAAGCTCGCCTTCTCTGCCCCCTTACCCTTTTTTGAGGCTCCCACTATTCTATTTTGATTGATAAACACCTTTTATCACTCTCCATTTTAAATTTATTGAATTTTCAAAATATAAAATGCGTTAGC
>NZ_JBHWUO010000151.1:0-1104 GCF_042736975.1 Streptomyces sp. NPDC059989
GTCCCGGCCTCTGCCTTTTCAGCCGCATGTTTTAATGTGCGGAACGGCTTTTCTTTCGTTCCTTCATTTTGGTCGCTGCCTGCCGGAGAAACATACAGGGCGTCCGTCTGCATTTTTTCATTGGCCTCTGTTTTTGGCCAGACAAAGGCGGTAATGCCTGCGGCCAGAACCGCCGCGGATAAAATCGATAATTTTATTTTCATATCGCATTCTCCTGTATATTTAATGAATTGCATACAAAATATTATACGTTACCCATATATATGTAACAATCTCGCTTTTTCATTTTTTTGTTGCCGTTACATGAATTCTTTGCAATTTACACATACTATCTCCAGGTTTTCGTAAAAGGACTAAGAGGAGGTAAACGATGAAGCAGAAAATGATCGCAGTGATAGCTGCCGTCAGCATCATGTGCGGCGGAGCCCATATTGCCGGGGCGGCACAGCCGAATTCATCAGACGCAGAAAGAAGCCGGGCAATGGATAAAATCGAAAAAGCATATGAGCTGATCTCGAACGAATACGTGGAAAATGTAGATAAAGAAAAGCTTCTTGAAGGAGCGATTCAGGGGATGCTGTCTACATTAAACGACCCTTATTCCGTTTATATGGACAAGCAGACCGCCAAGCAGTTTTCCGATTCTCTTGATTCTTCTTTCGAAGGGATCGGCGCTGAAGTCGGTATGAAAGACAATAAAATCATTATCGTATCACCGTTTAAGCAATCTCCGGCGGAAAAAGCGGGCCTCAAGCCGAATGATGAAATCATCAGCATAAACGGCGAGTCACTGAACGGGACAGGTTTAAACGAAGCCTTGCTGAAAATCTGAGGAAAAAAAGGATCGAAGGTTTCTATTAAAATACAGCGTCCGGGTACTGATAAACAGCTGTCATTCCGGATTAAAAGAGCGGAAATCCCGCTTGAAACCGTATTTGCTTCCCGCAAAGAATCAGGCGGCCATCATGTCGGCTACATCGGCATATCGACATTTTCCGAGCATACCGCCCAGGACTTCGCCGCGGCGCTGAAAAAGCTTGAAAAACAAGCGATTGACGGTCTCGTCCTTGATGTAAGAGGGAATCCCGGCGGCTACCTTCAAAG
>NZ_JBHWUO010000152.1:0-1104 GCF_042736975.1 Streptomyces sp. NPDC059989
ATTATGATTGGTTTTTCACGCCCATTTTTGGCAATGTAAAATAATTGTAAGAATCTTCTGCTAACATATCTTCGGCAGGAAGATGAGTAAACCAATGATACACGATATCACGGCAAAGACGCAAACGGCTCCGGCGGCCGCGTCCTTTGCCGCTTTTGCGAGCGGGTGATACTGATCGGTAACTAAATCCACAACATGCTCTATCGCCGTATTTAAAAGCTCCAAAGCAAGCATCCCTCCGATCAGCACCAAAACAACGGCCCATTCGGCTGTGCTCAGCCCGGTGAGAAAACCGCAAACGATAACGGCGCAGGCCGCGGTAATATGAAATTGAAAATTCCGCTCTGACCGCGCCGTTTTCCAGATTCCCCTCCATGCATGGACAAAGCTCTTCAGGAACCTGCTCCACTCGTTTTTATGATCTCGTGAGTCCATACTCATCCAGCAAATCCTTTTGCTTTGAAAACATTTCTTCCTCTTCTTCTTTTGTCATGTGATCATAGCCAAGCAAATGCAAAAAGCCGTGGACGGCCAGAAAACCGAGCTCTCTCATAAACGAATGGCCGTACTCTTCCGCCTGCTCTTTCGTTCTGTCTGCGCTGATGATAATATCTCCTAAAACAGGCGGCATGTCGGCGCCTACGATTTCAACCTCGTCCTCGCCTTCTTCTTCAAGCGCAAACGAAATGACGTCAGTCGGAGTGTCTTTTCCCCGGTAGTCTCTGTTGATTTCTCTGATTTCTTCATTTGTCACAATCGTGACCGATACTTCAGCCTGATCCTGAACGCCTTCTTTTTCCGCCGCGAATTGGAGCAGCTTCTCCACTTCTTGGAGCGCATCAGCTGAGACGCTGTTCGTTTCATCAACAATATCTATGAGTAAACCCATTTATTTCACCTTCTTCGTAGCCTCCGGATATTCAATCCGGGAGTGGAAAATTCCTTTTAAAGTCGCACATAGTGTTTTTGCGATCGTATCCAGTTCTCGGAACGTGAGATCACATTCTGAGAATTGTCCGTCCTGAAGCTTATCGGATATAATTCCCCGCACCAGTTTTTCGATCCGCTCGGGATTGGGATTATGCATGGAACGGACGGCGGCTT
>NZ_JBHWUO010000153.1:0-1079 GCF_042736975.1 Streptomyces sp. NPDC059989
TAGGGCCTGTGTGATGTCGTGATCATTCGGCGGTTTTCAGCAGGTCGTCGATCCAGATCATTGCGGCGCGGAGGTGGAGGCCGGCGAGGTAGCTCTCGGGCGCCTTGTCATAGCGGGTGGCGATCCCTCGCCAGGCCTTCAGCTTGTTGATCAGGCGTTCGACCGTGTTCCGCTCCTTGTAGAGGTCGGCGTCGTGGCTGACGGGTCGGCCGCCTCGTGCGCCCTTCTTCTTCCGGTTGGCGGCCTGGTCCCGCTTTTCCGGGATGACTGCCTTGATACCGCGTCTGCGCAGGTAGGAGCGGTTACCGCGGGACGAGTAGGCCTTATCCGCGGCAACCGCGCCGGGCGTCGTGCGGGGACGGCCGACGGGCAGGCGGACTCTCACCCTCTTGAGCACGGGGATGAACTGCGGGCTGTCCCCGGCCTGCCCGGCGGTCAGGACCAGCGCGAGCGGACGGCACCTGCGGTCCGCGGCGAGATGAATCTTGCTGGTCAGTCCGCCCCGGGACCTTCCGAGCAGGGCTTCCTTCAGGCGGAGCTTGCGTCTGCGCCGGATGCGCCGGCGCTCGGCCTGTCCGTTCTGTTCCTCCGGGCTGCCCCCTTTTGCCGGGCTGTCTCCTGCTCCCGCGCGGCTTCTTCCAGAGCGTGCATGAGGTGCTTGCTCACGCGCATCCCCGCGGCGTCGTGGTGGGCGCGGACTGTTGTGGAATCCACACTGACCAGCGACAAGTCTGTTCTGCCCGCGCGGGAGGCCTCGGCAATCAGGCCTTCCAGTAGGGCGGAGAACACTCCGGCGTCCCGCCAGACGCGGAAGCGCCCGTAGACGGTGGCCCAGGGGCCGAACTCGGCAGGCATCTCTCGCCACTGGGCACTGGACCGGAACCGCCAGATCACACCCTCGAACTGCTCCCGCAGCCGCTCCGGGTACGGGCCGTACCTACCGATCGGCAGGTACGGCTCGATGAACTTCCATTGCGCATTCGTGAGTTGCCTACGCGTCACGACCACAGTCCTACTGGGTTCCACCTCGCGAAGAGGCCAGAAGCCAGGAACTGATCACGACATCACACAGGCCCTAG
>NZ_JBHWUO010000154.1:0-1050 GCF_042736975.1 Streptomyces sp. NPDC059989
TCGGCTGCCGCTCTTCAGACTGAGGGGGCGCATAATAATAGCTTTCCTGCTGCTGATACGGCTCATACTCAACGCGGTTCACTTCGTATTCCTGCTGCTGAGGGAAATAGGCAGGCGGGGTGTAGTACTGATATGGGTTCATTCATCATTCTCCTTATCTAGTGAAGTCTTTATACACTATGTAGTCAATTGCACAGTGCCACGGCATCTGCCTAAGTTACAGGCGTAAAAAAGCTTCAAAGGAAGGTGATCATGTTGCGGAACATACGGATTTTCATCATGACGGTTCTTGTTTTCGGATGCGTCATGATAACAGGCTGCTCGCAAAAGAAAGCAGACGATACCCCTTTTTATTACGGGACATGGGATGCAGGGCTGAAACCGGGCCCGATGGACGGGGTCAGATCTGAAACCGTCACGTTTACGAAAGACAGCGTGCTGACAAAGCAGGTCATTCAAGGCCGCGGCGAGGTTGCCATGCCCTCAGATGTGTACAAGGTGATCTCACAAAACACGGACGGGACGATCGAGATTGAATACCTCGGACATCCGCATCCCGTCAAAAGCACGTTGAAAAGAGGAAAAAACGGTACGCTCATTTGGAAGATATACGGAGAAACAAAAACAATGACAAGAATAAAAACCGGCGGGGAGGATGCACATGAGAAATAAGGCTGCCGACAGACTCGTTTTGACGGGTGTCATCGTACATATCATTCAATGGTTTTCACTGTTATGGTTATTTTTTATGCTTTTTGATCAGTTCGGGCGTTTTACCATTTACAATCCCAATGTCGTCAACGGCAGCATGCAGTCTTTTTCATTCTTTGATATGATGCGCGCTCTTCTGTTTTCCGGCACGCTGCGGAATACGCTTCTGCTGTTTCTGTTTGCGGCAATGCTCATTTACTTGTGGGTGAACGCTCTGTTTATCCTGCTGGAAATCGTTTCTTATATCATGATAAGGCGGAACAGCCGTTCATTATGGGCATACTTTCCCGCAGCGATGGGAATAAAGCTTGCCCTTCTGGACATAGCGGCCGTCCCTTT
>NZ_JBHWUO010000155.1:0-1039 GCF_042736975.1 Streptomyces sp. NPDC059989
TGAAAATCAGTTTTGTTTGTTCCAGCAATTTCTGTCTTTTCGCCATTTTCATCTACAGCAAAGAATTTTATTTCTCTTGAAGTTGAGGAACCAGAGATCTTAACAGTAATATCCCGATAATGTGATACTACAAATTCTTCACCTTCAGACGGGTCAGTTGTTGCTTCGTGGAATATAAAGGTTGCTTTATCTGGAATGGTTTTTAAAATAGTTTCATCGGTTTCTGTCAACAACTCCACCTCCTAAATCTGTTTAAAAACTGACTTTTATTTAAAAAGGAGAGGGGAAGAATCCCCTCAAATTATTTAGCTTCAAACACTCTTACATCTCTGTCAGTACCGTCATTAATCACATAGACATAAAGTGTTTTACCAGCAGCGACAGGAACTGAAAAAGGTTTGTCACCAGCTGTCAATGGGATACCTGTATCAGCAGTTACTGTAGAGTTTCCAATGTAAATCGTGCCTTCTGCGGGAGGATAAATAGTAAGTGCTGTTCTGTCAGTGATACCTGCGGTAACCTTTTGAGCTGTTGAAGTAACAGTGAATTTATCCGTCTTAAAAGAGGAGAAACCGGGATCTCTTTCATTCAAGGTCACGGAAGGGGATTGTACTTGGATCCCTTTGATAGCATCCAAACCAGCTTGAGGGAAGTCAACTTGTAGAGGCTTTTCTTGTGATTTGAGATGAATGTCAGTTACTAAACCACCGTTTCCATCATCTCTAGCTGAAGATTTTACACCATCGAAATCATTAAGTTTTGCTGCCATTAAAAATCACTCCTGTAAAATTAATTGCCAACGTCTACGGATTTAGTTTGAGTTTCTGTGTCAGGGCCAGGATCTGGAGCAGCTACATTATCATCTCTGCTCGCTTCAATAACAACGGCCATCTCGTCTGTGTCAGTGTCGGCCAGTGCTTCAAATTTAATTTCTGGAGCTAATGCATTACCGTTTTCGAGGGACTTTTCAAACTCTCCTGAAGTGGATTCGTTAGTGAATTGATTGTAGATGTCTGTATAGACCTCTTCGGTATCAGGG
>NZ_JBHWUO010000156.1:0-1036 GCF_042736975.1 Streptomyces sp. NPDC059989
CATAAAAAGCCTCCCTTCATACAGGAAGGAAGTCGCAAGCCAAAAGATTCATTTTATTCTTATTACCTATTTCCTACACTGTATATCCCGACTCACGTGGTAAAATTTTGATATCGAACAAAAGAAAGGATATGGTCATGAAAGTTTTCGAAGCAACCACCCTCCTCGCCGCTGCCAAACAGCGTGCCGATGAATACAAAAAACTGCGCGGCCAGATGGTCAATCTGAAAAAAGCGTTTCAAGGTATGGCTGACCTCGGTGACAGCGACTTCTCAGGCCGGGGCGCCAATAACATTAAAGCTTTTTTCAAGGACCACGCCGGCGTCACAGACAGCTGGCTTGATCTGATCGATATGAAGATTGCGTTTCTTAACAGTATTTCAGGAAAAGTAGCTGATGCCGGATTGGCCGATTCGTTTGTGGAAGAGTCATTTTTAGAACATGAGTTGATACATGCGAAGAATACATCACAAGCTATCATGCAGGAGCAGCGCAATGAAATGAAAGGTATCCTTGATGAAATCAGTGATATCATTCATCTTGATGTTTTCTCTACAGAAGATGTCGATCAAAAGCTGGATTCAGCAGACAAAAAACGGGATAAGACCATACATAAACTCGGAAAGCTTGATCACGATCTAACGAAAGAATACGCAGAAACCGAGGCAAATGAACATTTCATTCAGGCAGATTTTCAGCAGCTCCAAAATGCTACAGGCAAAGGGAAAAATGTAACACCACTTCACTATAACGCCAAGGCGTACAGAGAAAGTGACATACATAAGAAAAAAGGCGAGATTGCAAGACATTCGGATGATTATTTGACGATTAAGAAGGAAGAAGCGAAAGAGCGGGAAATCAAGGATTTGAAGAAAAAGCTGGCCGATGGAGTAACTGATCCGGATGAATACTTAGAGATTGCGAAGAAGATCGGTTACGAGAACCTTGAACCTTCCCAGCAGCAGTATGTGATTCAGCTCGAACAAGCAAAACAGATGGAAGAAGCCGGAGAAGTGACTTGGGATATTTTAAAAGG